>NZ_CP150248.1:1022500-1392500 GCF_037975285.1 Ornithinibacillus sp. FSL M8-0202
TGCGGCCGTACTCCCCAGGCGGAGTGCTTAATGCGTTAACTTCAGCACTAAGGGGCGGAAACCCCCTAACACCTAGCACTCATCGTTTACGGCGTGGACTACCAGGGTATCTAATCCTGTTCGCTCCCCACGCTTTCGCGCCTCAGCGTCAGTTACAGACCAGAGAGTCGCCTTCGCCACTGGTGTTCCTCCACATCTCTACGCATTTCACCGCTACACGTGGAATTCCACTCTCCTCTTCTGCACTCAAGTCCTCCAGTTTCCAATGACCCTCCACGGTTAAGCCGTGGGCTTTCACATCAGACTTAAAGGACCGCCTGCGCGCGCTTTACGCCCAATAATTCCGGACAACGCTTGCCCCCTACGTATTACCGCGGCTGCTGGCACGTAGTTAGCCGGGGCTTTCTGGTTAGGTACCGTCAAGGTACAATCAGTTACTATTGTACTTGTTCTTCCCTAACAACAGAGTTTTACAATCCGAAAACCTTCATCACTCACGCGGCGTTGCTCCGTCAGACTTTCGTCCATTGCGGAAGATTCCCTACTGCTGCCTCCCGTAGGAGTCTGGGCCGTGTCTCAGTCCCAGTGTGGCCGATCACCCTCTCAGGTCGGCTACGCATCGTCGCCTTGGTGAGCCGTTACCTCACCAACTAGCTAATGCGCCGCGGGCCCATCTGTAAGTGACAGCTTGCGCCGCCTTTCATCTTCAAACCATGTGGTTCGAAGTGTTATCCGGTATTAGCTCACGTTTCCGCGAGTTATCCCAGTCTTACAGGCAGGTTGCCCACGTGTTACTCACCCGTCCGCCGCTAGATCCATTAACGTCACCCCGAAGGGATCAGTTAATTTCACTCGCTCGACTTGCATGTATTAGGCACGCCGCCAGCGTTCGTCCTGAGCCAAGATCAAACTCTCCAAAAAAGTTTGTCTATGATTGACACCAATCAATCATAGGTAATTCTTAGCAAAGAAGCTGCTAGCTTCTGTAATTCTTTAATAGAAAAAACAGGGTATGTTTCTTCTTGGCATTCGATCAACAAGTGCTGTCGCACTAGTTGATTGCATAAGAATAACTATTAGGCGTTCGCCTAAGTTATTCTAAACATACTGGTTGTTTTGTTCAGTTTTCAAGGAGCAAATCTTTATCGCCGTTTTAACAACAGCTTTTATATATTATCACGTTGACAGCATTATGTCAACAACTTTTTCCAAGAAGTTTTTCACTTTCTTGACTCGCTTCTCAAATCAGCGACTTTAATAATATATCATGTTTGCATTTATAATGTCAAACACTTTTTTTAATTTATTTTCAGTCATCTGTCGCTAAATGATTCATGTCATTTGAGCAACGGATATAACTTTACCATGTATATCAACCTAAGTCAACACTATTTCTCAACTTTTATTTAATGTCGTTTAATATCAACCATTACTAATGTATTCTATTCATATCTAGGCTATCGTGTGCAATGAACCTTTCATATACTATGTCCATATTAAAGGAAAACAATTCTATTGTTTATAAAAAAATGCTATACTACACATATATAATAAGGAGGACACATTTGTATGGCTCAACTAGTTTATTCGAGTAAAATCAATAAAATCCGTTCCTTTGCCCTAATACTTATATTTGCGGGAATTGGCTTTATGTACATAGGTTTGTTAGTAAAGAAGATTGATTGGTTAATGGCTATATTCTTTCTTATAGGCGTCATCTCCATTGTATTGAGTACAGTAGTATACTTCTGGATAGGGATGCTCTCAACAAAAGCAGTTCCAATTATATGTCCAAGCTGTGAGAAGCCTACCAAAATGCTAGGACGTGTTGATGCATGTATGCATTGCAAACAACCGCTAACATTAGATAAAGATCTCGAAGGTAAGGAATTTGATGAAAAATACAATTCCCGAAAATACCAAAGAGAACAGAAGAAAAATAATAACACCAAATAGCATCTGCCTATCGGTAGATGTTATTTTTTTAGAAATGAGCAAAGTAATACATCTTTTCCCCTCCGCACCTAAAATACTTATGCAACTTTACAAGTAGCCTGAGTTATATAGAAATAATCAATATGTAATTCACATTCCTACATATAATCACAAAAAGAAAAGCGATGTTTTTTAGAAATGAGGAATTTCTTTGATACTTATAATAGATAATTATGATTCTTTTACATTTAATTTAGTTCAATATATAGACCAGCTAAATCAAGAAACTGTTGTTGTTCGAAATGATGAAATAACATTAGACATTATCCAGACTCTTCAACCATCTCATATATTACTTTCACCTGGTCCTGGCAATCCCAGTAATGCTGGGATATGTTTAGATATTGTCAAGGAGCTGTATCAAGACTATCCAATTCTAGGTGTTTGCTTAGGTCATCAGATTATAGCAGAAGCATTTGGAGGGAATATAATTAAGGCGAGCGAGCCTACACATGGTAAGATCTCTTCTATTACCCATGATGGAAAGGGCATTTTTAAAGAATTAGCAAACCCTTTACAAATTACAAGATATCATTCTCTTATAGTAGATAAAAACAGCTTTCCACAATGCCTAGAAATAAGTGCCTATACGGAAGCTGGTGATATTGCCGCGTTAAGACATAAGCTATATCCGATAGAAGGAATTCAAGGTCATCCAGAATCTATTCTTTCCGAAAGTGGCCTAGCATTATTAGATAATTTTTTCAGTTCGAAGAGGAGCGTAATGAATGAATAAACATAAACCCTTCCTTCATTTTGATTTTAATGGAACTTCTACTACTTTTGAAAACCCTGTTGAGATTATAACTACTGATGAGATTGATCAAGTTGTTCCTAGTTTAGCGAAGGTTCAAGATGCTATTCATAATGGCTATTATGCTGCTGGCTATGTATCCTACGAGGCAGCACCAGCCTTTGAACAATCCATGAAAGTATTTGATACAAATCGTATGCCACTCTTATGGTTTGGAATATATGAAGGTACTAGTAACATAGCTAACAAATCAATTGGATCTTTCTATACTACAGAATGGAAGCTCAATACCTCTACGGAGGAATACAACCGTTCTATCAACCAAATCAAAACACATATTGAGCATGGAGAAACCTATCAAGTTAATTACACAATCCGTATGGATGCAGCTTTTCATGGAGACACCTTTGCTTATTACCAACAACTGGCTAGTTCACAATCAGCCAATTATAGCGCATATTTAGATATAGAAGGTTTTCATGTATTATCCGCTTCCCCAGAATTGTTTTTCCATCTTAAAGAGGGAAAAATTACAACGAAGCCAATGAAAGGAACGATTGGTAGAGGGAACACTATAAAAGAAGACCAAGAAAATGCCAGATGGCTTTCTCAGTCAGAGAAGAATCGGGCTGAGAATGTTATGATTGTTGATCTTCTACGAAATGACTTAGGAAGATTAGCAAAGCCTGGCTCAGTAAAGGTACCAGAACTATTTACTATCGAGAAATATCCGACCGTATTTCAAATGACTTCTACTGTAACGGGTGAAATTGGTAGTGAGATAGGGATTGTAGATATATTCAACGCATTATTTCCATGTGGTTCGATTACGGGTGCACCTAAGATTAGTACGATGAATATTATTCATGATCTAGAAACTACTCCGCGCGAGGTTTACTGTGGAGCAATTGGATTTATAACTCCGGAACAAGAAGCAATTTTCAATGTCCCAATCCGAACTGTAGTCATTGACGATAATGGCCAGGCTACATATGGTGTTGGTGGCGGAATTACTTGGGACTCTATGGAAGATGAAGAATATAATGAAGTTTTAACGAAAGCAAAGGTACTGTCTAATGCAAATAACGATTTCCAGCTCATAGAAACGATTGGTTTATTCGATGGGAATTATCTTGTTTTGGACAATCATGTACGAAGGCTTAAGCGCTCCGCTTCCTATTTTACATTTCCATTCAACCAGGAGCAGCTAATGGAAATGCTCCACGACATTGCCAGTAGACACCCAGATGGGAACTTTAGGGTGCGAGTTTTACTTTGTCCAAACGGAGAATTAGCCGTAGATGTCACAAAGGAAGAGGCTGTTGTTAATGACTGCAAACCTGTTTCATTAGCGAAACATGCGATATCCCAGGATGATATTTTTCTTTATCATAAAACAACCAATCGTATCGTTTACGAAAAACTTCTTGCTGAGGTAGATGATGTGTTTGATGTTTTATTATGGAATGAACATCATGAGATAACGGAATTTACCCGTGGTAATGTCGTCGTCGAACTTGCAGGGAAGCTATACACACCACCTGTACAGTCTGGTCTATTAGCTGGAACGTATCGAGAAAAGCTACTGAATGAAGGAACAATCTCAGAACGAGTTATTCGTATAGAGGAACTTGCTGAATGTAGTAAGATTTGGTTTATCAATAGTGTAAGACAATGGGTATTAGTCCATTTAGTATAAAAATAACCCTGCTACCATCATTGGAGCAGGGTTATTCATTACATTAATGTTTATGTCCTTTTTGCTGTTTACACTCTTCACAAGTTCCATATACTTCCATTCGGTGATGACTAACTTCAAATCCGGTCACTTTGGCTGCTAGGGATTCTACTTCATCTAATGATGGATAATGAAAGTCGACGATTTTTCCACATGACTCACAAATAATATGGTAATGATCGGTTAAATTAATTTCGAACCTACTCGAGGAATCGCCGTATGTTAATTCACGAACCAATCCGTTTTCACGTAGTACACGTAAATTGTTATATACTGTTGCTACACTCATATTAGGGAATTTTCCTTCTAGTGCTTTATATATATCATCGGCTGTTGGGTGAATAACTGAGTTCATTAGATAATCAAGCACCGCATGACGTTGTGGTGTAATACGTACCCCTGACTCTTTCAATGCAACAATTGCTTTTTGAAGTCTATTTTCTGACACGTCATGCACCTCGCTTTCGTGAGAATTTCTAAGTCTGATACAATTATCATATTATAATATTTATAATTAGTGTACGCCTATCCATTCAGTCTTGTCAATATTAGTATATTGTAATGGATAAATATTATAACTTAGTTGCTCGTGTCTCAACAGAATTGTAAGACGATGAATTAGATAATATTAAAATCTAAGATGTTGTTAGTGCTTCTTACCCGCTCTGGAAAATAGTGTATCCATATAATTTAATAGCATTAAATTACACTTCCGTATTCAACGGTAACTCTTCCCCACCTAATTCTTTATTCACAAATCTAGCTGCGACAAATAAATAATCCGATAATCGATTTAAATAGGATACAACTAAAGGATTAGCTAATTCGTCTACCAGGCCAACTGCTAGTCTCTCAGCTCGACGTGTTACAGTTCTTGCCACATGGAGTGCGCTTGATGCACGGTGGCCTGACGGTAGAATAAATTGCTTTAAGGCATCTAATTGCTGGTCCCACTCGTCAATTTGCTTTTCTAGCTCTTCAATATGCTCTTTCTTAAGCTTCCATGCTACTTCCTTATCCGGTGGTGTTGCTAATTCTGCCCCAACATGGAAAAGAATCGTTTGAACCCGGTGCATTTGCTCTAGAAAACTAGCCTTCCCTTCCCAGCTCTCTCCTTCTAGTAGACTGGATGCAAGACCAATCATGGAATTGGCTTCATCACAAGTTCCGTATGCTTCTACCCGAAGATCATTCTTTGGTACTCTTTTTCCATATACTAATGAAGTTAAGCCCTTATCACCTGATCTTGTATAAATTCGCATTTTAATACCCCCTAGATGGATCAACTTTATTAACGTAGTCACTTTCACCGTTCAGTAGTTTATCTAGGTTTTCCTGGAATATCGCTAATGCTCGAACCATATAGTTTGGTGACTGTCCCGAGATATGTGGTGTTACCGTAATATTTGGTTCTGCCCATAGTGGACTATCTTCTGGAAGAGGTTCCTGCTCAAAAACATCTAATACAGCATGGGCAATTTGTTGCTCTTTAACAGCTTGTAACAAGGTTTCCGTACTAACAAGGTCACCCCTACCTATATTAATAAAAACAGCATCCTGTTTCATCAGATTAAAATGCTCTTCTGTTAATAGGCATCTTGTTTCTGCAGTACTTGGTAAGACTGAGACAATGAAATCTGCACTTGGTAGTACCTCTTTAATCGCTTTGATTGGATATACTTGATCAAAATGCTCTACTAGCCTTCCACTACGAGAAACACCAATTGTCGTCATCTGGAAGGCTTTTGCAAGTCTTGCCACTTCCTGTCCAATTGCTCCTGTTCCCAAGACGAGAAGTGTTTGCCCTGTTATTTCCTTCATGCGTACTGATTTATCCCATTTATTATTTTTTTCATTTTCCATTAGTGTTTTTTCTTGTCTATACACTTGTAGCATCATAGAAAGACTATATTCGGCCATCTGAGTTTTATGAATACCGCGAGCGTTTGTAATCAGAATTCCCCTATCTTCTATTTGCTTAAAAGGTAATTGCTCTACACCAGCTGAAAGCACCATGATCCACTTTAGTTGTGCAGCCCTTTCTAGTTTCACCTCATCTACATCGCCACCGTATGTCACTAGTACAGAAGCCCTCTCTAAATGTTGCTCTGCTTCTTCCATACCTGTTGTAAAAATAAACTCCTCGTTCGGATAGCTTTCTACCAATGTGTGCTGATGTTTTTCTGAAATATTTGCTGAGAAAAGAATAACCAAACTAAATTCCCCCTTTACATAACTATTAATCCCTATCTCCATAATAAACACATTAGAAAGATTGAACAACTTAAATCAGAAAAGCTTTGTGCCCTCGGAGCTATACGCTTTGATTTGATGCGTTCCTATCTGTCAAAAAAAGCCAGATCCCAACTATGAGATACTGGCTACGCAATATTAGTCTTCCTTTTTAAACAAACGTTTGATAGATTGGAGGAAAATCATAGCATCTAGCTTAAAGGAGCAGTTCTGCGTATAGTATAGGTCATATCGTATTTTCAAACCGTGCTTTTCATTGGTTGCTCCCTTTATTTGAGCATAGCCGGTCAATCCAGGTCGAACTTTAAGACGCTTCATCTGTTGGCGGTTGTAATAATCAACTATTTCTGGTCGCTCTGGGCTTGGTCCTATTAAACTCATATCCCCTCGAATTACATTAATCAATTGCGGTAATTTATCTAAATGATACTTACTTAACCACAGTCCTGTACTCGTGTACGTAACATGTTTATCCCGGATTATCTTAAAGTAATCCGGTACGCCGTTATCCCAGGAGCTTGGAAATGGATATGGTGGAAGCTGGCGAATGACCTTGGATCCGTTTGTCATCGTACGGAAGGACCACATGACAAAGGTCCGATTATTTTTCCCTACTCGTACTTCTCGATTGAAAATAGGCTTCCCTTCTTTTTTCGCTATTCGTATACAAATGTACAAGAATAGAGGTAAAAATAAGAAAAATAGAATGGTACTCACGATCATATCTGATAGTCTTTTAAAAAAGAAATAAAGATTAATATGGATGAAATAATTTGTTTTCGTTTTGGCAGACTCTAGCATCCTGATCATACCTTTCTTTACATTGTACAAATCCTATTACTAAATACGTATTCAAAGCGTTAGGCTTATATAACTATGTAATAGAAAAGTAATATAATCAGTCTACAAAATTTGGTTACGATAAATCGCATGGAAATGATGATATACAAAGGGGACACATACTTAGATTCTACTAAAATATGTGTCCCCTTATACGATTATACTAAATTATCACGAATAAAGTTCAGTGCATCTTCCACATGACCATCCACTTTCACTTTACGATACTCTTTCTGAAGTTTACCTTCTTTATCAATAATGAAAGTGGAGCGCTCTACACCATAATACTCTCTACCAAAGTTCTTTTTAAGCTTCCATACATCATATGCTTCTGCTACTTTATGTTCCTCATCAGCTAAAAGTAAAAATGGTAGTTCGTGCTTTGTTATAAATTTTTGATGACTTGCAACTGGATCTGGACTAACACCTACGATTACAGCATCAAGCTCTTTGAAGCTTTCATGATTATCTCGAAAATCACAAGCCTCTGTTGTACATCCTGGTGTCATGTCCTTCGGGTAAAAATATAATACAACATGCTTTCCTTTTAAATCCTCTAAACGAACTTCTTCTCCTTCTTGGTTAGGAAGGGCAAAGGAAGGGGCAGGTTTTCCTACTTCTAACGTCATTTATAAAACCTCCAAAACTTAAATTCACCTTCACTATAACATTACGATAAGTGGAATGCTATTCTCTTGCCCGCTCCTGATTAGAATTGACAAAATGAATGACAAATGCGGTCGGTAAAATATAGCCAATTAATGCTTCAATTAACGCAAGTAATCTTCCAATACCAATCGGGGTAATATCACCATAGCCAATCGTCAACATTGTAACACCACTAAAATACATCGAATGTATCAAAGATCCAATTGGACCGACCTTCCTTAATTCCCCACCTTCAACCAAGTAAATCCCTTCAAAGGAAAGGATAAAATAAATTAAACCAAATCCAATTATGACAATCGTATAGGTAATCACTAAAGAAGTGAACATTTCAATGGAAAAGCTGCGCTCCTTCATTCGGACTCCCATGATTTCTTTTTCTCCTATAACAAATCCATAGATACTTTTAGCAATAATGAAGCTGACAACGATTACCAATAACCATGGTAGTATACTCATACAATCTCCCTTTTCTCTTTTATAAGCATTACTACATCATATGCTAGTAGTTCCGAGGGCTTGTCATTTTATTTTCAAGTTGAATGCGATACAATAAGTAATGTGAACTAAAGCTAGCAAGCTTTTTACATAGGAGGAAAATGATGAACTTTACTAAATCTGAAGCACTTCATGAAGAAGCGCAACAACATATTGTTGGTGGAGTAAATTCACCATCTCGAGCTTATAAAGCGGTTGGAGGTGGATCGCCTGTTTATATGGAACGTGCTAAGGGAGCATATTTCTGGGACGTTGATGGCAATAAGTATATTGACTATTTAGCAGCTTATGGCCCGATTATTACTGGTCATGCACATCCACATATTACAGAAGCTATTAAAAAGGCAGCGGAAAATGGGGTCCTATACGGCACACCTACTCCATTAGAAAATCAGTTTGCCAAAATGTTAAAAGAAGCCATTCCATCATTGGAAAAGGTTCGCTTCACTAATTCTGGTACAGAGGCTGTCATGACAACTATTCGGGTAGCTAGAGCATACACTGGTCGTACGAAAGTGATTAAATTTGCAGGGAGCTATCACGGCCACTTTGATGCTGTACTTGTACAAGCTGGTTCAGGACCATCAACATTAGGTACACCAGACTCTGCTGGTATTCCTGTATCGGTTGCACAAGATGTGATAACCGTTCCGTTTAATGATATTGATGCTTATAAGGATGCGTTGGATAAATGGGGCGATCAGCTGGCTTGTGTTCTAGTGGAACCAATTGTAGGGAACTTCGGTATCGTTGAGCCTAAAGAAGGTTTCTTACAAGCAGTAAATGAGCTAACCCATGAGGCTGGAGCACTTGTCATTTATGATGAGGTAATCACTGCTTTTCGCTTTACCTATGGAAGTGCACAACAGGTCTATGGAATTGAACCTGATATGACAGCAATGGGTAAAATTATCGGTGGTGGACTACCAATTGGAGCTTATGGTGGTCGTAAGGATATTATGGAACAGGTTGCACCACTTGGACCTGCCTATCAAGCTGGTACAATGGCAGGAAACCCAGCTTCCATGTCAGCAGGAATTGCTTGTTTAGAAGTGTTAAAACAAGATGGTGTTTATGAAAGACTGGACAAGCTTGGTGCCCACCTAGAAAAAGGAATACTAGAAAAAGCAAAACAATTTGGAATGACACTTTCCATTAATAGGCTACGTGGTGCTTTAACTGTGTACTTTGGAAGTACGGATACAATTACGGATTATGAGGGTGCGGAAGCGAGTGATGGCGAACAATTCGCTACGTTCTTTAAACTAATGCTGAACCAAGGAATCAATCTTGCTCCATCGAAATATGAAGCTTGGTTTATTACAACAGAGCATACAGAAGCTGATATCGATCAAACAATTGAAGCAGTAGGTAATGCCTTTAAAGAAATGACTTCTAACTAATCCATAAGACACTTGTGAAAAATTAACCACAAGTGTCTTTTTTCATACTCCAATATGGTATATTCTTCTTATCAATATTGTGTTAATTTTCTAAAAATAGAGGTGCTTTCCATGTATTTCCTTCAGAAATCTTTAGCAACCATATTTAGTGCATTAATTATTGGATTCGTTTTATTTGACTACTTCTTCTTTGCTTTTCTTATTTCCCTCCCGATTTTTCTAATAGCTGGATCTATATGCTCCTACATTGTCGATGTATATCTACTTGAGAAATTAAAAATAAGTAGCTTACTACAAGAATATTTACTATCGATTATTGTATATGCATTAGGCGGAATCGTTACCATGTTTATCTTCTCCATTAGCCAAGGTAGTATTTCAAGCAGTACCATTTTACCGACTTTACTAATAGGAATCGTTCCTGCCTTAATCTATTTGCATCTTAGCTTTCTATTTAAGTTAGTGTTATTTCGGAAAAACACACTCATAGGTTAGTACATGTAGTGGAAACAAATGAACTCAAGAAGGCAGTTAATAAGAAGCGGAATTATTCTCCTATTTCTTTTCGTACTCGTTTTTGGAAGTTAGAGACATGCCACTGTACAAAGTTTTCCAATTCCAATCATTGCACAGGTTGAAAAGAAGTACAGTGACCATGAAATTTCTTTTAATTTCATCGGAATCAATACACTTTATGTAGAGCATGTAAAACCGTTTGGCTGGAAGCAAGTAGATCAAATGGGCTCTAGGAGAATTTACGAAAAAGATGGACATACAGTTGCCTTAACCACTTTTAAAGATGGATTTTATATAGAAGCCGACGAGTAACATTGTAGTACTCTGTCACATTTTACAATAAAAACAAAAGCCACCAATAACATCATCCATGATTTATTGGTGGCTTTCTCATTAATCTTCCTGTTGTCGCTTATGAGCTAAATATATTCTTTTTGAAATTAAGGTCTGTATAATCACGATGAATCCTCCAACTGTCCAATACAATGGTAAAGCAGCTAGCGTATTTAGTGAGATAATTCCTATCATAATTGGGGATATCAATCCAATTAATGCCATCTGCTTTTTCATCTTTGGATCAAGTCCAATTTGTGACACCTTATACTGAATGAAATAAACCAATACAGCAATAGCAACCATGATGTAATCCGTTTCTCCTAAGTTAAACCAGAGGAATGAATGGGTTGCTATTTCTGGTGTTTGGCGAATAGCATAGTAGAATCCAATTAGAAATGGAAGCTGAATAAGCATCGGTAAGCAACCACTAAAAGATGAAAGTGGATTGAAATTATGCTTTTGATAGAGCTGCATCATTTCGAGTTGAAGCTTTCTTTGTGATTCAGGGTCTTTTTTATCTTTATATTTAGCCTGAATCTCTTCCATTTCAGGCTTGATAATTTTCATTTTATCTTGCATTTGCATACTATTCTTTGTTTGTTTAATCATAAACGGCATAATGACTATTCGAATTAATACGGTGATGATAATAATAGAAAGACCGTAATTATCATGAAAGAATACTGCAATAGATTTTATTAAGATAGAAAAGCTGTCTACAAAAATGTGATTAAACCATCCTGTTGACTCGGATGAACTATTCCCAGAACATCCAGCTAGAAATATTATGAGTAAAATGCCTCCGAAAAGGCTGATTTTCTTAAAGTTAGTGAATACAGATTGTTTTTCCATTGTGCTCCTCCTCGTTTTTTAACAAATTTATAAAATGAGGAAAGAGCTCCTTCTTCATCGTCATCCGGTACTTCGATTCGTTTCGTAATAATCGCTAACCAATTACGCCTCTCTACAAATTCATTCACTTGATGCAGTACAGGCTCAAAATTACCATATAATCGGTAGTGATTTCTTATATCCACCTGCTTATTGAAAAAGAATTCAAATTCAGGGAACCAACGAATAACATATATAGCGGAAAGTAATACACTTACATATAGATAAAATGGTGAAAAATCACCAAAGAATTC
Source organism: Ornithinibacillus sp. FSL M8-0202 (assembly GCF_037975285.1). Classification (GTDB taxonomy): domain Bacteria; phylum Bacillota; class Bacilli; order Bacillales; family Amphibacillaceae; genus Ornithinibacillus; species Ornithinibacillus massiliensis. The sequence goes on from NZ_CP150248.1 coordinate 1,034,645, forward strand.
AAATAGAAAATCTAGCATCATCTGTATTCACCCCCTTTACCATTTAACGTACTTCTATTTCATACGTATGATACACGTAAAAAGTTTCTCTTTCTAGGAACAATTATTTCCATTAATCATCAAAGTGTTGTACTTGATATAAATCATAATAACTTCCCTTTGATTCCATAAGTTCCGTATGCGATCCTACTTCCGTTATTTCCCCATTTTCGATTACGACAATTCTATCCGCATGAGTAATAGTTGCCAGTCGGTGGGCAACAATAAATGTTGTTCGATCGGAGGCTAATTTTTCCATTGCTTCCTGTATCGTATGCTCACTCTCTAAATCTAGCGCAGAAGTCGCTTCATCAAAGATAAGGATTGGTGGATTCTTCAAGAAAACGCGAGCAATTGCTATACGCTGCTTTTGTCCTCCAGATAGCTTCACACCACGCTCACCTACTAATGTATCATATCCTTGTGGTAGTTCCATAATGAAATCATGGGCATTGGCAGCTTTAGCCGCTTCCATAACCTCTTCATCTGTTGCATGCGGGTTCCCCATGCGAATATTCCTAGCTACCGTATCCCCAAATAATATATTATCCTGAAGTACCATACCGATATTGTTACGAAGTGATCTTGCTTCATAGTCACGGATATCGATTCCATCCACTTTTATCGATCCTCCGGTTACATCATAAAAACGTGGAATCAAACTGATTAATGTTGATTTACCCCCACCACTCATACCGACAAGGGCAATTGTTTCACCTTGGTGAACCTGCAAGTTAATATTCTTCAGCACAGTACCTTCATCGTCATATTGGAAGGATACTTGATCAAACTCAATATCGCCGTGAACACGACCTGCTTTGACTGCATTTGGTTTATCGACAATATCATATTTTTCATTCATAAATTCAAATACACGGTCGATAGAAGCAATCGATTGGATAAGTACAGTAGATGAGTTTATCAATCTACGTAATGGACTATAGACCCTTTCTAAATAAGCAAAGAATGCTACCATGGTACCTAATGTTAAATTACCAACGATTACCTGATAACCCGAATACGTTATTACTAATAATGGCGCTAAATCGGTGATTGTATTGGTTACGGCGAAGGTCTTAGCATTCCAAGTCGTATGCTCTAATGCTTTATTTAAAAACTTACTATTTTCTTTATCGAATTCCTTTTGCTCATATTCCTCTAATGCAAAGCTGCGGGTAACCGGAACACCCTGTACTCTCTCGTGTAAATGTCCTTGTACCTCTGCTAATGCTTGGGAACGTTCCCTTGTTAGGCGACGTAACTTCCCATAAAAATATTTGATGGAAATACCAAATATCGGGAATAAAATAATCGAAACTATCGTTAAACCAACATCCATCGATAACATAATACCAATGGCAATAAATATTGTTATTAAATCGAGCCATATATTCATTAAACCCGTGATAACGAAATTCTTGGTTTGTTCGACATCATTTATTACCCGGGAAATTATTTCGCCGGTTTTTGTCGTAGAATAGTATCTTAAGCTCAATTTTTGCAAGTGGTCGAATAGCTTATCTCTTATATCATAAAGGATTTTATTCCCTACCCACTGGGCAAAGTATTGACGATAATATTCAATTGGTGGACGAAGAACTAGAAAAATGACGAATGCTCCACCCATAATCCAGAAGAGGTTGGTTAGTTTTTCATTAGTCCCCCATGTCTCATGACCAATAATGTCATCAATGACGTATTTCATGATTAATGGAATTAATAGTGGTATTACAAACTTCACAATCCCAATAACAATCGTAACGATAATTTTCCATTTATACGGTTTAACATACCCCATGAATTGCTTTATACTGCTCATAATACATCAACTTTCTGTTTGTTTTTTTCTAGAATTATTGTTCTCTAACTTCTTTTGTAAAAAACGGAATACAATAGTATTGTTTATGTTGCATGCCACGGTTATTATGCTTTCCCTATAAAAAAAAGCAAAACCCTTGCTACACATGTAACAAGGTTATCATGACCTATTTGCACTTAAAATCTATATGTAAGAAATCGTTCGTACCATTGATCAACAAAACCAGGTGAAAACGGTCCTTTTCGCTGCTGTATCCAATGCTGTAGTTCTGCCATATTATTGTATAAAATTCGGTCTAATACCCCAGGGTAATTCATTTCATCCCTATGAACTTGATATTCATCTTCATCTAATAAATCAAACGTCATATCTGGATAAACCTTTAAATCTAAATCATAATCAATGTACTTTATTGCATTTTCTTCATAAACAAATGGAGAGCTAATATTACAATAATAATGAATACCATCATCACGAAGCATACCGATTATATTAAACCAATGCTTGGAATGGAAGTAACATATAGCAGGCTCTCTTGTAATCCAGGTACGCCCATCACTTTCTAATACATTTGTCTTATCATTAGCCCCGATTACAACCTGTTCCGTTCCTTTCAACACAATCGTGCTTTCCCAAACACGATGCAAGTTGCCATTATGTTTATAGCTTTGAATTTTTAAATCTGTACCAGCCCTCGGAGCTACCATCTAATCCCTTCCCATTCTAATTACTTAACCGTTGGATATAATTTATTTACACATCCTATAAATCGACAATTTGTCTAACTTTTTCTATCTATTATAAGGGGTGTCAAATAAAATATAAAGCATTTAGCAATGTGATAAGCAAAAAGAAGAGCCTCCGGGAGATAGGAAGCTCTTCATTACTTCGAGGGTAGATCGTTATTTTTTATTAGCTTGAGATTGTTGATTTTGCTGTTTAACTTCTTGAGCATTTGTTTCAGAAGCAAATTCTGTACCAAATTGTCCTTGACCTGCTTTAGATTGCGCGTTTTGCTGTTTTACTTCTTGTACGTTAGTACCAGAAACAGTTTTGTTAGGATTTTTAGCCATTATTATCACCTCCAACAATAAATACTATTTCCAGATAGAGGTGTAATTATGAAGGTAATTCAATAGTATATTTTGGAAGTTTTTCTCCAGTATATTTCTTATAAGAACTGCATCATCTTTTGATGAGAAACTGGGAATGGATAATGTCCTAGCTCTTCTTCCTCCACAAATGTAAGACTGGTAACCTGTTCTGCCTGTTCCATTAAGACTGCTGGATATATACCTAGCTCCCATGTTAAATGTGAAAATACATGCTTTAATTCCCCTTGTTTTTTTCCTAATTTAACTCTTACCCCATAATGGGTGAAGAACCAATTTTCTACTAATTCCATTTCAAGCTCTTGCAATGGAACCATCGGGAATTGCCAAAGATTAGCCAACAAGCCTTCTTCCGGTCGTTGCTCGATAGCAACTTTACCTTCTTCATTTCGTAGTAATAACACTGCATATGGCATTTTTTTATTCTTTTTAGCTTTTGTTTTTATCGGTAATTGTTGCTCAACGCCTAGTTTAAATGCTTCACAGTACTCTTGTACGGGACATACTAAACATGCAGGGGATTTTGGGGTACAAATGGTTGCTCCAAGATCCATAATTGCTTGGTTAAAGGATGAGGGATCCTCGTGTGAGATAACTTCTCTTGTAACCGATTCAAATAACTTCTTTGTTTTAGGTAAAGCTATATCATCATCAATATTGAGTACTCGAGAGAACACACGCATCACATTTCCATCAACTGCAGGTTCTGGTTGATTATAGGCAATAGAAAGAATTGCGCCCTTTGTATAAGATCCTATTCCCTTTAATCCTTCTAATTGCTTCGGATCATTAGGAACTGTCCCGCCGTAATTTTCCACTACTTCGCGCACTGCATGTTGTAAATTACGGGCACGGGAGTAATATCCTAACCCTTCCCAAGCCTTTAATACCGCCTGCTCCTCAGCAGCTGCTAAATCATATACTGTAGGAAATTTTTCAATAAAATTATTAAAATACGGAATCACTGTATCCACTTTTGTTTGTTGCAGCATAATTTCTGATACCCAAACTTTATAGGGGTCTTGATCCTGTCGCCATGGTAAGTCTCGCTTGTTTGTATAATACCAAGCTAAAAGATCATTTTGAAATGCAGAAATATTAAAATAATGTAACGGATTATCCTGGACTGTCATATAACCACTTCCTTTATGGTACACTAAAAACACACTGAAAAATTTTAAACCTCAAACTAGATTCTATAGGAGGAATTCGATTTGGATACTGGAACCCACATTGTTATGGGGGTTGCCTTAGCAGGCCTAGCAACGCTCGACCCGGCCGTGAGTAATGATCCGGTCTTATTCAACGCAGTCCTAGTCGGTACAATTATTGGTTCACATGCACCAGATTTCGATACTGTATTAAAATTACGTAATAATGCAACCTATATTAGACATCATCGAGGAGTTACCCATTCTGTCCCTGCCGTCATTACTTGGGGTATTTTAATCGCGACGATTATCCACTTGTTTGTTCCTCAAGCTAATTTCTGGCATCTATGGGGTTGGACAGCATTAGCGGTTTTCCTACATGTGTTTGTAGATATTTTCAATGCTTATGGTACACAAGCATTTCGTCCTTTTACAAATAAATGGATTGCCCTTGGTTTCATCAATACCTTTGATCCTTATATTTTCACCCTACATGTGGCAGGGATAGTGGCATGGGTCTTAGGAGCAAATCCTGGCATTACTTTTTTAATCATTTACGCAGTAATTATATTATATTACACCAAGCGTTATATGGAGAAAAAAGAAATTGTTAAAACTATCCATGAATTCATTCCAGATACAACGGAAATAGCAACTTCCCCAACCATAAAGCAAAATTACTGGCGAGTTGCCATTACGACACCAACTAATTTCTACGTCGGAATAGTGGAAGATGGCCATATTGAAATTGTGGATGAGTTTGAAAAAGTTCCATTACCTAATTCCCCGATTATTGATATAGCCATGCAGGATAAAAATATATCTGCATTTTTATCCTTCTCTCCTATATACCGTTGGGAGATTAGTGCATATGATGACTATACTGAGTTACGTTTTATTGATTTAAGATATCGCTCTAAAACATTTTACCCATTTGTTGCAGTGGTGCAAATCAATAACGATCACGAGATAATTAGCTCTTATACAGGCTGGATTTTCTCAGAACATAAGCTTCAAAACAAATTATATGTTGGCGATAGTCCAGTTTAGTGAACAAGGAGAGAAGCGTAGTTCTACCGCTTCTCTCCATTTTTATTAAAATCAAAAGAGCTCCTTTACTAAACAGAGCTCTCGTCTATTAGTTATCTAATTTTTTCCCTAATAAAGAAATTGGAATTGCCTCTTCTTTTTCATATACTTCATCCAATAGATTGATGCGATGCCCCCATGCAAAAACCCCTTCTAAATAGTTAATTTTAAACCGGTGACCTGGGTCATGACGGAACTCGTATGTGCTCCCTGGTTTAAAGTCTTCTGGATTTAATGTATATGCTAAAGCTAATTGCATTTTTCTTTCATATATTTGAACTTCACTAATATTACCTAATTGTTCTGCCTTTTGGGCTTTTTCTTTAAATTCTCCTACTAAAGCAAGTAATTGCTCCACAGATAAATCACTATACCGATAGTTCATTTAGCTAGTCCCCCTTCAACTCACTTTACATTTTATCAACAATTTAAGACAATTAAAATGGTTATACATTAATATTAGACAAAAGGTGGCTAAATATATGCCGACAGTTGCAATTACAGGTGCTGGTACTGGGCTTGGGAAGGCCTTAGCATTCGAATATGCTAAGCACGGGTATACCGTGTATTTATTAGGACGGAGAAATAATCCGTTACAACTTGTTCAACATCAACTAATTCAAAATGGATTTGACGCAGAAGTTGTTCTCTGTGATGTAAGAGAAGATGCTTCTATTCAAATTGCCTTTCAGCGTATCGGTGAGCTAGATGTTTTCATTAATAATGCTGGCACTGGTGTATTTGGACCTATTGAAGACTATACGGTTGACGATATTGATACTACTTTAGATACAAATGTAAAAGGAACTATACTAGCCGTACAAGCTGCTCTTCCACTTATCCGAAAAAGTAAAGGGAGAATCCTAACGATTATTTCTACAGCAGGAATACGTGGAAAAGTTAATGAATCTCTTTATTGCGCCAGTAAATTCGCTATCCGAGGCTTCACAGAATCCCTACAAAAAGAATGGGAAGAGGAAAATTTCTCTATCACCGCCGTTTATATGGGCGGAATGAACACACCATTCTGGTCTAAATCTCAACATGTTGACGATCCCTCACGTCTAAAAAGTCCAGAGATTGTAGCAAAACAAATTTATGCGGAAGATGATGGCCGCTTAGAGATTGTGATTGATAAGTAGAGGAATTTCGTGGGGCTGATGCTGGAGTGGGGGTTGGAGGGGGATGGTTTTCTTGCTTGGGTGTGGTTTATTTGGGCTTATCTAATTCTCACTTGGGCGTATGTTTCAGGTTTTTGGGATTATCCTTTTCTCAATTGGGCGCATGCTTCCGCTATTTGGGCCCATCCTTCTCTCGTTTGGGTGCATCTAATTCTCGTTCGGGCTTATGCTTCCGCTTTTCGGGATTATCTTTCTTTCGCTTGGGCGCATCTACTTCTCTCTCGGGATCATGCTTCCGCTTTTCTGGACTATCCTTCTCTCGTTTGGGCTCATCTAATTCCAATCCGGGACCATCCTTCCGTTTTTCGGGATTATCTTTTTCTTTCGCTTGGGCACATCTACTTCTCACTTGGGATCATGCTTCCGCTTTTTGGGCTCATCCTTCTCTCGTTTGGGTGTATCTTCTTCTCTCTCGGGCTTATGCTTCCACTTTTTGGGCTTATCTTTCTTTCGCTTGGGTACATCTAATTCCCATTCGGGCTCATGCTTTAGCTTCTTGGGCTCATCTTTCTCTCGTTTGGGTGTATCTTCTCCTCTCTCGGGATCATGCTTCCGCTTTTCGGGATTATCTTTCTTTCGCTTGGGCGCATCTACTTCTCACTCAGGCTCATCCTCCTCCCGCATAAGCGCATCTTCCCCTAAACTATCTACAATACCTAAAAAAACAAGGGACTTGCTCCCTGGCAAGTCCCTAAAATTCTGCTTCAATCTCTTCATCGATAAATTTATTGATTAAATCTATTTGAAATCCTTTACGATATAACCCTTCTTTTACTTTCATTTTTAGCTCATATCCTGACTTTTTAGGGGAGTGTTTTCGGACAAGCTTTTCGCCTTGGTATACTAGTGATTCCCATTCTGCAGTGTTATCTTTCTCATCTACTACTGATAATAAAACTTCGCCTATCACATCGGAGGTAAATCCTTTTTGGACTAGGGTGGTTCGGAGCTGCTCAATTTTTTTGTTAAAGGATTCTTTCTTACTGGAGCCTATTTTTTTGTTTACCCATTTCATTGCTTTCTCAAATTGTGTATCATAGTTATAAAGTGTTACAGCTTCTTCCGCAATTGATGGGGCAACTCCTTTTTCTATTAATTCTCGTTTTACTAATAGAGGACCCTTTGATGTTGTATTTATTCTAGTTAAAGTAAAGGCTTCAGCAAATTGTTTATCATTAATCAATCCTTCCTTCGTGAGACGATCGATAATGATCATAATATGCTCGGGCTCTACTTCCTTTTTCACTAAATAATCATATATTTCCTGTCTGGTTCTCATACGGAAGCTTAAATAATTGATTGCTAACAGATAGGATTTTTGGATTGTATCTTTTCGGATGAGGAGATCAATCGTTGCTTCATCTAGCTCAAGTCCCTTTCGGAGTCCAAATTCCACCAAGATTGCTTCGTCTACACTAAAGGCATACTTATCACCGTCACCTTCAACAAAATAAATATTATAACGTTGTTTACTCTTTTGTTGTGTTGTTATTCGGCTTATTTTTGCTGGCAACTTCATCACCTCTTTTGTCCATCATAACATGATCATAATATAAGATTACCAAAAGTGAGGAGATTTGTATGAATTTTTTAATCACGGGCGGTACTGGTTTTGTTGGTAAAAAGCTTGTTGAAAGGCTAACCTTACTCCATCATAACAGCTATATCTTAACCCGCACCCCAGAGGAATTTACCAATACCGAACATACTACATATATCACATTTGAGGACGCAAAAAAACTTCCTCCTATTTATGGGGTGATTAATCTTGCAGGCGAGAGCTTATTCGGTTACTGGACGAAGAAAAAGAAAAAAAAGATTAAATCTAGTAGAATCGAAATCACCCAAAAGATTATTCATCTCATGAAGAATATGGATGTCAAACCTGAAGTCTTTATAAGTGGGTCTGCTGTAGGTTACTATGGCGTGTCTGATGATATCATGTTTACGGAAGAGACAGAAAAGCCTGGGGATGATTTTTTAGCTGATGTTGTAGTAGCATGGGAGAATACAGCGAAACAGGCGGAAGATATGGCTATTCGAACAGTGTTTGCACGGTTCGGTGTGATTTTAGGGAGAGATGGTGGTGCATTACCGCTGATGTCACTACCTACGAAATTATTTGTCGGCGGTAAGATTGGCAAAGGAGAGCAATGGACCTCTTGGATTCATATAGATGATGTCGTGGATATGTTGATTTTTACTATCGAAAATGAACACATATCTGCTGCTCTTAATGTGACAGCTCCAACTCCATCTCGGAATAAAGAATTTAATCAAATTCTTGCCAAGAGTCTGCGACGTCCTTATTGGTTCCCTACACCCGGGCTTTTAGTCCATACTGTTACCGGGGAGATGAGTCAGCTTGTGTTGAAAGGACAGTATGTGCTACCAAATAAAGCAATCGAAAACGGGTTCCAATTCACATATCCGACGCTGGAATTAGCGTTAAATCAACTATTTGCTGATGTAAAGAAAAATTAACAAATTTTGTCGATATTTTTGATGAAAAAGTTGTTCCATTTTAGTGATAATCATAGTATTATATGTATTGTTACAAATCGAAACGATTAAAAACACATATTCGTTCTTTCTTTTGCGATTATGATAGTTTTTCTAATGCAACTAGGAAAGAAAATTATACTTTCCAAATTGCAAAATATAACGGGGAAGGCAAATGGTGCGCCACCAGTTTTTTAACTGGTTCTAGTGGGTTCGATTCCCACCCCGAATTTTTGTTGATCTTAATAAAAATTCGCGGGTGGGCTACCAACTAGGTTTCCTTTTCTTTGGTTACCCTCCTGCATAAATAAGGAGGGTTTTTTGATGCTAAAAAAGCGTGAATTACATGAGGTGCCAGTATTGTTTGAACTGATGTCACACCCAGATGTATTCCCATATGTAAGACATAAAGCAACAACTACTGATGAGTTTTACTTCATCACCAAGAAGACAATTGAAGCAGAAGAACGCGGTGAGTTAATCTCAAGGACGATCTTAGACGAATATCAGCAGGCAATTGGTACGATTAATCTGTTTGATATCGAACAGAATCACGGTTTTTTGGCAACATGGATTGGCCAGCCTTATTTCGGGAAAGGGTATAATCGACTTGCTAAGGAGCAGTTTTTCGATGAGTTATTCTTTGATTATGAAATCGAGACTATCTTCATGAAGGTACGAAAAACAAATCTCCGCTCTACAAAAGCCGTTTTAAAACTTCCTTATGTAGCCTTAGGAAACACCATTTACCCAGAAATATATCAAAAAGTAAATAAGAACGAAGAAATATACGATATCTTTGCCATTTCTAAAGAGCATTACCTATCCTATCAGCAATTTGCCAGCCTTGAAGCTAGTGCTGATGATGAAGTTGTATAAAATTGCATAAATATTACAGATATGGTTATTCTAAGAATAAAAGTGAGGGATGACCATGTCGGCGAGAGAAAAGCGTGAAGTAAGAGATAAGTTTCTAAACAAGACGCAGGAAGTATTGTATCAAAAGGAGTTTAAGCGTGCAGACCGCGCTAGGCAAAAAGGGGATCGAAGCTAAGCTTCGGTCCTTTTTTTCCCTTTCCTATAAGGAATACTCTATCTATTAGTTCTAACAAATTTTCTATAGGAAATAAGTATTAAAGCACAGACCAGTGCTAATCCGAGGAATGTGAAAAGAAAGTATAGAGGTGAACCCACTATCCCAAAAGCTACTTCATTTTGAAGTGTTTCTACAATATCCCAATTCCCAGCAATGGTAGGTTGATAATTCTTCGTTTGAAAGTACCCTACTAACATGGTTCCGGCGATATAAAATAGATGAATGACAAAAGAAAAAATACATGATTGAACGATAATCTTCAACCCCTACACCCCCTCGTAGTCTTGGTTCCATTTTATACTATGAAATTTATTACAGCAAATTGTTTTCTTAGATGCTTAAGCTGTTTATGTGTAGCCTTGCCTCACTATTCTAAACGTTACACACACCAAAGCCATTTTTGCGGATAAATAAAAAGAAAGCGCTGTTTCCCCTTGATTTATACACAGGATCATATTGATTATCACTCACAAATTAACTGTGAATAATGTGCATAAGTTTAATTTTTCCTAATTAATAGCGTATTTTCATGTGGATAATCCTGTGGCTAACTTTTTTTCCTAAACGTTACTTTTACTGTTTATTTTAAAATGCTATTTCGGACAAATTCAGCAATTAGTCTCTTCTATACTATCCCAGATTAATTAATCAAATGCTCTCCCTATTGTTCATTCCAATTTAAAAATCCAAGTACTTTTATCCATTACCTTCTCTTATATTATCCCCTCCACCATAAACTAATTGTAATGATTTTTTCTATTGACATACATGTTCTAACTGTTATACTATTAATATAACAGTTAGAACTAATGCTATTACAAAATACCTGGGATTTGAACTCTCCCAGTCTAAAGGAGCGTGTTCCAATGTGCTAATAAATCTAGATTTTGAATCGAATGAACCAATTTATCAGCAGTTAGTCCATCAAATCATTGAAGGGATTGCTCGTAAGGAAATTGCACCTGGTGAAGGACTTCCATCTGTTCGGTCACTTGCTTCTGACATAGGAATAAATTTGCATACTGTTAATAAAGCGTATCAACAATTAAAGCAGGATGGATTTATTCTAATCCACCGACAAAAAGGAGTTGTTGTGAATCCGGATGGTGTTCCTAAGGCCGATGCCAATTATAAGAAGCAGCTGGAGAAAAATTTGCGTCCCCTCATTGCTGAATCAATATGTCGGGATGTTAGTGAAGAGGAATTTTTAAGGCTTTGTTCTACGATTTTTGAAACTTATCAAGGGGGTTCTGCGTAAATGAATATGATATATCTATTCCTTATTTTACTTCCGGTTTTCATCTTAACAATGTTTATTCCATATTGGACACGAAAAACAGAAAGCTTTGGTGTATCAATTCCGGAAGATATTTATCATTCGGATAACATCAAGAAGCTGCGGAAACAATATGTCCAGTTTTCTGGAATAGCAAGTATTTTAGTAGTCGTACTTTTTTTAGTTCTAAGCTTTATTGATAACTTAGATGAAATTACTTTTGCTCTTTCCTTCTCTCTATTAATATTCCTATATCTAATTGGCACCTTTTTTATCTACTTACATTTTCATCGAGCCATGAAACGGTTGAAGCAGCTCGAAAACTGGGGCCAAGAAAAAGCGCAAGCAATATTCGTCTCAACTGATTTCAGAAGTCATAAATTAATCCATTCCAATGCTTGGTTTATTATTTCATTTCTCATAACGTTTGCGATGATTACTATAACCTTTATGTTCTATGACCGTATACCAGAGCAAATTCCAATTCAATATAACATGAGCGGTGAAGTTACGAACTGGGAGGATAAATCGACACGCATCCTTCTTGCTATGCCAATCATGAGTCTTTATTTAACACTGTTATTTATGTTTTTAAATACTATGATTGCTAAAGCAAAGCAACAGATTAGTGCCGAAAAACCAGAAGAATCCCTACAACAAAATATCATTTTCAGAAGAAGATGGTCAATGTACCTTATTGTTACTGGGATCGGATTAACGCTATTATTTGCTTTCATTCAGTTTTCCTTTATTTTCTCAGTTAACCCAGCAATTCTTACCATTTCACCGCTAGTTTTCACAGCTATACTCACCCTTTGGGCAATCATCTTGGCAATCACGACAGGACAGGGTGGTAGCAGAATAAAAGTGTCAACTGGTACTAATGGAGAAGTGATTAATCGGGATGATGATTCCAATTGGAAGCTAGGAATATTTTACTTTAACACGAATGACCCAGCGCTATTTTTAGAGAAGCGATTTGGAATTGGTTGGACTATTAATTGGGCACGACCACTTGCATGGAGCATTATGTTAGGGATAATTTTATTAGCAGTAGTCATTCCACTGTTGTTAGGGATGTAATTATTATTATGTTCAGGGGGAGTTGAGATTTTATGGGAGATATTAATTGGGCGATACTTGCACCGTTCTTCATTATTCAGCTAATTTTATTAATTGTTGCCATTGTAGACTTAGTAAAAGTAAGAGAAACAAATGGCCCGAAATGGTTATGGGTACTGATTATTGTTTTTGTTAGCATGGTCGGACCTATTATCTACTTCATTTTTGGAAGGAGACAACGTTAAATGAGTTTACTTACAGTAAATAATCTAACTAAAAAATATGGTTCCAAAACCGTCGTGGACCATATTAGCTTTGAGTTTGGTCACAACAAATGCATTGCCCTAATTGGTCCTAACGGTGCAGGTAAAACGACAACATTACGGGCACTATCTGGACTGTTAAAACCATCCGACGGAACTATTCAATTTGAGAATCAAGAAAAGAACCATGACATTCGCGATAAAATTGGATACTTGCCGCAATATCCTGCTTTTCACACTTGGATGACAGGTAAGGAATTTTTAGTTTACAGTGGGAAATTAGCAAAGCTCACTAAAGAAGAAGCGAAAAAAAGGGCAGATGAGCTATTAAAGATAGTCGGGATTTCGGACGAAGCTAAGAACGAGCGAATTGGTCGCTACTCTGGAGGGATGAAGCAGCGACTAGGTATCGCACAAGCTATTATTCACCGCCCGAAACTATTAATCTTAGATGAACCGGTCGCATCTCTTGATCCGCTTGGCAGAAGAGAAGTATTAGTTCTAATGGAAAAATTAAAAGAAGAAATGACCATTTTATTTTCTACTCATATCTTAAATGATGCTGAGGAAGTAAGTGATGAACTTATCTTACTTCATCAAGGACAAATCATTGAATCTGGTTCGATAGCAGAATTACGTAAAAAATATCAAACTACGATAATCGAGTTGCAGGTGGAAGGAGATTTAAGCCTTTACCAAGAAAAGCTAAACAATCTAGAAACTATAATGAGTACAAAACAAGAACGGAACACGCTTTTCATTACTGCCTCCGAGGTAAAAAGTGCACGTGATGAAATTCTAGCCACAGCTACTAAAGAGAATTGGCCAATCACAACATTTTCAATCAATCAAGCCTCACTAGAGGATATGTTTATGAGGGTGGTGAAATCGTAATGCAATGGATGACATTATTTCAAAAAGAGCTGCTAGAGAATTGGCGAAATAAGAAGTGGATTTGGGTTCCATTAGTGATGATTTTAATATCCATAATGGATCCATTAACGACATACTACTTGCCGCAAATTATTGATTCTGTCGGTGGGGTTCCTGAGGGTACTACATTTGAACTACCTGAATTTGCACCGCCAGAGGTCATGATGATGAGTCTTTCACAGTTAAGTTTTTTAGGAGTACTAGTAGTAGTCTTAATTGCAATGGGAACAATAGCTGGAGAACGGAAAAGTGGTATTTCCGAGCTTATCTTAGTTAAGCCTGTACATTATATGAACTATATTACAGCTAAATGGGCTTCCTATTTACTATTAGTATGGGTATCGCTGTTGTTAGCCTTATTAGTTAGCTGGTACTATATTAATCTTTTATTTGGGACAATATCCTTCAGCGATTTTCTTATCACATATATTTTCTATGGCTTATGGTTAACCCTTGTGGTTTCACTGACCATTTTTTATAACACAGTAATTAAATCTTCAGGTTTAGTTCTGTTCTTTACCATTTTAACGATTATGGTGATGAGTATCGTAACCCAGATCTTCCAGCATATTTTGGATTGGAGCCCGAATAACTTATCTACTTACATTATCGAGTCAATCAGTACTGGCGAATTACATTCCGAATTAATTTTAACCGGGGTGATCACACTAGCGATTTCAATCGTATTAATTCTTGTTTCAGGACAGCTATTTAAACGGAAAGAAATGGCTGGATAAATAGGAAGGGGACATCCTGTCGTTATCGTCAGGATGTCCCCTGTTGTTTATCTTCTCTTCTCTATTGTAATTCTTCTGACAAACACAAAGGAAAGTAAAAAGAACAATAAACCGATCCCGAACATTTGATAGAAAAATACTATATTTACTTGATTTACGAACTCGACAATAATATCATAAACCCAGCCTTTAGCAATTCCAAATAGTAGCAATATGACCAGAACCCCAGCAACGAGTCCTCCACCAGCAAGACCATATTTATAGAATAGTAGGCCCATGACGAACATAAAGGATAGCAGGAAAAACATGACACTAATGTCAATCAATAACCGATTTAGCCAATTGTCTTCTATTATCATTGCTGGATGTAGAAACATAAAAGATGTGATATTTGCATTCTTTGTAAGAAGTAGCACGACTTCTTGAATCGTATTTGCAACGAGAGATTGTACCGTGGCAATGATTAAGAAATAAATACCCATACTAATTAAGATGTTCTTACGAGTTGCTCCCATTTTAATGGAAAAAGGAATGCTCTCCTTTACCCTTGTAAATCCTATGACCAAGCAATAAAAGTAAATTGCAAACGGAAAGCCAAATGCTAACATGCCATCTTCTACACCTAATAGGTACACTCCAAAAGCAAGAGAGACTAATAGCATAAATAATAAAATCGACCAAAATATGAGAATGTTATGGCGGATGTCACTAATATAGAAATATAGTAAACCTTTAATCTGTTTATTCATGATTACGCTCCTTTTCTTTCCGTAAGATAGATCATTAATTCTTGAATCGGTACACCTTCAACTGATAATCCAGCTGCTATTGCATCCTCTGAATGCCCTACTACATATGCTGTCATCATACCTGCAAGCTTTTTCGTCATGATCACTTCTTTATCTTGAATGAAATTCTCTACTAATTCTTCCGTCCCAGAAACTGCACATGCACTATTTCGTAGCACGTCTGCATCTTCCTGTAATGCAAGTTTTCCATCTTGAATAATGAGGACTTCTTCAAACATTAGACTAACCTCATCGATTAAATGGGTGGAAAAAATAATCGTTCTTGGCTCTTTTTCATATTCTTCTAGAAGGATTTCGTAGAACTTCTTTCGTGCCGCTGCATCCAGTCCAATATACGGTTCATCAAACACCGTTACCTGTGCTTTACTAGCTAAACCAACAATAATCCCAAGAGCAGACTCCATTCCTTTTGATAAGGCTTTTACCTTAGCTTTTAAATCCAAGTTATATTCTTTCACCAACTCTAATGCTAATGATTGATCCCAATTAGGGTAAAAGTATGAACTAATCTTTAGGACATGCTTTATAGTCAAATCCCTTTTAAAATTGTGACCTTCTTTAATTAAGCAAATGGATTCTGTTAGTTTCTGATTATCAAACGGTTTTTCACCATCAATCAGAATCTCTCCACTTGTTGATAAAATTTGACCAGCTAATATTTCCATAAAGGTAGTTTTCCCAGCACCATTCCGACCAAGTAAGCCATATATCTTCGGCTCATCAAGCATAAAAGATATAGAATCTAATGCTCGTTTATTCCCGTATTGCTTCGTTAAATTCTTAACCTCAATTTTCATAATCGTGTTCCCCCTCCATCATTCTCATTAAATCCTTTTCACTTATTCGTAGCTTTTTTGCCTCTTCCCTTAATGGGAGAATAAAGTTCTCATAAAATGTCTGCTTTCGTTTTTCAATCAAAATCTCCTTGGCATTGTCTGTCACAAACATCCCTACACCCCTTCGTTTGAATAAAATCCCTTCCGCTACGAGTTCATTAATCCCCTTTGCCGCAGTAGCTGGATTTATCTTATAAAATGCTGCAAACTCATTCGTAGATGGCACCCGTTCCCCTGCCTTAATCGAGTCATTTATGATGGAATCTTCTAGTTGTTCTTTTATTTGAAGGAATATGGGTCTATTATCATCCAAATGATTCTTCATGTTTAAGCTCCTTCGTTAAATGGTTCATTACTTATGTAACTAACCATATAGCATCAAAGGTTTATTGTCAACATTATTTTGAAAAAATTAAACTAAATTAATAAAAGAGCCCATAAAAAAAGAGACAGCCTCACACCTTTTTCAGTGGGACTGTCTCTTTTTAGCTATGCTCTAATATGCCTTGTATGGGTGCTTTTTGCGGAAATATTATATAGTCTTCTCCTTCTGTATGGATGACCAAATCTCCATAAACCGCAGTAGAGTATATATTCGTTTCCATTTCTACTAGTTTCTTAATCACTCGGTTAACAGGATGACCATAGTCATTATATTTACTATAGGTTATCACCGCAGTATCGGGTTCTACTAACTCTAGAAATTTTTCAGAGCTACTTGTTTTTGAACCATGGTGCGCAATTTTAATTATTTCAGCACGTACATCATACTTAGCAGCTATTTTTTTCTCTTGGGCATCTTCTATATCTCCCAGCAATAAAAAGTCGATGTCATTATAGCTGAGCTTTAAAGCAATCGAGGATTGATTATTATTTTTATGCTTGCCGTGCGCATTAAGGATTCGAATATCCAAGAGTGTATCAATTGGCAATTCCTTGCCTGCTTTCGCAACCTTTAACGGAATTTCCTGCTTACGAACTTCATTTATATAATTCGCATATGCCCGGGTAATATGAAGCTTTCCAGAATCTAATATTTCTTTTACCTTAAATTCCTTCATTACTGCTGGAAGCCCACCAATATGATCACGATCTGGATGGGTAGCTATCATTAAATCAATTTTATCAATCCCTAGTCCTTTCAAATAACGGACTACTTTTTTGCCTGCCATTGGTGGACCACCATCAATTAATATATGCTTTTTATTTGGGGTCTTTATATAGATACTATCTCCTTGTCCAACATTTATAAAATGCACTTCCATTTTCGGTGCCTGATGACTTTGAACTGGTACACTGTCTATCGCAAAAATAAGAAAAAATATTAAGAAGTAGGAGAGAATTCTAGTTGGTCGCAGCATGAATGATACATCCTTTGTAAAAGAGTTCATTACTATCCTTTCACGTTTCTAAGCGAAATATTTATGTATCCTTTGTCGCCTATGCTATAAATTCTCATTGACTGTGCTTCGATGAATTGGAGTGCAATAACTATCCCCTTTATTCTTTTATTATAATTTCTTCAAAATAATTATAATTACTAATGAATTCAAATGTTCTTTTATCCTCATTAAATTCAAGTACCAATATCTCACCATAGTTTTCTGTATAATATTCCGTATTAACAATTGCTATTTTGTTATCACCTAATTGCACGACAGACTCCCCAGTATTTACGTCTACTTGGCTTGGAAAACTTGGAGTATAGCTCGTCTCTGAATTATTTTTCAGAACAAGCAGTATTAAACATATTAAGATACCAATCAAAATTTTATTCGTCTTCTCCATATCCCTCACTCCTTTTAATCAGCCATTTTTAATGTCTTCTTGTAAACATACAAAATGAGCTTATCAGTGACTTTATTTTCACCTATTTTCACGAATCCTAACTTTTCATAAAAGTAATGATTTCGTATATTAAGATGTGGGGTATCTAAAGACCATTCTAGTGCATTGGGATATTCCGCTTCGATTAGCTGCATGATTTCGCTTCCTAGTCCCTTATTTTGATGTTGATTAGCAATGAATATTCTATTGAGTCGATATTTTCCCTTACCTAAATCCCGGATATCGATACCACCGATAATTTCTCCATTTAGCCAAATCGTATAGTGATGAAAATGTGTGATCTTACTTAACAGCCTGTCTATTTTTTCATTTACTGGAGAAGTCTCATAGTCTTGATATTTTTCTAAATCCTCTCTAAAAGCCTCCTTCTGTATTTCTAAGAGTCGCTTTGCTTCTGTTATTTTTGTTTTCTTAATGATTAAGTCCATCATTTACCCCCTTTCTACCTTGCGATATCAGGATTCGGTGAACAAATAGCTTATTCTACTCATACGTTTCACTCCAAAATCCATACTTGCTTTAATCATACCAATAAGGAGAAATAATTCAATTCTAAATCAGCAAAATATTAATATTATTAGTAAAAAATATTTTAAATGGAGGATTTCGAAAATTCTTCACGAATACTAGTATATCGGATAAAAGGGGGAATTGATGATGAGTAACACACTACATTCTTTAGAGGGATATACAGATTAACAACTAAAGGTGGAGATGACTATAAATATTGCAATTGTTGATGTTACGGTGTCTAAACCGGACCATGATTTTAATGAACGTGAACAAAAGATAATGGAAGTATTACTGCTCAACTTAGCAGCACATGCTAATAGTTATGTAACAAAGGAAAATATGGCCTTTACTCCAATTGAAAAGAAGAAAGATACCCTGTTCTCTTTTCAATTTGCTTGGCAAAAATCTATTCTTAAAGAACAATATGATGAATTTGTATCTTCTATTCAAAGCAGATACGAAACAGCATTTAATATGTGTGACATCGAAAATGTTGAAATACAGTTTCTTGAGAATGCATATTTGAAAAAATAAAATATGTCCTAATACAGACAAAAATTCATCCGATAATCGAGTAGGAGGAGGCGATTAACCTCCGACCTCTCACACCACCGTACGTACGGTTCCGTATACGGCGGTTCCATCTAAGTCCAACGTAACGTTTGATATCTACTAAATAGACTCTTTAGCCCTTGGCCTGACCAATATTGGTCGTCAAGGGCTTTATGCAAGATTGGGCTTTTAGCTATTCGCCAGTATCCCTTTCTTGTGTTAGCCCATTCCCACGCTTTTCCTTTCTTAATTCCGTATCGAATTAAGTTATGGTACCTTGTTTGGACTTTCTTCCATTCCTTCCAACGAATCATTCGTAACCTTCTTCTTATCCAGGCATCTAGTTTCTTGAATAAAGAAGGCGTTTCTGCCAGTTGGTAGTAGCCTAACCAACCTATTAGGAATCGATTTAGTTTCTCCATCCTTCTATCCATCGCCACCGATTTCCTTCTAGAAGTCAGTTCACGAACTCGCTGTTTAAAGCGTTTTACACTTTCTTTTGAAACCCGGATTTTCGGGGTTTCCTTCTGGATGGTAAAAGAAAATCCAAGGAATTTGCGTCTCCATGGGCGGTCTACCGCACTTTTGTCTCCATTTACTTTGAGTTTCAGTTTCTCTTCTATGAATTTAGTGATAGTATTCATGATTCGTAAACCCGCACGTTTGGAGCGAACATAGATATTACAGTCGTCTGCATAACGGACGAAGTGAAGTCCTCTTTTCTCCAGTTCTTTATCCAGTTCATCGAGGACAATATTGGAAAGTAGTGGACTTAGGGGGCCTCCTTGGGGAGTACCTTCTGTATTAGGACAAGCTAACCCATCTTCCATAATTCCTGCCTGTAAATATCTTCTGATTAATTGAGGCTGGGACATAACCAGCCAAAAAAAGTGAAAAATGGTTCCAATCACTAAAAATAGATGATTGGAACCATTTTTCTTTGGATTATTTCTGTATTCATGTGTTTGAACTATGTTCATAGCGGTATATTTTCTTAGGTTTACCGCCATGAACGCAAATCCTAATTCATTTTTCACTTTCTCTTTTCCCCTTACGGAAAAACGGGTGAAACCCAAATTAGCCTTCAGAAAACCGAACACTGGTTCCACATCGATTTTACGTTTCCCATAAATCTCACCAGTCTTCTCGTCTGAAAGCTTTGTACGTACATATTCTTTTTGTGATTCCCACTTTTCATTGATGTAGATCTTTCGATTGTTCCCTTCTTTCGCTTTGGTGCACAGATGACGGAGTGGGCAACCTAAACAGTCTTCGCATTCATACACTTTAACTTCTCTTGTAAACCCATATCTGTCTTTTCGTTTGGAATAATAACGAAACGATACGTTGCGGCCATTCGGACATTGATAGAAGTCCTCTTCCTCGTTGTACTCCCAATTGTCCACATGAAAGGCGTTGTTTTTGTGCTTCTTTTTCTTCTCTTTTCGATATTGATTGTATGTAATGAGTGGAGTTCGATTTCGTTTTTGGATGATATCTTCATAATTCTGTTCACTGCCATATCCTGCATCCGCCACAATGTAATCTGGCAGTTTAAAAAAGGATTCTTCTATTGTATTAAGAAATGGAATCAAGGTTCGTGTATCGGTTGGATTTGGAAAGACATCGTAAGCGAGTGCATACTGACCCTCTGTAGCTAATTGTACATTGTAACCAGCTTTCCGTTGCCCGTTCTTCATATAATCATCTTTCATTCGCATAAATGTCGCATCTGGATCGGTTTTCGAATAACTATTCCGTTCCCCAAATAGCTCCATGTCGCTTTGGTATTTTTGTTTACGTGTGATAAAATCTATTAACTGCTTACGGGCCTGTTTGGGTAGTTTGCGCTCTGAACGGATTTTTTTACGTTCACTCCCAACCTCACAAGTTTCGATTTTTTCATCGTATTCTCCTATCTTTTCGTCTAACTTTTCCACTATCTCTTTCATTTCCTCAACGGAGAGCTCTTCCTCATTCTCGAGTTCCATAGCTGGGATAATTTCCTTTTCCAATAATTCATTATAAAGTTGATTGGACTTTTCTATTAACTTGTTACTATATTTTTCAACGGATTTGCGCCAGACAAAGGTAAACTTATTTGCGTTTGCCTCAATCTTCGTTCCATCAATAAAAATTGCTTCTTCCTCAATCAATTCTTTTTCTACGAGCTGGTTCCGAAATTGCACAAAGCATTCGCGCAAGAGATTTTCAATGAGTGGATTGGAACGAAAACGATTGATGGTGCGATAGCTTGGTTCATCACCTTGAGCCAACCACATCATACGAATACTGTCTCCTAGTAATGCTTCTATTTTACGACCAGAAAATGCAGATTGGGTATAGCCACACAAAATAATCTTCAACATCATACGAGGATGATAGGCAGGACGCCCTGTTTGACGTAGGAATTCATCGAAAGCTTCATCAGGTATGGATTCGACAAGATCATGGATCGCAAACGCAATATCATTTTCTTTTAATTTGATTTCCAAATCTAGCGGCAAAACTACTTGATTCATGTTATAATATTTAAACATAAGGATACCTCCGATAAAGTTATGGTGTGGTTACTTTAATTTTATCAAATGGTGTCCTTTTTGTGTGCAAAAAAAACAGGTACTATCCATTTTTTGGGATAGTACCTGTTTTTTAATACTGGGGTTTTGTCCCAGCCTCATTCTTTTACTTAATGTTCGCATCAGTCTGTCATGATTTACTTTATCGAAGAATTTCTCTAAATCCATATCGATTACCCAACGGTAACCCTGCTTGATATAATTTCTAGCTTGTCTCACCGCATCATGTCCGCGCTTGTTTGGACGGAATCCATAACTGTATCGCGAAAATGTAGGGTCGTAAACTTCCGTTAGGACTTGTGCGATTGCTTGTTGGAGGAATCGGTCTGTCACGGTAGGGATACCTAACTTTCTCTTCCCACCGTTTGGTTTCGGGATTTCGACACGACGAACAGGTTGAGGGTAGTAGGTTCCCTTTTCGAGTTGTTCCCGAATGGTAGTCCACTGTTTCATGATATGTGCTCGTAGGTTTTGTACAGGCATATCATCCACACCATGACTTCCTTTGTTTCTTTCTACACGTTTTAGTGCTTGTATTAAGTTTTCCCGTGATAGTATTCTTTCCAACATGATATCGAACTCCTACGCGAATTGTCCGTCCTTCTTATGTGGCAACTACTTTCAGCCCTTCTAATGTCCCCCACGAGATTCATCGTTTCCTCCATTAGGAAGGTTCTTATGTTTCTGCGTCATCAAGTGTTGCGTATGCAAAGTGGCAATTCTCCTTAGATGATTCAGCCCTTCCCGAATACCCTAGGAGCATTCGGTACTATGGCTTCGGCTGACTTCTGATAGTTCAGCGAACATTCTCATGTTCGGTTACGGCAGGTGTACCGCATTTCTATCAGACCTCCCAGGGTAAGCACACATTCTTCCTCTCCATGTCCTCGCTCCATTTACTCTATGCTCCCTTTGGCAGTAAGGACTTCAACTTGTATAGCAGTCTCATCCAAGAACATCTAGCCTTATATGAAGTTTGTGTTCCTCGAGGCGGAGATTTGCCGCTGACTTCCTTCAGATTCTAGGTCACCCTAGACACCCTTGTCTTAAGCTAATCACTACTACTGCCTTCGTGATTCAGGACTTCAACCCTAGAGAATGTGTGCATGCCTGGCACACTATAAATAATAAGACGCATTGGAATTGTCCAATGCGTCTTATCTGTTTACGCTTTATTCACTACTACCTCACCATTTTTCATAGAAACATGAACTCTATGCACGTTTTCCTCTTCCAAAAGTAAGTCTGTTAATGGATCTTCAATTTTATCCTGGATAACACGGCGTAATGGGCGTGCACCAAATTTAGGATCATAACCGATCTTAACTAGGGCTTTTTTCGCTTCATTCGTGATGGTAATTTCCATGTTATTTTCTTTAATTGCTTCCGTTAACTCAGCTAGCATTAAATCGATAATGCTCATTAGATTTTCTTCTGTTAACTCATTGAAGTTAATGATGGCATCAAATCGGTTTAAGAACTCTGGCTTAAAGTATGAGCTTAAGTTTTCCAATGTGGATACTGATTCGTGCTTATCTTTATTGAAACCAACTGTAATGGATTTCATACCTGTTCCAGCATTACTTGTCATAATAATAACAGTATCTTTAAAGCTTACTTTCCTACCTTGTGAGTCTGTTAGATGACCATCCTCCATAATTTGTAGGAACATGTTTTGCACATCTGGGTGTGCTTTTTCAATTTCATCCAATAAGATGATGGAATATGGGCTACGACGAACTTGTTCTGTTAATTGTCCTGCTTCATCATGACCTACATATCCTGGAGGTGCACCGATAATTTTAGAAACAGAGTGTTTCTCCATATACTCACTCATATCTAAACGAATCATTGCATCTCTTGTACCAAATAATTCTTCTGCTAGTGCTTTTGTAAGTTCTGTTTTACCGACACCGGTTGGACCTACAAATAAGAATGATCCAATTGGACGGTATTTAGATTTAAGTCCGGCACGACTTCTGCGAATTGCTTTTGCCACATTATCCACTGCTTCATCTTGACCAATTACTTTCTTACGAAGGTTATCACCGATATTTTTCATTTTCGCTTGCTCATCTGCTTGTAGTTTTGTTACAGGAATACCTGTTTTCTCTTCTACAATTAGTTGGATATCGGAAATATCTACATCGATGACTTGCTCTTTACCTTTAGCCTTTTCAAGCTGCTTTTGTAACTGGATTTCTTGGTAGCGTAAGTTTGCTGCACGTTCATAATCTTCTTGTTCAGCTGCAGCTTCCTTCTCCTTCACGATTTCGTCGATTCGTCGTTGAATAGAGCTAGAATCTTTTTGTGAATTAGCTAGGTTTAAACGGGAACCAACTTCATCCATTAAGTCAATCGCTTTGTCTGGTAAGAAACGGTCTTGAATATAACGTGCAGACAATGTGACAAATGCATGAATAGCTTCTTCTGAGTAACGAACTTCATGGAATCTTTCATAACGATCTTTAATCCCATTTAGAATTTGAATTGATTCTTCAACTGATGGCTCCTTCACGATAATAGGTTGGAAGCGACGTTCCAGAGCAGCATCCTTCTCAATTTTTCGATATTCTTTCAACGTAGTTGCCCCGATGATTTGTAGTTCCCCACGAGCTAAAGCTGGTTTAAGGATATTACCTGCATCCATTTGAGAGCCTTCTGCAGTTCCAGCACCCACTACTTGATGAATTTCATCGATGAACAGAATCGTTTCTTTTCGTTCTTGTAATTCCTTAATTAACTGTTTCATGCGTTCCTCAAACTGACCACGGACGCCTGTGTTTGCGACTAGAGACGCAACATCTAAAATATAGACTTCTTTATGAATTAATTTCGCAGGCACTTGACCTTCTACTATTTTTAAAGCTAGTCCCTCTGCGATAGCTGTTTTCCCAACACCTGGTTCACCAATAAGAACCGGGTTATTTTTATTTCTTCTATTTAATGTTTCAATAACACGTTTAACTTCCTGATCACGACCAATTACTGGGTCAATTTCACCAGCGCGAGCAGCGTCGGTTAAGTTTCTCCCTAGTTGATCAAGCAAACCATTTCGCTTTGTTCTTTTTTGCTTTGTTTTTGTTGATGTATTAGAATATGCTGAACCATTATTTTGGAAAAAGTTATCTGCAAATGCATCATTTTCTCCATCAAAAGGATTAGAGAAAAATCCATTTGCATTCATCATATTTTCTTGGATTTCACGGAAACATGAATTGCAAAGGTGCATCTGCATCTTTTCATGATTCATTTGCATTGCCATATTAATGTTCGCTTCATTTACACCACATTTTTGACATTTCATTTTCCATTCCTCCCGATAATTAAATATCAATAAGATCAAATTTGACTTTGACTATCTTTGACCTTGTGATTTTATTATACTCTGACCTTTTTTGACTTTCAAGTATTTTGTTCCATTTTTTTGAGAGGCAATAGTGAACCTATATCATACCGGTTTGTAGGTCCTCTCTAAAACCATCGTTCATACTGTGTCACTCACTTTCTATCGCTATATCCCCTTATTTAATAATAGAACCCTCCTCACTGCCAATGCGCTAATCTAATTCATCCATTCAGTAATTCTATCCCTTTTTCCATAAAAAAGAGGCTGGGACAAAACCAGCCTGTAAGTAATAAAAAACTGGTTCCAAGCGATTGAAAATTGCTTGGAACCAGTTTTTTTGAAATCATTTCCATTTCCTAAACTAGATTTTCCGTTTTTGGCGGTATACTTTCTCAAGTTTACCGCCATAAGCGCAAATCCTAATTCATTTATCACTTTCTCTTTGCCTCGAACAGACATTCGAGTGAAACCCAAATTAGCCTTCAGAAATCCGAAGACTGGCTCCACATCAATTTTACGTTTCCCGTAAATTTCACCAGTTTTCTCGTCTGAAAGCTTCTCCCTGACATATTCTTTTTGAGATTCCCACTTTTCATTGAGGTATACTTTTCGATTGTTTCCCTCTTTCGCCTTTGTACACATGGATCGTAAAGGACATCCGGAACAATCTTCGCATTCATATACCTTGAACTCTCGGGTAAACCCATACTTATCTGTTCGATGAGATACGTGACTAAATATCACTTTCTTTCCATTTGGGCACGTGAATGCATCGTCATCTTCGTTGTACTCCCAATTGTCTACATGAAAAGCGTTACTTTTGTGTTTCCTTTTCTTTTCCTTTCGATACTGGTTATATGTAATTAGAGGTGTTCGATTTCTATTTCTCATAATATCTTCATAGTTTTGTTCACTACCATATCCTGCATCCGCCACGATGTATTTAGGTAGTTCTAAAAAGTTTTCTTCGATCGTATTCAAAAAGGGAATCAATGTACGAGTGTCGGTTGGATTTGGAAATACGTCATAAGCGAGTGCATATTGACCCTCTGTCGCAACTTGGACGTTATACCCTGCCTTCAGTTGTCCGTTTTTCATATAGTCATCTTTCATCCGCATAAAAGTGGCATCTTGATCTGTTTTGGAGTAACTATTGCGGTCTCCAAAAATCTCCATATCCTTTTGGTAATTTTGTTTACGCACAATAAAATCTTCAAATTGCTTACGATATTGTTTTGGTGCTTTTCGCTCGGAACGTAGTTGTTTCCGCTCTCCACCAACGTCGCTCGCTTCAATTTTCTTATCGTATGCTTCAATCTTCTCACTTAGCTTTTCCACAATTTCTTTCATTTCTTCAACCGAAAGCTCTTCGAAATCATCTCGTTCTATTTCAGGAATGATTCGCTTCTCGATTAACTCATCGTACATTTGATTGGACTTTTCAATTAGTTTTTCACTATAATTTTCAACCGACTTCCGCCATACAAATGTGAATTTATTCGCATTGGCTTCAATCTTTGTACCATCAATAAAAATAGCCTCTTCTTCAATTATTTCTTCCTTTACCAACTGAGATCGAAACTGTACAAAGCACTCACGTAATAATCCTTTGGCTAATGGGTGCACACGAAAGCGATTAATCGTTCTGTAACTTGGTTGATGTTCCTGGGATAACCACATCATCCGTACACTATCTTCTAATAAGGCTTCAATCTTCCTGCCCGAAAAGGCAGACTGCGTGTAACCACAAAGGATAATCTTCAACATCATCCGCGACGCATATGGCGGGCGACCAGTATCTTTTCTAAGTGGTTCAAGGGCACTTTCTGGAATACTTTCTACTAGATCATTAATGGCAAAGGCAATATCATTTTCTTTTAATTTAACTTCCAAATCCATAGGTAATACAACTTGTTTCATGTTATAATACGACATAAGGACACCTCCGAAAAAAGTTATTGGTCGTACTTTAATTTTATCAGATGGTGTCCTTTTTGTTTACTTTAATATCAGAAAATTGCGTGCAAAAAATAATAAGCATGGTCCTTACCATTAAAACGTTGGTAAGGACCATGCTTATATTAATTTACTGGGGTTTTGTCCCAGCCTCTTGTGATACCTTCCGTTCTATTTCTTTCTTCCTTAATTCTACCCGTCTAATCTTCCCAGAGATAGTTTTGGGCAATTCTTTTATAAACTCTATTTCCCTAGGGTATTTATAAGGTGCGGTTAATGATTTGACATGCTCTTGTAATTCCTTCGTTAATTGACCTGGTTCTTCTTGAACATTTGGTTTTAGAACAACGAAGGCTTTTACAATACTTCCTCGTACCGCATCCGGACTTGCTACAACAGCACATTCTTGGACATGTGGGTGTTTCACTAGAGCATCTTCCACCTCGAATGGTCCGATTGTGTAACCTGAGCTAATGATGATATCGTCACTACGACCTTCAAACCAGAAATATCCGTCCTCGTCTTTTCTGGCTTGATCTCCTGTTATATAAAAATCCCCGCGTCGGGAAGCATTAGTACGTTCTGCATCTTTATAGTACGCTTTAAACAAAGCAGGACTGTTTAAACGAACAGCGATATCACCAACTACATTCACTCCAACTGGTTCACCAAATTCATCTATAATTTCTACATCATTCCCAGGTGTTGGTTTACCCATGGAACCTGGTTTAACCTCCATGTTTTTCATGACACCTAGTAATAATGTGTTTTCTGTTTGTCCGTAGCCATCCCTAACGGTCACATTGAAGTAGGTACGGAATGTATTAATCACTTCCACATTTAATGGTTCACCAGCAGAAACAGCACTATGAAGATGTGTTAGCTGATATCTACTTAAATCATCAACCTTAGCCATTAGGCGATACTCTGTTGGTGTGCAACAGAGGACATTAATCTTATTTTCTTCTAATAAGCTTAAATATTTTTCTGCGTTAAATCTTCCATTATAAATAAAGCCTGTAGCCCCCATACCTAGAACCGATAAGAATGGACTCCATATCCACTTTTGCCAGCCAGGTCCTGCTGTAGCCCAGACCTTATCTCCAGCTTTTACACATAGCCAATTTTCTGGAGCTGTTTTAAGGTGAGCAAATCCCCAGCCATGGGTATGCACAACGCCTTTAGGGTTGCCAGTAGTACCAGATGTATAAGAGATAAAAGCCGTGTCATCTCTTGTTGTAGCTGCCACTTCTAACCAAGGCGATGAATCCTCCATCAGCCCATCGAGAAAATACCAATTATCGACTGGTCTGCCGACTGCAAACTTTATAAGAGAGTCATATTCATGAAGATCTTTATATTGCTCGGTAAAAGTATGATAACTTACCACACCATTTACTTCTCCGTGGCTTATCCGGTATTGTAAATCATTCGTTGTTAGCATTTCGGAACTAGGAACAACTATAATGCCAGCCTTTAAGGCCGCTAAATAAACCTCATAAGCTTCAATTCTACGTGGAATCATGACGAGAAGCTTATCACCTTTTTTTAATTCACTTTCCAGGAAAACGTTTCCAATTTTATTCACGTTTTTCATGAGTTGACCATATGTAATTTCCCGTTTTCTACCTTCTTCGTCTTCCCAAATTAACGCTTTTCTGTTTTCGTGCTGCACATGCTTCTCCATTTCCATCACTATGTTATAGTCCATAGGAGCAATTAGATCCTCTCGCTTCACCTCATCAACTCCCTTAGCTTATTTCCAATTATTATAACAAAAATTTTGAAATGTTAAAATATAATTTAAGTGAAAAAAAGCTGGGACAATACTATTACACATAGGATATACCGAACATTAAAGTTAGCGCATCAAACCCGCCCCGGAAATATACTTGCGGTTGCTTCCAGTACAGGGGCGACACCTGCTCGAGAAAACCTCGCAGTGTCTTCTTTACACTTCATCACAGCATAAGTGCGACATCTGCTCGAAAAGACCTCGCAGTGTCTTCTTTACACTTCATCACAGCATAAGTGCGACATCTGCTCGAAAAGACCTCGCAGTGTCTTCTTTACCGTCGGGCGGCTGGTGAGCCTCCTAAGAGCTAACGCTCCCCTGGGGTCTCACCGATGCCTTTCCTCCCACAGGAGTCTCCGTATATTTCCGGGGCTAATGTGGTGATGGTTCGTTTGTTATTACCTTTGTTTTAGTTTTGTCCCAGCCTTACTATACCTCTAAAAAGAAAAATAGTGGGAAAAGTCACCCGTCGATGACCTTACCCACTAATCTTAGTATGTTTCAATAACCGTAAATCGGCTCTGATACTTTATCTTTCATTACCAATTCGTCTAGACTTTTAAACGTGTATCCATCTTTCTTTAAGTCTTGGATAATTTTCTCTAACGCTTGTGCATTATCCTCTGATACGGCATGAAGGAGAATAATAGCTCCTGGATGAACTTGCTCCATCACTTGATCATAAGCATATTGCCAACCTTTTTGGGCTTTTGTATCCCAATCGATTATTGCTAGCGACCAGAATACATGAATATAACCCAAGTCGTTTGCCCATTCCAATGTCTGTTGATTAAACATCCCTTTAGGTGGACGGACATATTTTATGTCATCTTGTTTAGATATTTTTGCAACCGCCTCTTCCAAGGTTTCCAGTTCCCGCTTCATAACTTCCTTCGTTAATATCGTAAAATCTGGATGATGATAGGAGTGATTTCCTACTATATGTCCTTCATCTACCATTCGCTTAATTAAATCAGGGGCACTACTAACATAATGTCCCGTCACAAAAAACGTAGCAGGTACCTTTTCTTTTTTTAATACATCTAATATTTCATCGGTAAATCCCTGCTCATAGCCGTTATCAAAGGTTAAGTAAAGTGTTTTATCACCAGAATCATCAACATAATAACTACCATAGTCTTTTAATATTTGATGATACTTTCCTATATCTGGCCTCTCATGATTCTTGTTTTTCTTATAACCCCAACCATAAGCTTCTGCCTCATCTACATTCATATAAAAAAAGGCAAGAAAAAATATGATGGTAGATGCTAATACGAAATGCCCTTTATGCATGATACCCCACCTATTTTTTTCTTACCTTTTGCTAAATCAGTTCTTTTTATTCACTTATAATCTATTTACCTACATCTTCGTTTATAAGAACAATGATGCTGCCCACCCAAAGATGAATAGTGGAATATTAAAGTGAATAAATGTAGGAACACATGTATCCCAAATGTGATTGTGCTTTCCGTCTGCATTTAATCCTGATGTTGGCCCAAGTGTACTATCAGATGCAGGAGAGCCAGCATCACCAAGTGCACCAGCTGTTCCTATTAGTGCTGCTGTTGCCAGTGGCGAAAAACCAGCCGCTAAACATATTGGAACAAATAATGCAGCTACAATTGGAATCGTTCCGAACGATGATCCAATACCCATCGTAATCACTAATCCGACTACTAATAAGACAAACGAAATGATTGCCTTATTATCTCCTAGAAATCCAGAGGATGCTTCAACTAGGGCATCCACTGCACCCGTCTCTTTTATAACATTGGCAAACCCGGATGCTACAAGCATTACGAATGCGATGGAGCTCATCATACTGACACCATCTGCCACGATTTTATCACTTTTAGAAAATGGAACAACAAAGAATAATACCATTAATAGTAGACCTGTTAATGCACCTAGAATTAGATTTCCAGTAATGATTTGGACTACTAGAGCACCAAGGATTGCTATAATCGTTAGTACATGCTTTATATTAAAGCTAACTTCTTCTAAATCTTGGTTGACAAAAGCAGCTGTCCCTGCGACATCCGATTTAGGCTCTTTATCTTTACGATATGTGATGAAAATAGCAATGAATAAACCAACTACCATTCCTAAAGCGGGGATAATCATTGATTTTGCAACTTCTCCCATTGTAATAGTTGCACCACTTTGTACCATGCCATCATAGATTGTACGGTGGAAAATAAGGCCAAATCCTGCGGGAATCAGAATATAAGGAGCCTTTAAACCAAATGTTAATGCTACTGCCACCCCACGACGATCAACCCGCATCTTATCAAATAGTTTCAATAGTGGTGGGATTAAAATTGGGATAAACGCGATATGCACCGGTACAGCATTTTGTGATAAAGAAGCAACACCTGCTATAGCTAGTAGGAGCATCGTTTTCTTGCCGGTTAATATCTTGATTAAATAGTTAACTAATATAGTTGTAATACCTGTGTAGCTAATAGCTACTGCAAAAGCTCCTAGTAATATATAACTTAACGCTGTATTTGCTTGCTCACCCATTCCATTTACAAGCATCTCAATTGCTTCTATAACATTCAATCCTGCCATTAATCCTGCAGCAACAGCTGCAATGATAACAGAGATTATTACGTTAACCCTTAATAAGCTTAATAATGTCATTACTAATACGGATACAATGACTACCCATTCCATATTGTCTTCCCCCTTAACTCTCTCGCTTCATTACTTTAACATGATAAAGCATTGAAGCGTTTTAGTCAACTTATTATTTTCACCAAAATCTGGAATTCTATACAAATTAACTAAAAAAGCTCTGAAACCATTATAGAATCAGAACTTTTAGAAGGGGATTATTTTAATTCAAATGAAAAAGATACATGATCTTGGATTGGTATCCACGCACCGATACCTTGCTTTGTCACATTTTTAATAACGAGTGATTTCTTCGTTCCTTTTAGTTCAATATAAACTTCTCCAAATGTTACTTTCCCTTTTTCATTTACCGCAGGTGCAAAAGCATGTAAGTAGCCGTATTTATCTGGAGGAACACCATAGGAATTCGTTTTTTTCGTTCCTGCGCCAATGGTAGTAGTATAAGAAAGTGGTAATTTAGTCTTTTGTTTAGATGTCATAATCATCATTTGTTTCACATCATTAGGGTTGTTAATCTTATTTGTTAAAGCACCCTTTACTTCTTTTTGGGCTTGTTGATTAAAACTTAGCTTTTGATTATCTGTTCCACCCATATTATTAAGCTCGTTAACGTTAATCTTTTGATACTCCCAATTTATATTGGTATCATCCGATTCGTAGTGTAGAGGCCATCGTCCAAGAAACACCATTCCTCGATAGCCAATACCAATTGGAGATGGGTTAATGGTGGATTCATTCAACATTTTGATTAAGTTTGGGTTACTAATTTTCACATCGGTACTATCCATTAATTCTTGTGTGAGTTTACTTGGCTCAATAACTTCCTCATCTTCATTGGAATTAGGATAGGTATTTTCTTTTGCAATATCTAAGACATGACTAGGAATTTCATAGTCATTCTTCTCTTTCTCTCCTTTCTCTTTAGCTAGGACGATAATTGGAGAGTATATTGCAAGTAAAAATATGATTAATGCTATAATATAATTGTTTTTCATCATGCCCATTCCTCTCTTTTTGCCTTAGTTTTTTCGTGTGCTTGCAATTTTATACATACATGTCATCTATAGGGGGGAACAAAAAATGATATTAGATCGTTTTCGCTTTTGGATTTTAATTTTGCTTGTGATGATTTCTGGTTTATCACAAGGAATGCTTATGCCACTACTGGCGATAATTTTAGAACAGGGCGCTGTAAGTTCTTCTGTCAATGGCTTACATGCTACAGGATTATACATTGGGGTTTTACTAGCTTCTCCTTTCATGGAAAAACCAATGAAGAAATTTGGATTTAAACCGATTATCTTAATTGGTGGTTTATTGGTTATTGTTTCTTTATTATTATTCCCTTTGTGGGAAGCGCTATGGTTCTGGTTTATCTTGAGAGTAGCAATTGGTATTGGTGATAATATGCTCCACTTTGGGACACAAACATGGATTACCACAACAGCAGACAAACATACCAGGGGAAGAAGCATTTCACTTTATGGAATGTCCTTTGGATTAGGATTTGCGATTGGCCCATTATTTACCAGGCTATTAGAGGTGAATGAAGCACTACCGTTTATTGCATCTGCACTATTAAGTACTATCGTATGGTCCCTAATGTTATTTGTTCGTAATGGACTGCCAAGTAGCGAAGCACCTAGTGTAGAAACAACGAAAGACAGCTCACTTAAGCGATTCATTCAGACAACGAAAATCGCATGGATTGCTTTATTACCGCCGCTTGCTTATGGGTTCTTGGAGGCAACCCTTCACGCTACCTTTCCTATTTACGGCCTTCGGATTGGTCATGATGTGGACATGCTTTCGTTGATTATTCCTTGCTTTGCTGGTGGAAGTCTAATTTCTCAACTACCTCTCGGAATACTAAGTGATCGAATTGGAAGAAGAAAAATCCTGTTAATCATCCTAACACTTGGTCTATTCTGTTTTATCGGTGCGGCTTTATTCGAGGCATCTGTTATGGCATTATTTATTCTATTTACATTGGCGGGAATCTTTGTTGGTTCACTATACTCATTAGGAATATCTTATATGACGGATTTACTCCCACAGTCATTATTACCAGCGGGAAACCTGTTATGTAGTATCGCATTTAGTATTGGAAGCTTAGGTGGACCCTATTTAGGTGGTATATTTATTGATATATTCCCTCATGTATCGTTCTTCTATGTTATTGCAGCTGTTTTAGCACTCATTGTAGGTGCAATGTTAATGAAGCGAAATAGTGCCATTATGGTTAGTAATTAATTTTCATTACGGGTGAATGAATGAACAAAAATACACTCCCCTCAGGCAAAACAGTTTATCTGTCTGCCCGAGGGGAGTGTTTTATTTACATCTAATGTGCTCTTAATTTATCGCTCGATTTGCTTTAATATCCACATACTTGCCATACCTTGCTTCTAATCTATCTTGTAAATAAGATATAGCAATTCCAATCGGCCAATAGACGAAAGCAACCATAATATACATGGTCATCGCATCAAAGGTACGTCCAGCGACTATTTGTGATTTTTGGAATAGCTCTGGCACCGTAATAATAGCGGCCAGTGAAGTTCCTAACATCACACTTAAAAATACATTAGCTAAAGGTGGAATGGCGATACGAATGGCTTGCGGCAAGATAATTAATCGCATTGCCTTCCAATACGGTATGTTTAATGCCTTAGCCGCTTCCCATTGTCCTTTATCCACACTAGATAGTGCTGCTCGATAGATTTCTGCAATATATCCGGCACTATTTAACCCAAACGCAATCGATGCAGCAACAAAGGCGGTTAATTTGATTCCCATGATCGGTAACCCATAATAGATCAAGAATAGAAACACGATAATTGGTGTGCTTCGCATAAACGAAATATATATCCTTGATGGCCAACGAAGGATAAAATTTGTTGAACTTCTTGCTAGTGAAATAAAAAATCCTAATATCAGACCAATACCCATTCCGATTAAAGCAAGTGAAATGGTCATTGGTACCCCTTCTAACAAAAACGGCAAGCTATCCCATGCAAGCTTTGGATCAAATAATTTATCTAATTGAACTCTATCAATTTCAAACATTTCATCACCTATTATTCGATTCCTTCGATTTCAATAACTTCCTCTTCCGTCTCTTTCGATACATCTAGCCCACCAAAGAATTCTTCTGAAATCTTCGTTAATGTACCATCCTCTTTCATCTCAGCAATAACTTCATTTACCTTATCTAATAATACCGTTGCTTCCTTTTCCATTACGACATTATTTGTTGTTGGATGGAAACGAAGGTCAGGATGTAAGGTAATATTAAATTCTGGAAATGCTTGAATGGCTAAAGCTTGAAGATAGTAATCGTTAATTACTACGTCTGTACGCCCGTTATGAACGTCACGTAAATACGCATCATTCGTTACGTTTCCATAAGTGATTACTTCTGCACCATATTTTCTAGCGATATCACTATATACTGTAGTTGCTGCTCCGCCAGCTTTTTTACCTTCTAAGTCTTCCAATGTTTGAATGCCAGATAGATCATCGGCACGAACAATCATTGTCGAAAATGAATATTTAATCGGTTCTGAGAAAGCGAATTTTTCACGACTTGCTTCTCTTGGTCCTGCTTGAATAATATCTACACGACCACTTTGCAATGCAGATAACATTGCATCAAAAGCCATCGTTTCAAATTTAATATCCACACCTAGACGCTTGGCGATCTCTCGAGAAACCTCTACATCATACCCCGTTAGTTCATCAGATCCTTCAGGATAATACGAAGCCGGATACAATGTTCCCGCAGTTCCAACTACAATCTCGCCAGATTCTTGGATATGCTCCCAGATGGCATCCTCTACTTGATCATTTTCTTTTCCTCCACACGCTGCGAGAAGAAATACTATGCTTAATACAATTAACACAAGGTAAATTTTCTTCACCTTAAAGCCCCCTTTGGTCTGTTATATTTTAATAATCTTTTTGATTATAACAGATATTATTGTAAGCGTTCAAATTATTTAAATTAGGAAATAAACTGTTATGGTCTTTTCAACACATTTAGCAGTAACACATATTCTGAGGATCTTTATAATAGGAGGGATATGACGGAATGGAGATCCGATATAATGCAACGAACCAACCCACAAATTGGTTAAAAAAGCAGTACCTCATCTTGAGTTTATTGCGGCTTTGTTCAGTGGCTTTATTATCCTTTTCATTTGGTTATTAGAGAGCCAATTATTCTATAATTGGTTCGTCCTATTTATCTCAATGCTTTTGCTATTGGTCGGTATGCAAAGGCAAAAGAGGGAATTACAGAAACCATCCAAAATAAAGAGCTTAATAATGAAGCATGAGGACTAACTAGTAGTCCCCATGCTTCATTTTGCTTATGGTTGCATTCAGTATTCCACCAATAATGACAATAAAGGCAGATAAATAAAACCATATCATTAATGTTATAACTGCTCCCAAACTTCCATAAGTCGTGGAGTAATTTCCAAGATTGGAAACATAATAGGAAAATGCGTAGGATGACAGCTGCCAGGCTATCGTAGCAAATAGTGCTCCCCAAAAAGCATCTCGAAAATATACCTTTATATTCGGCGCAAACTTATATAAAAAGAGAAACACAATAAAGAATACGACTGACGTTACAACCCAACGCAGCATTTCCCAAACCGTAAGAAAGTCCTCTGATAATCCAAAGAAAGAAAATAAATAGACTCCAATCATTCGACCAAGAACTGGTAACAGAATAGCAATTACAATAACACCGATCATTGCGATTGTAAGAACAATCGCAATTAATCTTGAGATAAGGAAAAACCGATCTTCTTCCACCTCGTAGGAACGGTTAAATACACGCATAATGGCATTGATTCCGTTCGAAGCAACCCATAATGTACCAATAATCCCAATCGATAATAAGTGTCCATTTTGTTGTGAAACAAGCTGTTCCACATTTGTCTCGATTAATTGCATGGAATCTGGTGGTGCTACAGAGGATAATATCCTAATCAAAACGCTAGTATCGATTGGAAGGTAACCTACTAATGTTATAAGAACAACGAGTAAAGGAAATAAGGATAAAAGAAAAAAATAAGCTAATTGTGCGGCTAGACCAAATGCTTCTACTTCTAGAATTCGTCCAATTAGCTTTTTTATAAAGGTTATCGTTTGATCCAAGCTTTAACCTCCCACATTAGAAAAGAACAGGGGTCAGCTATGTCCCCGATTCATACTTATCTGTATTCAAATAGTATTTAACCTTCTATTTGTTTAGGTTTGGAGGTTACTTTGACTAATGTATTTTCTACTTGTTCTAATGCATTAACTGCGTTTTCAGCCTGATATGCGAAGCTCTCACTAAATTCTTCCATTGCTACTTTCGCATTATGAACCGATAGAGCTGGATTTCTCATGATATCGACAGATTTATCTTTTACATTGGCTAATTTATGCTTTGCATAATTCCTTGTATCCCAATCGAAAAGTGCTACAATGCCACCTATAGCCGCACCAATAGCAATACTTGAAATCAGTCTTTTTTTACCCAATTGATATCTCTCCTTTTTTATATGTTGTGTTTCTTCTGTATATACGAAAGTAAATGGGTACACCCCTCTGAAACCAATTCATATGTGTAATCAAAATTTCCCGTATAATATGGATCTGGAACCTCTCGTTCTTTTGGCTCCGTCACGAAATCCATTAACTTAGCAACGACAACATGTTCAGTTTTAGAATTAATTTTTTGCAAATCATTTATATTTTGGTCATCCATCGCAATAATATAATTAAAATCATGCCAATCTTTTTCAGATACTTGTCTCGCTTTCATCCCAGCATAAGAAATATTCTGCTCATCTAGTATTTTTCTAGTCCCAGCATGGGGAGCTTTACCAATATGCCAACTGCCTATACCACCTGAATCAACACTAATCTGTTCTGATAATCCTTTCTTCTCTACTAAATGACGAAACACTGCCTCAGCCATTGGAGAGCGACATATATTACCAAGACATACAAATAAAACTTTAATCATATTG
The DNA here is from genome assembly GCF_037975285.1 of Ornithinibacillus sp. FSL M8-0202. GTDB lineage: Bacteria > Bacillota > Bacilli > Bacillales > Amphibacillaceae > Ornithinibacillus > Ornithinibacillus massiliensis. The sequence goes on from NZ_CP150248.1 coordinate 1,071,823, forward strand.
ACGTATCCACCTTTCGTATCTATTATAATCAATATCGCCATAAGTTTTAAGTGATATGATAGAGGAAACTCGTAATAATCATTGAATGTTCTAAATATTATATCTATAATAAATAAGAAAAGGAGGGGTCATATGGAAGAAATAATTAGTAGTATTAATGACTTTGTCTGGGGACCACCAACATTAATTCTTATTGTGGGAACTGGTATTTACCTAACATTGCGTCTTGGATTTCTACAGTTTCGCACACTTCCCTATGCCTTACGTCTAGCGTTTAGCCCAAGTAAACAGGATAAAAAATCAAAAGGTGATATTAGCCATTTTCAAGCCTTAACAACAGCTATGGCAGCAACCATTGGTACTGGAAATATCGTTGGCGTAGCAACGGCTGTTGTTTTAGGAGGTCCTGGTGCTGTGTTTTGGATGTGGCTTACAGCATTTTTTGGTATGGCAACAAAATATGCTGAAGCTATACTGGCGGTTAAATATCGAGTCGAAAACAGTAAAGGTGAAATGTCTGGGGGACCGATGTACTACTTAGAAAGAGGTTTAAATGCGAAGTGGCTTGGCGTTCTTTTTGCCATTTTCGGTGCTTGTGCAGCATTTGGTATCGGAAATATGGTTCAGTCTAACTCAGTTTCTGATGCATTAAGCAGTTCTTTTAATGTACCGACTTGGGTTACTGGGCTAACCCTAACCGTATTAGCTGGCCTCGTCATCATTGGTGGAATTAAGAGTATCGGAAAGGTAACGGCTTTCTTTGTTCCTATTATGGCTTTATTCTATGTACTTGGTGGACTTGCTATAATTGTGTTTAACTTTGATTTGGTACCAGCGGCAATTAGCCTAATTTTCACGGATGCATTTACAGCGAGTGCTGTAGGCGGTGGCTTGCTTGGTTCGGTTATTCGCTATGGTGTAGCTCGTGGAGTATTCTCCAATGAAGCCGGTCTAGGTTCTGCACCAATTGCGGCTGCGGCTGCTAGAACAGACTACCCAGGTAGGCAAGCTCTAGTATCCATGACACAAGTATTTATTGACACGATTATCGTATGTTCCATTACTGGAATTACCATTGTAATGGCAGATCTTGCCGGTAGTGGCTTATCTGGAGGCCCTCTAACCCAAGCATCCTTCACAGCGTTCTTAGGTGACTGGGGTGGCTATATTGTCACCATTGGCATTGTATTATTTGCCTTTTCCACAATGGTTGGATGGTCATACTATGGTGAGAAATGTATTGCCTATTTATTCAATGATCGTGCTGTTCCGATTTACCGTATCATATTTGTATTAGCTATTTTCTGGGGTGCAGTTCAATCGTTGGATCTAGTTTGGAATATTTCGGACACGATGAATGCCCTAATGGCAATTCCAAACTTAATTGGGTTATTAGGACTATCTGGTGTGGTCGTTTATGAAACGAAGAGGTTCCTAGAGGTTGCGAGAAAAGAGAAGGAACAAGAACGAGCTTAATGTTTAAAAGGACAATTCCCTTATTAAAGGGTTCATTGTCCTTTTTATTTTCTAAAATATATTTGTTAATCCTCTAATAAATACCCTAACATCCGTAATGCCTCACAGGCTTGATCTAACTGTTCTTCTCTCTCCGCTTCAATCTCGTGTAGATGTACACCTTCTGTAAGCCTAGAAAGTAACGATGCCCCTGTATGCTTTAATTCCTCTAAAAAAGCATCCGCTTCCTTACGATTTTTAATCATTAAGGAGCCTGTTATATCACCGTATATTGGGTGTTCCACCATTACATTTCTTACGGTAACTCCATGATCTACTAATGTGTAAAGCTCCTCAGCTGTTTGTTCTGCTGTATGCTTCACAACGATGACACGAGTTGCTCGTTCGTTCTCATGATTATCACGTAAATAAACATAACCTCTAGCGGTAGCCATAATCGGCTCACCTGTTGCTTTTAAAAGAGATATATCTTGTACAATGACTTGACGGCTTACATTGGAACGCTCTGATAGCTCTTTCCCTGTAATAGGCTCACGCTCGTCCTTTAACCAAGTTAAAATTAAATTTCTTCTTTTTTCCCCTAGAATTTTTTTCGCTTCTCCCGTCATTGGTACAACCTCCGCATACTTTTTCACTTATTATACACACTAACGTTACACGATTTTCTCTTATTATACCTTACCTATTCGTAACAGACTAATATGTCATTTTTAAATTATGATTGATTTTTTACATTACATGTGTAAATATATGTGTAAAGACACCTGTAAAGTTTTGATTGAATCTATTAAATTATGAAATGAAGGAGCATACAAATGAAACGTATTTGGGGAATCATCATCATTATAACCATTCTCTCAGCTTATATTATTCCGTACACCGTGCTATCGGATGTTCAATCTTGGACCGGTAGCTTTTTGTTCTGGGGTATAACAGGCGTTGTTATTATTATTGCAAACATCATGCTGACAAGGGATTGGAGTGAATAGAATTGAATACTAGTTTTGTCATTTGGGGAATTATTATCTATATTATCATCGCATCCACGATTGCATTATTATCTAGAAAGGGAAATATCCCTGGAATGTCAGGTTACTTTATTGGGAATCGTAAAATGAATGGTATACTATCCGCACTTAGTTATAGTGCTACGACTTACAGTGCCTTTATGATGGTTGGACTAGCTGGGCTTACTTATCAGGGTGGGGTCGGTGCACTTGGTTTTGAAATAATTTACTTTATAGGTGTTTCGCTAATTTTAATCTTTGGACCGAGATTCTGGTTAGCTGGAAAGAAAAATGGGTATCTAACACCATCGGAAATGATTGGGGATCGGTATCAAAGTAAGTCCGCTGCAATAGTGATTGCACTCATGAGTTGTCTATTCCTAATTCCATATAGCGCCGTACAATTGGCCGGTGTTGGATATTTATTACAAGGGATGACAGGTGGCTCGATTTCTTTTTCTACCGGGGTTATCATCGCTATCGTGCTCGCTCTGTTCTTCTCTTATGCTGCTGGGATTCGTTCAGTAGTTTGGACCGACTCCCTTCAAGCAATATTTATGATTATTACATCTACCATTGTGGTAATCTTAATCGTCAATTCGCTTGGCGGATTTGGACAGTTTTTCGATAATTTACAAACAACACAACCAGAAATGTTAGCTGTACCAGGAAATGGCTATTTTAACATTTTAACTTTCTTGGGATTAACCATACCATGGTTTTTCTTTAGTATTTCAAATCCACAGGTTAGCCAACGTCTTTTCATGCCAAATTCCTTCAAAGGCTTAAGACAAATGTTAATTGGATTTCTTGTATTCGGATTAATCTATACTTTTGTATCGGTAATGTGGGGATTTTCAGCGTTACAGCTTTTCCCAGACTTAGAAAAGGCAGACCTAGCAACTCCTAGTCTGTTATCATCTGATGCCGTTCCACCACTATTAGGTGTAATCGTAATGGTTGGAATTTTAGCTGCAGCGGTATCCACCATTGATTCTATCATGCTTACCCTATCTTCTATGTTTGCTCGAGATGTCTATGGGAACATGAAAAGTCGTCCAGACGATCGAAAGCAATTAAAAGTCGGTAAAATTATTATTCCTGTAATCGCTATATTAGCCTATGCTTTTGCAGAACTGGAGTTAGATTTAATCGCCGTCTTGTCTGTTGCTGCTTCATCTGGGTTAATCGTTGGTGTTCCAGCTATTGTCGGAACATTTTTCTGGAAGCGTGGAACTTCCTTAGGAGTTATCGTTAGTGTAATCGTAACAGCGCTTTTAGTACTTTATCTAGAAGCTACTGGTACGAAACCGCTTGGCCTAGGTTCCGGAATATGGGGGCTAATTATTTCATCTGCACTATTTATTGGTGTCAGCTTAGTAACAAGACCACCAGAAGCAAAAGCACATGAGTTTGTTAATTTGATGAGGGAATATCGAAAAACAAAGAAAGTATAGAATAAAAGTTATTAACAACAAGAGACTGTGACCCATCACGGTCTCTTTTAGCCATTATTTCAACTACTCACCACCTAATCCGCAACTGGTGTAATGCAGCTTTCATCATTATTTTTCGCAGTATTAACATAGTTCGACACATTATAAGCTTTAAGTTCTTCGGGTTCTAAATGAAAGATGAACTCTCTAGCTTCTAATGGGGACATTTCTTCTGGTGCAATCCACTGATTTTCTTTGCTCTTTGGTAGAATAATTGGCATACGATCATGTATATCCTTCATAAATGGATTCGCTTCACGCGTTAGGATTGTACAGGTAAATAAACGTTTATCATGTTGGGACCATTTATCCCATAGCCCTGCGAATGCAAATAGCTTACGATTTGCTAACTGAATGCGTTTTGCTTGTTTTCCATTCTCTGTCTTCTTCCACTCATAGAAGCTATCCGCTATAATTATGCACCGTTTGCGGGACAGTAGCTTCTTAAAGCTAGGCTTTTCATGGGCCGACTCACTTCTAGCATTAATCATGTTATACCCTATTTTCTCATCCTTTGCCCAGGACGGCACTAGTCCCCAACGTAGATAACCTGCACGTTTTTGCTTACCATCATGAATAATAGCAAGCACATTTTGCCCTGGTGCAATATTATAACTTGGATGGTAATTTACAATCTCATGCTCTAGCTCGAACTCCTCCAATATCTCCAGTTCATCTGCTAAAAGTGTGTACCTTCCACACATATAAAGCCCCCCTTTGAACAAGTTAAAAAATACTTAAATCCCATTGAGATGCAATATGTTTTAAAAGCTTCATCCCCGCAATACTATTTCCTCTGCTTTCTAGGGCAGGTCCGTAAACACCGATTCCGCATCCTTCAATAAAAGGTAATTCAGAACTTCTTACGCGGGGTGGTGCTAAGGCAACAATCCCTCCTGATACACCACTTTTCGCGGGAATACCAACATAGGTAGCAAATTTTCCAGAGGCATCGTACATCCCACAAGTAAGCATTAATGCTTTCGTAATTCTAGCTATTTGACGTGGGATAACTTCTTCGTCATTGTTAGGATCTTCTCCATCATTTGCTAAAATTAACCCAATTCGCGCTAAATCTTCAACCGTTGCTTCAATGGAACATTGTTGAAAATATGTCTCTAATGTTACTTCTAGGTCCGATTCCAAAAATCCTGTTTCCAACAAATAATATCCTATTGCTCGGTTTCGTGCCGATGTCTCATGTTCCGATTGATAAACCTCCTGATTAACCATAGGACGATAACCAATCATTCGTTCAAGTAATGCAAGTATTGGCTCGAGCTTTTCCTTAGGTGTATCCCCTTTAAGCATCGATGTTACGGTTATTGCACCGGCATTGACGAAAGGATTAAACGGCTTATTCGGACTTTTCATTTCCAAATGCATAATGGAGTTAAACGCCTGTCCTGTCGGTTCGACATCTACCCTGTCTAATACATAGCTAACCCCTTTTTCCATGCAAGCTGCTATAAAACTAATTACTTTTGAAATACTTTGTATCGTAAAGGATATATCAACATCACCTGAGCAAATCTTCAGGCCGTTTTTTCCATGGATTGCTATGCCAAGATGGCAAGGATTTGCATTGGCTAAGATAGGAATATAAGATGCAACTTCCCCTTCTTTCGTAGCTTTACGGTAAAACGTTACCCAATCATCTACATAATTCTGCAACCACTTTTCATCTAACTGTGTATTCCAATTAACAGTACCCTGAACCATTTGTTTCACCTCAAATTAACAAAATAAGTTACTACCCCTAGTATGTAACGTTATCGATTAGATATTGAGAATTTTCTTGCCATGAAAGGATAAATTTATCGCAAATAACCATTTGTGAAGGTAAAAAAACAGTGTGGCATTCACAACCACACTGTCGAGATAATTTTCTATACTATTGAGTAGTAATGGCAACTTTTACTTCCTTTTCTCTTTCCGCTTTATATGGCAAAGCACTTTCAACTATGTGTTGTAAATGTTCTGCCAGATCAGCACTTTTCAGGGATGCATATTCTTCTGGAAAGATTGCATCATGGATGGTCATCGTAATCGAAGAACCCTGTACACGACCATTTCCTTCCTCAAGCATCTTATAGGTGCCATTAATTGTCACAGGGACAATTGGAACATTTGCCTTTGTCGCAAGTCGTAAACTACCTGGTTTAAACTCATTTAGTTTATTCCCTCTACTCCTAGTTCCCTCTGGAAAAATAACGAGGGAGTGACCATTTTTCAAGTTTTCGATTCCTTGATTAATTGCCTTCATGGATTGCCGTCGATCTTCCCGATCGATAAATACACAGTTTAACAAACCCATCCATGTTCTAATAATTGGTAGCTTGTTAATTTCTTTCTTCGCAATAAAGCCTATAGGTTTATCTAAATGCCCTAAAAAAGCTAAAATATCAAACAACCCTTGGTGATTTGCTACATACAAAACAGGGCCATCAGGGATTTTTTCACTACCAGTTAACAAAACATTCGTGCCTGTAGCCTTAATGACTTTTTGTGAAACTGTTTTAGGCGTATGAAATATTTCTTCTCGAATCTCTTCCGTACTTGTTTTTCGGTATAATTTTTTTGCCTTTTGTAAATTAAAAAGACTGCCTATAACTAAGATAATTGCATAGGTATAGATTCGTATAGAAAATAACATCATATGATTCCTCCTATTTATACATGTTTTATTATACGTTGAAACCGTCTATGTTCAAGTAATATAAATGTAACAGTTACCCTTAGAAGTTATCCAATAAAAGGTGTATGCTATAACTAAGCAATTATTAATAAAAAGGAGTGAATCAAATGAAAACCGAAAAAGAAAAAATGTTACTCGGGGAATTGTATCTTGCTGGAGATCCAGAACTAGTAAAGGAAAGGATACATGCAAGAAGTTTAACAAGATTGTATAACGAAACATTAGAAACAGATAATGAAAAACGTAAAACATTATTAAAGGAATTATTCGGTTCAACAGGTAACAATATTTACATAGAACCAACCTTCAAATGTGACTATGGATATAATATTCATGTTGGTGAGAATTTCTATGCTAATTTTGATTGTGTGTTTTTAGATGTATGTGAGATTCGAATCGGAGATAATTGTTTCGTTGCGCCGGGGGTTCATATTTATACCGCAACCCACCCTTTAAATGCCCAGGAGCGCATCTCAGGAGCAGAATTTGGTAAGCCCGTTAGGATTGGTCATAACGTTTGGATTGGTGGAAGATCTGTAATTAATCCAGGGGTTACAATCGGTAATAATGTCGTCGTTGCATCGGGGTCTGTGGTAACGAAGGATGTACCTGACAATGTTGTCGTAGGTGGCAACCCGGCAAGGATAATTAAAGAGATTGTGCAATAGGTAAAAAGCTAGGTGCGTAGACGATGCGTACCTTCCTTTTTATTTCGTCCTATTCTTCGGTCAGACGCTGTTCTATTTTTTCGTTGAGTTCATGGTTACTCTCTGTAAACAGCTCATAAGAAGGAAAATCCGGGTGATTTTGAAGATCAATTATGATTAAAGTAACCATTTCCAACTGTTTTTCAAATTCTTCTACTTCTTTAGCTGATACAGAATCTTCCGCCGCTTCATGTAATAATTGTCCGATGTCATAGAGCATTTCGCCAATTATATATAATTCATTTTGCAGGTTCATAAATCGAAATGAACTATTTAATATTTGCTCACGGTAATTATTTAGTAGCTTTTTTCCGTCTTCTGTTTTAGTAGCTTCTTCCATATTAGTGTTATTAATTCGGCTAACTAGCCTGCGAGTATCTGTTACCAATCTTTCGTAATAAGAAGCGATTTCACTTTTATACACTCTCGTATCTTGATACAATTGTCCAGTAAACTGAAGCAATATTAAACTAAATATGGCTAAAACAACAATAGCAATGTTCTTTTTCATTGTTTGACCTCTCTTTCTTATCCTTCCCTCCTTCATTTTAACATAAAATTCAGAATTTAATAACAAGAAAACGAACAGTTCGTTTTCACTGTCCGCTTATTTTTTCTTGATAAACTGTTGCGTCCAAAGGATAGCTTCTTTTACAAACCCAACGCCGATATGGGTGAAATCGGGATTTAAAATATTCTCTCGATGCCCTTCACTATTCATCCACGCTTCTACGACTTCTTCTGGGGTAAATTGCCCTCTAGCAATGTTCTCACCAGCTATTTGATACGATACGCCATATTGATCCATCATATCAAATGGGGAACCATAGGTAGGACTTGTATGATCAAAGTAATCCTTTTCCGCCATATCCTTCGACTTAGCTCTAGCAACCTCCCCCAGCTTGGTATCTACTGATAACGGTGCTAGACCGTGCTTTTCCCTTTCTTGATTGGTTAGGTCCACGACTTGTTGTTCATAGGTAGACTCGTTAACTGATTGATCTAATTTTTTTATAAATTGCTGTGTCCAATGATAGCCCTCTTGCGTAAAGCCCACTCCAATGTGAGTAAAATCAGGGTGAAGAATATTTTGCCGATGCCCTTTACTATCCATCCAGGCCTGGACTACTTCTTGTGGTGAGGTTTGCCCCTTCGCGATATTTTCTCCTGCTGAATAATACGTGATTCCAAAACTTTCGATCATGTCGAATGGGGAACCATAGGTTGGACTTTCATGAGAAAAATAATTTTCTGTTGCCATATCCACCGATTTTCTTCGTGCTACCTCCGACAACTGATTATCTAGCTGAAGAGGAGCAAGCCCGGCTCTTTCTCGCTCTATATTGGTCAGTCGAATAACCTCTTGTTCAAACTCCCTTTGACTTATCTTAGTAGTTTGGTCAGTTTTTTCTTCTGGCTGTTTCTCTGTCGGTTTTTCCACCTTATCCTTCGTCGCGGGGCCTTGGGTAGGAGGTGCTGCTTGTTGTTCTTTTTGCTGGGAACCTTGCTTTATTTTCGTATGCTTTGCCTCTTGTTTTACCTCTTCCTTTTCCGCTCTCCATGCAAGTGTTAGGTTATTCAATTCTTTCCAGTCTATATTTGCTATTCTTTTTCCTTGTTCGCCTCTATTTAGTTGGAAATATTCATGTAATGAGGAAGCCGTATGCTTATAGAAGGTGCCCTCCTTGAAGTAATAGCGATAGATTTCTGTATCTTCAGCATCGACTAATTTTGGCATAATAAATAATATACATGTCAGGACGAGTAACCCTATATGTACTGTTTTCCCTTTCATAATTAGCTCCCCTTTTCATTATCATTTCCCGTTTCGACACGTTCTGAGTTTATTATCTCACATCCTGTCGTTCTTGAAATTTCCAGTTTTATTACATTCGACAAAAAATGTAAAGGAAATGAAACTTGTATTTACTCCTATTTTGTCTTATTTTTATATAGTGACACTAATATATTGTGGTAATGGATATCGAACTAATTATTCTTGATAATGTAAGAGAGTTTGTAGATACTAAAAACATGTCTATTAACACCCATAATTTATTTGTCGAAATAGAAGATTATATTATATAGTAAGACTAATCGTCATCAATGGAGGAACTAATTATGTTTTCTAATGCAGAAATCGGAATTGATTTAGGTACTGCTAATATACTTATCTATGCTAAAAATAAAGGCATTATCTTAAACGAGCCATCAGTTGTGGCAATTGATATAAATACAAAGCAAGTCGTAGCTGTTGGTACGGAAGCAAAAGAAATGATCGGTAAAACACCAAGAAATATCGTACCAATTCGCCCACTAAAAGACGGCGTTATTGCTGACTACGATGTTACGGCTCAAATGTTAAAGGCTTTCTTAAAGAAAGTAAGCAAGAAGCTAGGCATGTCTATGCGTAAACCAAACGTAGTGGTATGTACACCATCTGGTAGTACAACTGTGGAAAGAAGAGCTATTCATAATGCAGTAACTAGCTATGGTGCGAAGCAAGTTCATTTAATAGAAGAGCCTGTAGCTGCTGCTATTGGATCAGATTTACCAGTTGATGAACCAATTGCAAACGTAATCGTAGATATCGGTGGTGGTACTGCTGAAATCGGAATCATCTCTCTTGGTGGAGTTGTATCCTCTAGCTCTGTGCGTGTTGGTGGAGATAAAATGGATGAAGAGATTATCCAATACATCCGCAAGAAATACAATATTCTAATCGGTGAACGTACCGCTGAAAATGTAAAAATGGAAATCGGTTACGCTCACGAAAATCATAAAGAAGAATTTATAGATGTTCGTGGTCGTGATATGGTAACCGGGTTACCAAAAACAATTTCTATTTCATCTAAAGAAGTTTATGAAGCAATTAGCGAATCACTAGAGCAAATTTTACAAGCTATCCGTGTAACTTTAGAAAACTGTCCACCAGAATTAAGTGGTGACATCGTAGATCACGGTATTGTCATTACTGGTGGAGGATCATTGCTAAAAGGCATGCAAGAATGGCTAGCACATGAGCTATCTGTACCTGTTCATCTTGCACCAAACCCACTAGAATCCGTGGCCATCGGTACCGGAAAAGCAATCAAAATGATCTCTAAGCTTGAAAAAGCTGCGAAGTAATAAAGCGGGGGCACATGCTCCCGTGTTTTATTTTGGAGTTTGGTAGGGATGAGTTAATCTTGGTTTGGTTTGGGAGCATGTTTTCGGGTATTGGGACTATATTAACTTAAGTTGGGCGCATTTTCCGGTTGGATGGGTCTATTTTGGCTTGGGTTGGGCGCATTTTTTCGGGGATTGGGGCTATCTTAGCTTGAGTTGGGCGCATTTTCTCGGGGATTGGGGCTATCTTGGCTTGAGTTGGGCGCATCTTCTCGGGGATTGGGTCTATCTTTACTTGAGTTGGGCGCATCTCTCGGTTGATTGGGACCATCTTAACTTGAGTTGGGCTCATCTTCCAGTTAGTTGGGTCTATCTTAACTTGAATTGGGCTCATCTTCCGGTTAATTGGGTCTATCTTAACTTGAATTGGGCGCATCTCCACATCAAACGGGCCCATCTTAACTTAAGTTGGGCGCATCTCCCTGTCAAACGGGACTATCACTTCACATATTGGATCTGCTGCCCTATCATTCCTTCTCCCCCTAAAAGCTACAGCCTTCAAATTAACGTACAAAATTAACGATTACCTGTTTACAAATATTTCAGAATAAATTAAACTAAAGAAAAGAGTTATGTTAAAGCGCTTACACCGTTATCCCGCATGACCTTTTTTAACAGATTAATACACTTTACCTTACTGCCTAGCTTGTTCACAGTTCACGACCTGACCTGTTCCAACAAGCGATAAGCCAGTTCAACTTGAGTTACAGCACCAGCTGTGTTCATTTTGAATTGGCTTTTTTTATTATATTTTTCGCAAGTTAATTTCACCTATGGAAAAACAAAATGAGTACGAAGAAAGGAGTGTAGCTGTGTCAGGAGCTTTAGAGCATATACGAGTTCTTGATTTAACACGAGTTCTTGCTGGGCCATATTGTACGATGATACTAGGTGATTTAGGTGCTGAGGTTGTTAAAGTAGAGGCACCTGGTGGAAGTGATGAAACACGGAAATGGGGACCTCCTTTTCAAAAGGATGTGAGTGCCTATTACCTTTGTGCCAATCGGAACAAGAAAAGCATCACGGTAAACCTCAAAACTGATGAAGGCATTCAAACTATTAAAGAGTTAGTTAAAGAGTCTGATGTTGTCATTCATAATTTCAAGACTGGTACGATGGAGCGATTCGGGATTGATTATGATACCCTAGCCCACATTAATCCAAGGTTAATCTACTGTTCTATTACTGGATTCGGTGAAACTGGTCCCTATAAAGACTTACCAGGCTATGACTTTATTATTCAGGGCATGAGTGGATTAATGAGTATAACAGGAGATGAAGCATCTGGCCCACAAAAGGTGGGAGTGGCCATAACCGATATTTTAACAGGCCTGTATGCAGCGATCGGGATCCAGGCAGCGATTATTGAACGAAATCAATCTGGAAAAGGTCAAAAGCTAGACCTCTCTCTTTATGATTCGGCAGTAAGTGCCTTAATTAATATCGGCAGTAACTACTTAATGTCTGGAAAAATTCCTTCTAGACTCGGTAATCATCACGCCAACATCGTCCCTTACCAAACCTTCAATACAATGGATGGTGAAATGGTCATAGCGATTGGAAATGATAATCAGTTTAAAACATTTTGTACTATTTTAGGAAAAAAACAATATAGTGAAGATGACCGTTTTCGTACCAATCCTGCACGGGTTGCAAATCGAGACATATTAATCCCATTAATCCAGGAAATTCTAGTTACAAAACCGACTAGCTATTGGTTGGATCTATGTCATGAAAACAATATTCCATGTGGACCTATTCAAAACTTGAAGGAAGTTACCGAGGATCCACAGCTATCTGCTCGTGATATGTTCTTAGAAACCGAGCATCCAACTGCTGGCATCATTAAAATGATTGGCAGTCCATTAAAGCTTTCAAGGACACCCGTTACATTGAGATATCATCCTCCAAATGCTGGTGAGCATAACGAGGAAATTTTACAATCTATCAAAACTAATCTGAATCAGGAGTGATCAAGGATGAATTTTAATTTTACTGAAGAGCAAAATATGTTGCGTGAAACGGTTAGAAGCTTCGTAGATAAGGAGATTATGCCCTATATTGCGGATTGGGATCGAGAGGGACAGTTTGACCAAAATATATACAATCGTTTAGCTGAGCTTGGTCTAATGGGGGTTTGTATACCGGAAGAATATGGTGGAAGTGGAATGGACTATAATGCCCTTGCTATTGTATGTGAGGAATTAGAACGTGGAGACACTGCATTCCGTACGGCAGTATCTGTTCATACCGGATTAAACTCTATGACGCTATTACAATGGGGTACAGAAGAACAAAAGCAAAAGTATCTTACACCACAAGCTAAGGGAGAAAAAATCGGTGCTTTCGGTTTAACTGAGCCAGGTGCAGGCTCTGATGTTGCTTCCCTGCAGTCCACTGCCATTAAAGATGGCGATTACTATATTTTAAATGGGCAAAAAACTTGGATTTCCTTATGTGACGTTGCTGACCATTTCCTAGTATTTGCCTATACCGATAAATCGAAGAAACACCACGGAATTTCTGCCTTTATCGTGGAAAGAACATGGGAGGGCTTTTCTTCAAAAGCAATCAAAGGAAAACATGGTATCCGCTCTGGTAATACGGGAGAACTTTTCTTCGATAATGTAAAGGTTCCTGCTGAAAATTTACTTGGTGAAGAAGGTGAAGGATTCAAAATTGCCATGTCTGCATTAGATAATGGGCGCTTCACGGTTGCCGCTGGTGCTGTTGGACAAATAATGGCGTGTCTTGAAGCAAGTGTGAAATATTGCCATGAGCGGGAAACATTTGGCAAGCCGATTGGCCGTCATCAATTAGTACAACAAATGATTGCCAAAATGGAAGCCGGACTTCAAATGAGCCGATTACTTGTATATCGTGCTGGAGAGCTTAAAAATGAAGGGAAACGTAATACAAGAGAAACATCTCTAGCAAAATGGCAAGCTTGTGATTTCGCCAATCGAGCTGCCGATGATGCCATGCAGATTCACGGTGCATATGGATATTCTGATGAATATCCAGTTGAACGCTACCTACGAAACTCTAAAGCTCCAGTTATTTATGAAGGAACTCGCGAAATTCATACTATTATGCAAGCAGAATATGTACTTGGATATCGAAAAGATAAACCATTAAATAAAATGCTCCCTGCCTGGAACCCAGATAAAGAACTAGTATAAAGCGTCCAAGTGCGCACCTACTAATTACTGCATAATTGTAGGTGCGCTCTGCTTATGGTTAGTTAAATGCTTCTTAAGGCAATGAGCATATGGGCCCGTGTTGGTGGGAGATGCGCCTTATTTTGCGGTTTATGTGACCTTGTGGGGCGTGCTTGTGACCTTATTTAGCGCGCATGTGACCTTAAATGGTTTACATGTGACCTGTTCCCGTTTGCTTGTGACCTTAATCGGTTTACTTGTGACCTGTTCCCGTTCACTTGCGACCTTAATCAGTTTACATGTGACCATTTTCAATACGCTTGCGACCTTGAGCAATTTACATGTGTCCATTACCAGTATACTTGTGACCTTGATCAACCAACAGGTGCCCGAATTGGGTGTTCTTACACCCTGCCATGTTATAATAGATTTGAACTGGGCTATATTTGCCCTATTGGTGTCGCGAATTTTTAATAATGGGGGAGGAATAACATGATTTCTACATTAACCAAAAGTATTTACATTAATGGTGAGTGGCGTGAAGTTGATTCATCCAAGACACATACCGTTTACAATCCAGCAACATTAGAACCGATTACAGAGGTAGCTTATGGCGGTATGGAAGAAACAAAAGAGGCAATTGAGGCTGCTTCGAATGCATTTCCAGTTTGGAGTGAAATGACGGGTAGACAGCGTTCTCGTGTATTGTACAAAGCTGCTGAGTTGATGCGAAAAGATGCTAAGCGCCTTGGTGAAATTTTAACAAAAGAGCAAGGTAAACCATTAGCTGAAGCGATTGGAGAAGTAAAAGGTGCTGCAGGATTTTTACTTTGGTATGCTGAAGAGGCGTCACGTGGTTACGGGGAATGGATTCCTTCATCGGTTAAAACGAAGCGTATGCTAGTAGTACCTAAGCCAATTGGTGTTGTTGGAGCGATTACACCGTGGAACTTCCCATCTTCCATGATTACTCGGAAATTAGGTCCAGCACTAGCTGCAGGATGTACAGTTGTGTTAAAGCCCTCACCTGAAACACCACTGTCTGCTATTGAAATTGTAAAGATTTTTGAAGAAGCAGGAATGCCAGCTGGAGTCGTCAATCTAGTTACTGGTGATGCTCAAGCAATTGGAAAAGAAATGCTTACTAATAAAGAGGTTAAACTCATAACGTTTACTGGTTCTACTGCGGTCGGAAAATACTTAATGCGTGAAGCTGCAGATCAAGTGAAAAAAGTGTCGCTAGAGCTTGGAGGACACGCACCAATTATTGCGTTTGAGGATGCGGATTTGGATAAAGCTACTACACTATCCTTAGCAAGTAAATTCCGTAATAATGGGCAAACTTGTATTTGTGCGAATCGTTTATATGTTCATGAGTCTATTGCGGACGAATTTACTGCTTTATTAAAAGAAAAGCTTGAAAAAATGAAGGTTGGAAATGGTTTAGATGAGGGTGTGGACCTAGGTCCATTAATTAGTGAACAAGCACGAGAAAAGGTCGAAAGTCATCTACATGATGCGCTAGAGAAAGGTGCTGAAATTGTTGCAGGAGGCAATAAATGGGATGGAGAGCTAAAAGGTTATTTCTGCCCACCAACCATTGTTAAAAACGCAACCGACGACATGAAGGTCATGCGTGAAGAAACCTTTGGTCCTCTCTTCCCTATTCAAACCTTTACGGATGAAGCAGAAGTTATCCAAAAGGCGAATAATACAGACTATGGTTTAGCTGCTTATATTTTCACTGAGAATACTAGTCGAACATTGCGCGTTGCTGAAAAACTTGAATATGGCATGGTCGGTGTGAACGATGTCTTCCCTTCTGTTCCTGAAGCACCATTTGGTGGAATCAAGCAATCTGGTAACGGTAAAGAAGGCGGCCATCATGGTATGAGTGAATTTTTAGAAGAAAAATTAATCTCGATTGCGATTGATTAACGTGAACTACTCCCACCACTTACCCCCCTTACGGGTTGCTTGAAGTGGGGGCTTCTTGGGTAATCGCCACTTTTGATAGCTGACGAAATTGACCAAGCTAACCCTCTTGTTCCAAGAGTTTATATTTTCATTAGGCACTTGCTAATAAGCGAATGCCTTCTTTTTTGATATTGAGTGCTGAATTATAATCTCTATCAAGGTTTAGTCCACAATCACATCGATAAGTGCGCTCTGATAATTTGATTTCTTTTACAGAACCACAGTTAGAGCAAGTTTTTGTAGAGGGAAACCATTTATCTATTTTGATAAGTTGTTTCCCTTGTTCATTTAGTTTGTACTGCAAGAAAGAAGTGAACATTCCCCAACCATTATCAGCTACGCTTTTCCCAAATTTAAGCGCTTGTGACATGCCTTTCATATCCAAATCTTCAATCACAACCGCATCATAATTCGTTACTAATTCTTTTGATTGATGATGAAGGAAATTCTTGCGCTGATTGGCGACTTTCTCTTGAATTTTAGCTACTCGAATACGTTGTTTATGCCAATTGGAAGAACCTTTCTTCTTACGAGACAATTTACGCTGTTCTTTTGCTAATTTCTCAAGCATTTGTCGATAAAACTTAGGGTAATTGGCTTTCTTACCCTCACTATCGACAAATAAACCATTCATCGCAAAATCTAACCCAACTATTTTTTCAATTTCTTTACGTTCCATTTTCTTTTCGTACTCTGTCAAAATGGAAATATAGTATTTTCCTGATGCGGTCATAGATAGGGTGCAAGATTTGATTTTTTGGTCAGAAGGAATTTCTCGATGTTGCTTGATTTTGACCTTTTTCAGTTTAGGTAATTTAATATGACCATCAAGCAATTGAATATTACCGTTTACGACATTCGTTGTGTAGCTTTGTTTGTGTCGTTTACTTTTGAACTTTGGGAACTTGGCATTACCTTTGAAGAAGGCTTTATATGCCTTATCTAAGTTTAGTTGAGCGTTTGCCAACGCTAAAGAATCTACTTCCTTTAGCCATTCAAATTCCTTTTTATATTTAGCAGGAGTAGGATGTTTTATCTTTTTCAAGGCTTCCTTATCATCTTTTAGGCTTTCATACGTTTCTTTACGTTCGGCTAACATTTTATTATAGATAAACCGAACACAACCAAATGTTTTGCGCATCATCAAAGCCTGTTCATCTGTTGGATATATTCTGAACTTGTACGCTTTATTTTGTTTAGTTATATCAAATCACCTCACTTTATCCCTTGATTTTCAATATATTTTTTCACCACTTCTATAGGTGAACCACCTGTGGTCAACAAACAAAAACTTCTTGACCAAAACATTTCTTTCCATAACTTTTTACGAACATGGGGAAAATCCTTCTTGATAAGTCTTGAACTGGCACTTTTATAGGCATTGATGAATTTCGACAATTCACTGTTAGGGTGTGCTTTGAACAGAATATGAACATGGTCCATATCGTGGTTCCATTCAACTAATGTGATATTATATTTTTCACTCAATGACACAAATTTATCTTTGGCATAATCCGAAATCGTATCATCTATTACTTTTCTTCGATACTTCACGACTAACACAAGATGGTAATACATCAAGAATACTGAATGATTGTTTCCGTCTAATTTCATTGTTATATCAATCCTTACACTTAATAAGACTGATTATACCATATGGAGAAAAAAGATAAAATAAAAAAACCTTTGGGCTGTCGCCCAACCGAAATTCATCTCCCCCTTACCGTTGGGCTACGCCCTTCACACGCTTGAAGAGGGAGACTTCTTTCGGAAGTGCGTTAAAAAATCGGCTATAGTCAACTACTATAGCCAGTTTTTTGTATGTATCCCATTGTTGACACCTCTATAATTCCGCTATTATTCTATCCGCTTCTTCCGCTAATCTCATCTGTACTTCTACTATCGTCATATATTTTTCTATAACCTCATCCAAATCATTTGTAGTGCTATTCGCAAGTAGTTTCATTAATTTAGGCATTTCCCAAGCACTTCGGAAGGCGACAGAGAGATAGAATCCAAGTTTCGGTAATAAAGGATTCCCCTTCCATCCCGTCAGCCTTAGTCCTTCTAAATATTCATCAAATAACCGCTCTTGATAATACCAAGCCTCATGGATTGGTATATCATCATTGCTTATAGCAACTCCAAACATTTTTCCTAGATCCTCACCTAGCCCAGAAACACTAAAATACTGCCAATCAATTACGGTTAATTCTCTATTCAAATACATATTTTGTTTACTTAAATCATGATGAGAAACTACTCTAGGCAGCGTCTTTAATATGTGAAAATAATGATTCTGATGTTGTCTTAACGATAGGTAAGAATTCCATTTTTTATCAACCGATTTATAGCGTCCTTTTACTATTGGGTAATAACTACTTGCGTCTGGTGCATATCGGTCACAGCCAGCAACCCACGACGCTAACCATTCCTGGCAAATCCAGTCCTCTTTTGGTAAGGGGATTTCCCCAGTGGCGTACCCTCCATGGAATAATCCGATCTTATGGGCAATGAGGGAAAATTGCTCCATAGACCAGGAAGCAAGATTACTCTCTTTCACTTCTTCCATCCAAAGCCAAATCTCTGAATCTGATTTTTCTTCTACTACATAACATTGAGGAACTTGGATAAGAGGTGGAATATGGTTTAAGACCCCTGATTGATATACCAATGCTTCTCTCTTCCAATAATTAAAGTGCGCTTGATCATTCTTTTCCTCTGATTCTGGCTGAATAATTTTTAAAAACAATGACCATGGATAATCAACCTCTCCACTTTTAGCATTTCCCCGAACTTGATATAGTCCAGCCGTCGTAAAATTTTTCTTTTTAATAGAAAATGGACTAATCTTCCAATCTGTAATAACTAATTCCGCTTTATTTAATTCCTTTTCGACACATTGATGTAGTACCCCTATGGCTACTTGCAACCTCATCGTCTGTGTGGAGTGCATATAATTTACCCCTTACCTTCTCTCATATTTTCTACTTCACCTTTGATAAAATCACATAGAAGAAAAAGTTCTTCATAAGTGAGCCTATCTAACTTCTTTTCACCCGTATAACACGCTACTACTTTATGTATGGTATCCTGTAAATTCTTTGGCAAATGGGATAGGGCCCATTGACCTGCTTCTAGCTTTGATGAGATGATTCCCTCTTTCAAGTACCAGTACACTCTTAGCAAGTTCAAAGTACAATAAATCGGATCGTCTTCTATATTCGCTAAACAATCTTCAAAGTCTCCCATGATCGAGGCAATATAGTCAGACTTTGGTACAGGTGGGAATACATTATCAATTGGCTCCCCTCTTAAACAAATTCCACGGTGATGGAGTATGGTAATATGTGCAGCTAAGTCTGGATCTACTTTCTTTTCTTCATTCAAATAATGAAACGTATGCTTATGCAAATCATCCTTATAGCGACCTCGCCAGAATTCACTATAGTGAAATTCAAATGGACAAGGATGGTTCCAGCTTCTTAATGACTCAGCATGTAGAATACTTAGTTCCACTGGATAAGGAAAATTAGATAGATCTAATAATATTCGTGCTAAATCTCGCTTTTCTTCTATAGCTAGAGAGTCCTTCGTAACAAAAAGTAGATCAATATCACTCTGACTCGGATTAAATCCCCCCATTGCTAAAGACCCATGAAGATAGCTACCTACAACATTTTCTCCAATCCGCTCATTGATTCTTAATTGCAAGTTATCGACAAAGTCCTTGACCTTAGCTGGACATGTTTTCCATGAATAAGACATACCCGCTTCCCCCGATCTTTATTTATAATTAGACAACCAGGCCTCCACTATCTCAATAAAAAGTTTCTCTTTCCAAAGTAACAATGTATGTAATTCACCTTTTTCCAGAATATAGTCTTGAAACATACAATCTGCGATATAATAACCGAGTCGATTAAAACCAAAATGATTACCACCATTAATCGAAAACCATTCCTTAAAAATCTCATTACTAGCTGTTCCACTATGCATGTCTCTTATAAATGTTTGAATTATCTCTTGTTTATTCCCTTTAGCAAATTCAAGCCAATCATCTTCACCATATTTATAGGAAAAATATATTGACTCATCGAGGCCCGGAACAATCTGCTTAGAAAAATGTGTTGCTGCTCCTTCTTGTAATAACCAAGTATACGGATGATTCCAATTGACAGATTTCCAATCTATTTCATGGTTATTCGAGAAAATATTATGAGCAGCATGTCCAAACTCGTGTGCAATAATGACTTGAAGAGGCTCTTTCTCATACGTGAGTCTCTCCATAGCAAACGTTATATCAGGTATAATCTGTCGATGGGTGTATGCATTAGAACCATATGCACCTATGATTAGATTTACACTAATTGGAAATTCAAGCTGATATACTTTCTTATATTTTTCTACCGTAGTTTCAATAAGACTAGCAATACGTTCATGGACTAAAGTAATAGAATCCCAGTCCGTGCGATACTTCAGTATAGCTTGATGTAATCGCTCATCCGTGTTTTTGCAATGAATTGGAAAGTATGCGTTAAAAATTTTATGATACGTATCGTAGTATGCTCGTAGATTCTCTATTGAAGGATTAGCAGGAAATGTGTCAAACGTATCCACGATTCTCATCGTTAAATCCCTCCTCCCATTGTCTTTCAACATAGTTATATTAAGATTACCTCCATTCTAACAAACGCCCTACACATTTAATAGACTAATGGAAATTTTTAAACAAAGAAAAACGCATAGACAAATATGCGTTCAATAGAATAACAGCTTTATAACGAGGCACTTTTTTTCTTTTCTAAATATAACTCATACTGCTTATGCAAATCTTTCAAAGCCGAAACAATGGCATTTCCCGCTTTCCCCATATAATGTCGTTTTACTGTTTGAATTGGTTCATCGATACCATCTTGCAGACTGTAGCCCCGCAATAAATATTGCACAAAGTCACGACCATGCTCAGTTGCCAGGGTACAACTTGCTGCAACAATTACACCATATTTCCGGTCAATTTCCGCGGTGATGGTTAAGGTTTCAAACATATTTTGTGCAGCCATACCGGATGGTAATCTAGCATGCCCTGCAATAAAAACGGTATTCATGTTGAATCAACAACTCCTTGGACAAAGCCTCGAAATCCTAGTTTTCTAGATATTCGTGCGGCTGTTTCTTCTGTTTTGGTTTTTATTTGTTGTAAATTATCTCCTTCAAAATAAGTGGATAGACCACTCACTGTAAGTGCAGCAATTACATTATTCCGATAGTCATAAATCGGATAAGATATTCCAGTCGTATTCTCATCCTGCTCCCCAATACTATAGGAATATCCTTCCGTTCGAATACGTCTTAGTTCTTTTTCCATTTTTTCTCGATTAATGGTAGTACCGGCAAGATTTAAGATTTCTTCTTGCTTCTGTTCTGGAATATGTGCTAATAATAGCTTCGGGCCAGATCCAATATAAAGTGGTGAGCTCTTACCAATCCGTGTATAGAGCCGAATCGCTTTATTACTTTCTACCTTTTCTATATACGTTGCCTCTTGATGATTTAGCACGACAAGATGAACTGCCTCTTGAATATCATAAGCAAGCTTCTCCATATAAGGATAAGCAATTCTTCTGACCTCCAATTGGTCAGAAACTAATTGTCCGAGCTCTAGCAACTTTAACCCTAATCGATAACGGCTATCGTGTTCATTCTCTTTTATTTTATAAACATAATTCATTGCTTCTAATGCTGACAATAACCGGTAAGCAGTAGGCTTAGGGAGATTGGCTCGGTTAGCAATATCTTTTAAGGACAATTCATAGTTTTTCTCATCAAATAAATTTAATAGCTTTAGTGCTTTTATGACACTTTGATTCATCTCAATTCTCCTTGCAAGCTACAATTAGAAAAATTCCCCTCTGCCTAAACAGAGGGTTAATATTCATTAGCTTTTCACCTTGGAGTCTTCTTTTATTACGGTTTCTTTAATATGAACATCACGCTTTGCCATTTCCTTAATATAAATGTCTCCTGGTACACTTCTCTCTGGAGGGTAGACGCCTTTTCTGGTGATTATTCCGCTTCCAATCATTTGCGCGACAACGGAAATCGTATTGGCAGTTGCTCTTGCCATTGCAGTTACGTTATGCTCTCTATCTTTAAATGTTGCCATTTCATATTCGTACGTAGTCTCTTCTCCGTCCTTTATACCAGACACGACAACACGAAGTAATACCGCATCATCCCTATCCCCAAGCTCTACAATAGGATCTAACACTTTTAGTAATACTTCTCTTGGCTTGACTTTTTGACCATGTAATTCAACCTCATAATCATTACGAGTAAGGTTTAAATCAACTAGTAACTTAAACTTCTCCGCATGGCCTGGATAACGTATCGTCTTATATTCTAAAGTATCCACATTAGGATAAGATATTGGTAATGTGGATGTTCCACCAGAAGTATGGAAAGCTTCTAATGGACCAAATTTTTCAAAATGAAGTCGTTCCACTTCAGATAAGGAAGGGATTTCTTGTTTCAAACCGTTACGGATAATTAGAGATGGATCGGTATAATGATCCAATAACCCTTCCATGGAAAACACATGAAAATATTCTAGTGGTGGTTCCGGCTTTACTGGAATTCCACCGACAAATAATCGAATCGATTTTACCTCATCTAATTTACTTGCCCCATATCCGGAAAGGATATTAATCATTCCTGGAGCAACACCTAAATCAGGAATCAGCGTTACACCTGCAACCTCCGCATCATCATGCATCTCTAACACTTTATCCGTTATGTGTCCTATATGCCCTCCAAGGTCTACAGAGTTCACACCAACTTGGATTGCTGTTTTGGCTACAATCTCGTTAAAGGAATAAAATAAGGCATTGATGATAACGTCGTATTGACGCATAAATTGTGCTAGTTCTGTTTCATTGGATGCATCTACTTGGAAGGCAGTTAGTTTTGGTGAATTAAGTTGATTTACTACATGTTGTGCACGTGCTAAGTCAATATCTGCAAGTCCAATAGCTGTGACTTGCTCACTTGCTGCTAGATCTCGTGCTGCTTCTTTTCCCATTAATCCTGATCCTAATACTCCTACTTTCATGTGATCACTCCTTATGTTCTTTTAAAAGTTGTATTTTATATCATTTCGCGAGTGGCTGGTGAACTCGTATAGTCCATCAGTGAGTCCACCAATACTGTTCTTTAACTCCACTCGCTTAGAGAAAACGCTTCGCATCAGTTCCTTCATAAAAAGAGGACCTTTCTCCTAGCTAAACGTATCGGTTACTCCACATCAATTTGTGCCCTTTGTAATTTACCGCTATAGTCCACGTATACGGATTTCCACTCTGTAAAGACGTCTAGCGCTTGGACGCCGGAGTCACGATGGCCGTTTCCTGTTCCCTTCGTTCCTCCAAATGGTAGGTGAATTTCTGCTCCGGTTGTTCCTGCATTGACATAGACTATGCCAGTGTCTAAATCGCGTTGTGCTTTGAATACGCGGTTTACGTCTCTAGTAAAGATGGAGCTGGACAGACCAAATGTCACACCATTATTCACTTCTATCGCTTCTTCAAAGCTCTTAACCGGAATTAACGAAACGACAGGACCAAAGATTTCTTCTTGTGCAATGCGCATGGAAGCAGTCGCATCGGTAAATAAGGTTGGTGCAAAGTAATTACCAGATGCATGATCTCCTTCTGTTAGTTCATAACCACCTGCTAGAAGCTTAGCCCCTTCTTCTTTACCAATCTCGATATACTTCTTAATCTTTTCAATTCCACCCTTATTAATAATTGGACCAACTTTGATGGATTCATCTAATCCATTACCAATCGTTAATGTTTCCATCGCAACTAATAAACGCTCTTCTAAAGCCTCTTTCACATCCTCATGAACAATGACACGGCTACATGCGGTACAACGTTGGCCGCTTGTTCCAAAGGCACTCCATAGAATCCCTTCAACGGCTAAATCAAGATCTGCATCATCCATAACGATTACAGCGTTCTTGCCACCCATTTCTAAGGAAACCTTTTTCAATTGACGTCCACATTCTGCCGCAATATTTCTTCCCACATCATTAGAGCCTGTAAAGGAAATAACTCGGATATCTTTATGATGCACCATTGCATTTCCAACCTCTGAACCACTTCCAAATACGACATTAATCACACCTTTAGGTAGACCTGCCTCTTCAAAAATCTTCGCTAGTTCATATGCCATGATTGGGGTTTCCGTTGCAGGCTTCCATACAACAGCATTACCAGCTACGATCGCAGGAAAGGACTTCCATGTCGCTATCGCAATTGGAAAATTCCAAGGAGTAATAATGCCGACAACTCCAATGGGAGCGCGCACACTCATAGCAAACTTATCCTTCAGCTCTGCAGGAGTGGTTTGGCCAAATAGACGTCTCCCTTCACCTGCCATATAAAATGCCATATCAATACCTTCCTGTACTTCCCCTCGTGCTTCCTCAATTACCTTTCCATTTTCCATTGTTAGTAGCTGAGAGATTTCTTCTTTTCTTTCTTTTAGAAGATAACCTACTCGATATAATACCTCCGCACGTTGTGGTGCTGGAATCATTGCCCACTCTTTTTGTGCCTTTTTAGCAGCTTGAACGGCTGCATCAACACTTGCTTGGTCTGATAATGGCACATCAAGTATTGCTTCCCCTGTTGCCGGGTTAATTACTGGCGTTGTCTTCTCTACCTCAACCCATTCTCCATTAATATAGTTTGCTAGTTTCTTCGTTTTTACTTCTACCATTTTCATAACCTCCTCTAATATTTTCATTGATTTATGACTTAAGGGATTTTTCCCTTATGGACGAAATGGTGGATGTGACTGAAATTTGCTCTACGTCGGTTATTATTTCGATAACCGACGGCATATTACTATTCAATGCTTGCATCAACGCATTCTTAAATTCTTCGATGGTCGATACAGTATAGCCTTGTGCACCCACAGCTTTGGCTAGCGCGGAGAACGAGACTTTTCCTAAATCAGTTCCAATAACGCGTGTCGGATAGTGCATCTCTTGATGCATTCGGATAGTTCCATAACTATTGTTATTAAACACAAGTGCAATTACTGGTATATTTTCTCGGACCGCTGTCTCCAGTTCTTGACACGTCATCATGAACCCGCCATCACCAGAAAGTGATACAACTGTCTTACTCGGTGATGCAAGCTTTGCCCCTATTGCAGCAGGTAAACCATATCCCATAGCCCCAGAAGTCGGCCCTATATACGTATCCTTTTCCGAAAAAGGATAAAAGCCGTGTAACCATCCTGCAAAGTTGCCTGCATCATTTGTTATGATGGTATCTGATTCCAGCATTTCTACCATTGCATGAATAATATGCTTATTAATAACATCTGACTCTGAAACTACTAAACTGCTAACCTCTCGAAAACGTTGATTACTTTCCTTAGCCCAATCTGACCAGCTGCGGTTAAGATTTACCATACGTAATGATTCGATTGCCTTTTTCATGTCAGCTATTATGGCTAAGTCAGGTGGATATACCTTTCCAATTACCTCATGCTCGATGTCAATATGGATGAGCTTCTGATTGGCGGTTAACAAGGTATAGTCTTGAGTTGTTACCTCGGAAAGTCTGGTTCCACATGCTAAAATCACATCTGCTTCCTGAATCGTTTGTATTACCTTCTTCGGGGTTCCTAGTCCAAGATGCCCCGCATATAAAGGATGCGTATTTGGAAACACATCATGTCGTCTAAACGAGGCTACAACTGGAATATGCCACGCCTCCGCCAAATCTACTAACTCTGTCTCTGCTTGTGATAGCTTTACCCCTCCCCCAGCAATAATGAGCGGTTTTTCCGCTTTATTAAGAATTTTTTCGATTGAAACCATTTCTTCTTTGGAAGGGGAGGGCTTTGGTATTGTTATTTTCGGTCCAAAAGACATCTCGACTTCTTGAGGAAGTACGTCCTCTGGTAAGGAAACAACTACGGGACCAGGTCGACCTGACTGTGCAATTCGAAATGCTCGATCGACAAGTTCTGGTATTCTTTCGGGATCGCTAATCTCAACAGCCCATTTACTAATTGGTTTAAAGAAGTGGTCGAGGTCTACCTCCTGGAATCCTTCTCGACCTCGAAACTTACGATGCACCTGGCCAAGAAAAACTACCATCGGGGTAGAATCCTGATATGCTGTATGAACACCAATGGATAGATTAGCAGCACCTACTCCTCTTGTAGCCAAGACAATTCCCGGCTTATGGGCAGCCTTTGCATACCCTTCCGCCATAAAGGATGCTCCACCCTCATGTCTTGCCGAAATAAGCTCTATTGAGGACTCACTATAAAGTGCATCAAGTAGTGGCAGGTAGCTTTCACCAGGGACACAAAATACTTTCGATATACCTTCTCTTTTTACACACTCTACGATTGCTTGTGCTGCAGTCATCTTTGTTTTTAATTCCATGTTCATGACGGTTTCACGCCCTTACTCGTAAATTCCTTTATTCTCTTAATCACTTCATCAATGCGTTCCAATTCTACCGATATTGAAATCCGAATATACCCTTCACCAGAAGGTCCAAAAGCAGTTCCTGGTGTAACGATAATTCCAGCCTCCTCCAATAGCTTGTGAGCAAACTCTTCTGATGAATAGCCTGGTGGAATCTTTGGCCAAACAAATATAGACCCCCTAGGCTTATCTAGCTGAAAACCTGATTCAGTTAATCCTTTGTACATTCGTTCCATTCTTTCTTTAAAGATTTCATTATGCTTTCTTACATCCGCTAAGTCACTCTTTAATGCGTGTGCTGCCGCCTTTTGGATGGATAGGAATTGACTAGTATCGATATTGCTTTTATAGGTGTGAAGCGCTTTGATTAATTCCTTATTCCCCACAACATAACCAATTCGCCAGCCAGTCATATTAAAGCTCTTCGACAAAGAACCGAATTCAATTGCTACCTCTTTCGCCTGGGGGACTTGAAGAATGCTTGGTGACTTATATCCATCAAAGGTTACTAAATCGTAGGCAGCATCATGAATGACAGCTATTTGATTCTTCTCACCAAATGCAACCGCTTCCATAAAAGTATCTAATTCTACTGTTGCCGCTGTTGGATTACCTGGGTAGTTTAAAAACATCAGCTTTGCTTCTTGTATATCCTCCGCTAACAATCGGTCAAACATTGGTACATAACCATTGTCTACATCTAACGGCAGATATGTACTACGACCACTAGCTAAATGGACTGCTGTCTGGTAAACTGGATACCCTGGGTCTGGAATAAGCACCCTATCTCCAGGATTAATGGTAGCCTGCATAAGATTCGCAATGCCTTCTTTGGAGCCAATTAATGCTAATATTTCGGTGTCTGGGTCCAACTCTACCCCATAGTGGTTCTGATAAAAGTAAGCAACAGCCTCACGAAATTCTTTACTTCCATCATAGGGTGAGTATCGGTGATTAGACGGATTTTGCACTTCCTCACAGAGTTTATCAATAATAAACTTCGGTGTTGGTAAGTCTGGTGCACCAATTCCTAAGTCAATAACATCCACGCCCTGTGCCTTCAACGCTTCTTTCCTTTTTTGAAATCTGGAAAATAGATATGGTGGCAAATCCTTTACCTTCTTGGACACATACATGGTTCTACCCATCCTTCCGTTTCAACATGCGAAATGCCATTTCATATATCTGGTATCAGTATAATCGTATTAATTAAAATTTTCAATTATTATCAAAAAACGAAATATTTTTGTTACAATAAAAGTAAGCGCTTAAAAACAGAGGTGATTATTTTGGATACTAGTAGACAATATGCTATTACTTTAGATCATCAAGATCCACTGCAAAAGTTTCGAAAAGAATTCTATGTTACGAAAGATAAAATTTATTTAGACGGAAATTCCTTAGGTCATCTCTCCAAACGCTCGGAACAGGCAGTTCTTTCCATTCTTGATGCTTGGAAAAATGATGCTATTGATGGCTGGACAATCGGTGAGCATCCTTGGTTCTATTTATCGGAGAAAGTAGGAGAAGCATTTGCTCCGCTGGTTGGTGCTAAACCGGATGAGTTAATTGCAACCGGGTCAACTACTACCAATCTGCATCAGCTCCTAGCTAGTTTTTATAAACCTGAGGGAAAGAAAACGAAAATCCTTGCAGATGAATTAAATTTCCCCTCTGATATCTATGCCATCAAAAGCCAGCTTAAACTAAAAGGATTTTCTCCTGATGAGCATTTAGTACAAGTAAAAAGTAGAGATGGTCATACTCTGACTACAGAGGATATCATCGCTTCGATGACCGATGATATTGCACTGATTATCCTACCGGGAGTTCTATATCGTAGTGGACAAATTTTAGATATGCGGACCTTAACAGAAGCTGCGTGTGAGCGAGGTATTCCAATCGGTTTTGACCTTTGCCACTCCATTGGCTCCATCCCGCACTATTTATCAGAATGGAACGTTGATTTTGCTTTTTGGTGTACGTATAAACATTTAAACGGTGGACCTGGAAGTGTAGCTGGTATCTATGTAAACGAGAAGCATTTAGGAAATGAACCTGGATTATCTGGCTGGTTCAGCTCGAAAAAGGATAAACAATTTGATTTAGAGCATCAGTTGACACCTGCCCCGACTGCCGGTGCCTACCAGATTGGTACTCCACATGTGTTAAGCTTGGCACCATTAATTGGATCACTTGAAATTTTCCAGGAGGCTGGTATCCAAGCTATTCGTCAAAAGTCCCTAGCATTAACAGATTATCTCATGGCATTAATGGAGATGGAGTTAAGCGAATTTGGGTTTAAAATCGCTTCTCCTAAGGAGCATCTATCTCGTGGGGGACATGTATATGTAACCCATCCGAATGCTGCTAGTATCTGTAAAGCACTAAAGGATGCTGGAATTATTCCCGATTTCCGAAGCCCTAATGGCATCCGTCTCGCGCCAGTCGCCTTATATAATACATTTGAGGAAGTTTGGCAGACGGTTGAAGTGCTCAAACAAATTATGCGAGACCAAAAATATAAAAAATACGAGAATACTAGAGGAGTTATCGCGTGATGACAAAATGGATTGATATCACACAAACACTTACAAACGATATGGCTCACTGGCCAGGGGATCGCCCTTTTACATATGAGGTTGCCGCAACGAAGGAACAAACCGGATCTGCTAATGTCGGAAAAATTACGACAAGTGTTCACATGGGGACTCATGTTGATTCTCCATTTCATTTCGACAATGATGGAATCACTATTGAACAAATTCCGATTGAGACGTATATAGGAAAAGCAAAAGTAATCGATGTAAGTTCCTTTCATACCATTACCCCAGAAGTATTACGGGACTATAATTTAGAAGGAGTAGAACGTTTATTACTACACACTTCTTTACCGAATAATCCAAAGCACTTCCCTGAAGAAATCCCGTTATTAGATCCAAGTATCGCAGCCTACTTAGCAAGTAAGGGTGTCCTATTACTCGGAATTGATATGCCTTCTGTGGATCCAATAACTAGTAAGAGCTTAGATACACACCATGCTCTCCATAAACATGGCATCCATATACTAGAAAATCTTATGCTTGATGATGTGTCCCCAGGCTTATATGAATTGATTGCCCTACCACTACGTATCGCTGGGGCCGATGGTAGTCCAGTAAGAGCGGTAATACGTCCTATCAAGGGGGAAATGACGAATGCGTGAAGACTACATTTGGGACCTTTATTCAGATGACTCTGGAGCATATACAGATTTTAAAGAAAAAATGACTTATGGTGACTACTTACAGCTCGAAACATTACTAGACAGTCAGAAACGACTTTCTAATCATCATGATGAGATGCTATTTATCGTCATTCACCAAGTAAGTGAGCTCTGGCTAAAGTTGATGATCCATGAAATAGAGGCAGCAACAAATGCTATACGAAACGGAGAATATCAAGCTGCTTTTAAGATGCTTGCCCGCGTATCAAAAATCCAAACTCAAATTATCCATGCCTGGGATGTCCTCTCAACCTTAACACCAGCTGAGTATATGGAGTTTCGTGGATTTCTAGGCAATGCATCGGGTTTTCAGTCCTATCAGTACCGTCTAGTTGAATTTGTTTTAGGCTATAAAACACCTCATATTGTAAAAATCTATGAGAAGAATCCTGTTTTACATAATCGACTAAAATCAGCCTTTGAGGCTCCTGGCCTATATGACGTATCCATACAAGCATTGGCTAAAGAAGGCTTCCACATTAACCAAAGCATATTAGAACGTGATTTTTCCAGCAAATATCAACAGGATCAAACTGTTGCTGATGCATGGCTAGAGGTATATCGTAACAAAGATACGTATTGGAACCTGTATCAATTAGCAGAAAAACTCGTCGACATTGAAGACTGGTTCCAACAATGGCGATTCCGACATATGAAAACAGTCGAAAGAATTATTGGGCATAAAACAGGAACCGGCGGAACATCCGGTGTTGGTTATTTAAAAAAGGTGTTAGATCATTATTTCTTTCCGGAATTATGGGAAGTGCGAACAAAGCTATAAAGCGATGCATGGGCTTCACTTTTATCATTAAGTCGTATGTCTAATGTACTCCATCGAGCACCTATAGAGAGGATTTACGCGAATGGAATTCACCATTAATAACACTTATTTTAGCAAGGCAATTACAGAAGTTAGTCATGTGGTTTCTTCAAAGGCTACAATTCCAATTTTAACTGGTATAAAAATGGAAGCGAAAGCAGATTGTATCATCCTTACTGGTAGCAATTCTGATATTATTATTCAACGAACGATTCCACAAATCGTTGATGGAGTAAAGGTGCTAGAGATTCACTCCATTGGTAGTATAGTAATTCCAGCAAAATATTTGCGTGAATTAATCAAAAAATTACCAAGCGATATAAGCGTGACCTTATTCGATAATCATTTCATCACTATCCAGTCTGAAGATATTATGACTAGATTAAATGGAATACGTGCGGAAGAGTATCCTCTTTTACCAACGATTAATCAAACGAACCGGATCAGTATTTATAGTGATAAATTAATAGCTGCAATTAAGAAAACTGTTTTTGCTGTTTCTAGGAGCGAAACAAAACCAGTCTTAACTGGCGTAAATCTATCTTTTAAACAGAATGAACTAACCTGTATGGCAACTAATTCTCACCGATTTGCACTATGTAAGCTCGGAATAGAATCGAATGTAACTGGATCCTTCACCGTACCAAGTGCCGCTTTACAAGAGGTAACCAAGTTATATCATTCCAATACTATATTAGATATCATTGCATCTGAAGATTATATCTTGTTTAAATCAGATAACTTAACTTTATATTCCAGACTAATACAGGGTCATTATCCTGATATGACAGATTTACTTACACAGTCACCAAAAACAAGTATAACTGTGGACACCAAGCAATTACTACAAGGAATTGATAGAGCCTGCTTGTTTGCCAGTGAAAGGAAAAACAATACGGTCCATCTAACTATAAATCATAGCTTATTAAAAATCTCTTCTAAATCTACAGAAGTAGGAAAAATAGAAGAAACACAAAAGATTAGGCTATTAAGTGGCGAGCAACAAGTAAATGTTACACTCGATGGCAGTTATGTAATCGATGCTTTAAAAGAAATGAAAGAGGATGAGGTAAGTATTCGTTTTAATGGCTCTATGCGCCCTGTCATATTGGAACCAGTAGGAAATACCTCTCAGCTTCATCTCATATCTCCTGTTAGGACACATTAAAGATATACTGGGGAGGTCCTGTTTTCTATAGAAGTTATTCAGCTTAAGCAAATGCAATACTTGTTATGAGGGTTGGCAATCTCTTCTTAAATTTGTCACCCTCTAATGCTTCAGCTATTATTTCATTGCCTTATAGCATCCGCTCAGGAGGACAACATTGTGTCGTAAAATTGCATACTTCAATGATCTATTTTTCTTATGCTGTTGAAAAAGTTATGGATACTTCCCTAGCTAAAAGCAAATGAACACTATAAGGGGCTCGAAGCAAATGCCCTGAGCTTGACATGACTATTACGGTATGCACTCTAAATTAAATAACTTCTTAATTAAAAAAGAAGATCCTTAAAGCAAAAGAACTTTAAAGATCCTCCTCAATTCGAAATAGTACTTTGTATTTTTGTTCATCAAATAAATCGGTAACATGAACTCGTTTTCCATGACCAAAAATAACCTCTGTATCGGTCATCGCGACTACCATTGCTTTCGTATTTTGCTCAACATCTAAAAAGACATCCCCAACAACTGGTTTTACGACATCCTCATCACTATCGGTTAGGTAGGTTATCGATTCATCTTGAATTTGCTGCTCCTCTGGTACTAAGCTTTTATCATAGTAGGCAATTTCTTGACTAGCATCCGCTTTACCAGGAACCATTACAACATATTCATTATGTTTTACACCATTATCCCTAGTTGTCACAACATTACCGTCTTCCACACTAGCCACTTTTTCAATAGAATTTAACGAATAATGGTCTAGTAAATCTGGTGCAGGCTTTGTAATTAATATGTAATCACCAGGATTAGGTCGTCTACTCTCGTCAATCGTGTATCGTTTTCCATAAAAAATAAATGTATCATTATGCTTTGGCTTATATAAAGTAATCTCATTAGCGCTTGTTAGGACTTGTTTCATATCCTTTAGCCGATATAAATGGACCGACTTCTTAAACATCGGTTTTACCGTATAAACTTTGTGCAATTCATTTTGATAAAAAACAAATTGACCTTTCCGAACCTGAAAAAGCTTCATCAGATTTTCCTCCTAAAATTATGAATACAATTTAAAATAACTATTCTTATCTTTTGTCACATTATAATATTTAAACATACTATCATCAAATTCAACGTACATTCTTATCCATATGCACGAATGGCAAGTCAGTATCCACTTTCCCTAATATCCGTTTTAAATTTATTTGCTCTCCATTTAACCATTTTCCAAAATCAAAGATGATAGGTTCACGGTCGCCACCTAATGCAAACCAGGCTTTTAATTCTTTTGGAAAATAAGCAGAAGTATGTATGGTTCCAGACCAGTTTTTATATTGGTTTGAAAATACTCCTTTATCGGAATCATTCATCATTCGAAAAGCTTGATAGGCATTTGTTACATGGTGTTTCTGTGTTTCGATGGCATCCATTCGCTTATAGGAATCTACTAAATGATGACGATTTTCATGTGTCATGATTTCGAAATGGTTCGTACAAACATTCGACCTTCGAACCTCGGTTCCCCGTGGTGTCGCCTCCACAATAAATGTTTCTCCCGATTTCACTAGCGTTGCATTAAATTAATTTTATTATTAAAAATACTCGAAATGTTCAATTTTATTGTTTTGCGCAAAGAAAAAGTCCTTTATAATGGATAAGTCAGGTGGTAAACCCGTCCAAATCCACTAAAAAGGACAAATCTCATGGACAAGATTACACGAAAAACTTCATTTGGACAATGGTTTTCACCAATTAATTTTCAATTATTTGAAGAACAGGTGAAAACATTGAAATTAGATTTCTATACGAAAAAATTAACGACAGAGTCGTTCCTAAAGTTACTGCTTTTTGCACAGCTACAGGAAGTCGAGAGTCTTCATGCACTAAGTGACTGCCTCTTCGATGACAAGCTTCAAAGGGCTATCGACCTTGATTCTATTAGTATTTCTCAGTTATCACGACGATTAAATGGGCTGAATCCCGACCTTTTCCAAAGACTGTTTCTCGATTTAGTATCACAAATTCATGCCAAAACGCATTATACGAAACTTGTAATGCCATTAAAAATTATTGATTCTAGCACTTTGCCACTGAATTTGACGAATCATAAATGGGCAAAATTCCGCAAAACAAAGGCAGGAGTGAAACTGCATCTGCGTCTTGTATTTATGGAAAAAGGCACTTCTTACCCAGAAAAAGCCGTAATGACAACTGCAAAAGAACATGACCGAGGCCAGCTTGAAATTATGGTAGATGACAAAGAATGCATGTATGTGTTCGACCGTGGTTACTTAGACTACGAACGTTTTGACCGCATGACCGACGAGGGCTACTTTTTCCTTTCAAGGCTGCGGAAAAACGCAGTCATACGGGAAGTTTACAACTTTAAGTTGCCCGAAAATATGCCTGTTTTATCAGACCAAATGGTCTTAATTGGTACTACACAAAACCGTGCTGAAAATTATTTTCGCCTGATAAAGGTCTTGGATTCAAAGGGAAATGAACTCCATTTAATTACAAATCGTTTTGATTTAAGTGCCGAAGAGATTTCAGAAATGTACAAATCACGCTGGGCAATTGAATTGTTCTTCAAATGGATCAAACAACATCTCAGCATTAAGAAGTTTTACGGTCAGAGCGAATGGGCGATTCAAAACCAAGTATTTATCGCACTTATTGTTTTTTGCCTTCATGTTCTTGTGCAAATTGAAACAAAAAGCAAGCGAAAAACGCTACAAATTAGCCGTTATTTAAGGGCTGCATTATGGAAACCAGCGCATATTTGGCTTCGAAAGATTGAAGGCAAATCCGTCCCTTAATAAGCAAATTGTCGTTGTCACACAGGTCTAATTGTAAATTATTTCCAAATGGATGGAGCCACCTTTAATTCGGTATTTACTTTTTTGGCTCTAAACAGAAGATATAATAAAACTGAAAATTACGACATTATTTTTGCAACACTAGTGTCCCGATTTATCTAATACAATATAACTGAAACTATGACGATGTGGGACTTCCTCCAACATATCTACTGCCTCTTCGACTGTTGCGCAATTTTCCAGAACCATCCTGCCAATCATATTACAAATAAAACCGTCGCCTGGTTTCTTACGATGCATGAAATTATAACCAAGGCTTAGACCTTTTTCATTCATTCCGTCCATTCTTCCTGTAATCCTTTGCGAAGGACCAATGACAGCATAGCCTTGATCGGCCGGTGAAAAAATCGTATACCTTCCTTCATATGTTTTAGGATGGTAATCATAATTGCGTATCATATAATCTGAATCAGTAAAAATAGAGCATCCACTTCGCTGATAATGTAGTCGGTATCCACCAAACTCACGTAGTACCTCTTGCATATCCCATTGTAATGCATCACGTAAACCGAGTAGCTCTTCCCAAATACCTGGTGCAAATGGAAGGATGGCTTCCTTTACTTCCTGTTCTTTAATTATAAAATGAGCTCTCCGTATTTTCCAAATTCGTCTACGATTTTCAATGATTAAAGAATCTTTTAGCATCTCACCCTGTTTATAACCAAAATCATAATGCGTGCCACGGAATTGAATTAAGTCGCTGTAAATTTCCTTCAATTTGATCATCCCTTTTTGGAAATAGGATAGAATATACACTCTATCTTGTTAGGCTTTTTTACTTATTTTCAAATTCTTCTACTAAAATGGATAGCTCTTCCCAGCGTTCCATCTTCGTGTTCAGTTCTTCTTCCACTCTTTGCTGTTCGGCAAATAGTTTCTGGACCTTCTCCGAATCACTTCCAGCTTCTACAATGCCTGCTTCTAGCTCGGTAATCTTTTCTTCGAGTGCTGCGATTTGATCCTCGATTTCGTTCCATTCTTTTTGTTCCATATACGAAAGCTTCTTTTTTTGCTTTGGCTTCTGTTCTGCTTTTGTTTCTTTTACTTCCCTTTTTACGGTTACCTGATGCTTCTCCAAGTAATCACTGTAGTTACCATAGAACGGGCTTATTTTACCTTTCCCTTCAAAGATTAGCAATTTTTCAACGACGCGATCGAGAAAATACCGATCATGGGATACTGTTATAACAACGCCAGGAAAATGGTCTAAATATTCTTCCAAAACACCTAATGTTTGAATGTCTAAGTCGTTTGTCGGTTCATCTAGAAAAAGAACATTTGGCTCTGTCATAAGTACCTTCAATAGATATAGGCGCCTCTTCTCCCCACCGGATAGCTTGCGAATATAATTATATTGCTCAGACCGTGGGAATAGAAAGCGTTCTAGCATCTGTTCTGCCGTTATGACATCGCCTTCTATTGTATGGATGACTTCAGCTGTTTCCTTTATAAAATCAACTACACGCATCTCCCCGTCTAGTTCTTCCTCGCCTTGGGTATAATAGCCAATTTTCACCGTATCACCAATGATTACTTCTCCATGATCTGGTAACAAGCGCTTGGCCATCATATTTAAAAGAGTTGTCTTCCCTGAACCATTTGGCCCAATAATACCGATACGGTCACCCGGAATAATAAGCTGGCTAAAATGCTGTATTAGCTGTTTTCCTTCGATTGATTTAGCTATATCCATTAACTCGATTACCTTTTTACCTAATCGAGTAGAACCTACCTGGAACTCAATACTGTTTTGATCCGTATGAAAGGTCTTTTCCTTCATTTCATGAACACGATCGATTCTAGCTTTTTGCTTTGTTGTACGTGCTTTAACCCCGGCTTTTAACCAAGCTAATTCACGCTTTAGAATATTAGCATGCTTTTGTTGATTACTTCGCTCTAATTCTTCTCTCTCTGCCTTTTTCTCTAAGAAAATCTCATAATTTCCTTCATACGAATACAGATTTCCCTTATCCAACTCTATTATTTTATTGGTTACACGATTTAAGAAGTATCGATCATGGGTAACGAGTAAAAGCGCTCCCTTAAAGCTCTGCAAGTATTTCTCTAACCATTCTACTGTTTCATTATCGAGATGGTTGGTTGGCTCGTCCAGAATCAATAAGTCAGCTGGTTGAATTAACGCTTTGGCTATCGCAATCCGTTTACGTTGGCCACCGGATAATTCGGTAACCTTTTTATTAAAATCAGTAATACCAAGCTTCGTTAAAATCGTTTTCGCTGTTGTATTAGCTTCCCAAGCCTCTAATTCATCCATCCTTTGTTGGACTCGCATTAGTCCTTCCTGAACTTTCGTATTCTCTGGATCTAGTTCTAACTTCTGTAGCGCCTTCTCGTACTCACGCATCACCTTCATAATGGCAGCTTCACCATAGTAAATTTGTTCGATAACGGATAAATTCGGATCTAATTCCGCTTCTTGTGGTAAGTACTCAATCCGGTAATCCTTAGGATATTGAATTGATCCAGCATCTGGTGAATCCAGACCTGCAATTACTTTTAGAAAACTAGATTTTCCTGTACCGTTTACCCCAATTAATCCAATACGATCATGATCTGTAATCGTATAAGATATATTTTCAAATAAAACCTTATCACCATAAGATTTATATATATTTTCAATCGTTAGCATAGCAGGAGTCCTTTCTTGCCTTTCAAAGATTAATTTGATTTTTTTCTATTACGAATCAGTTCCTTTACTAACAGTACAACTAATAATAGTAGCCAGGATGTTACTAAATAGAAAATCATTTTACTCATTTGGTCCATATCCTGAACGAAAAACACCATTCCAACCCAAATGATGGCGATAATCAAGATTTGGTAAATTAATGGTTTCATATTCATTTCCCCCTGTTAAAAACCTATTTATAAGTTTACATTACCACAGGTTATTTTACCATTTGTTCGGTGTAGTTCGAGCTCCAGAACACTATCTTATTTTCTCAATCAAACAAGCTCTGAAGAATCCACGTGATTATCCAGGTTATTTCGTACATAATATAAGTAACACGTTTATAATGGGGGAATTTCAATGGTACTACAAAAGGGGAAAAAGAACTGTATAACAGATGTTGAGGGTGTACAAGTAGGACATAAAACATTATACGAAAAAGTGAATCAAGAACAAACCATCTGTACCGGTGTCACCGCTATCCTACCACATTCAGGCAATCTCTTCTATGAAAAGGTACGGGCTGGCTGCCATGTCGTTAATGGCTACGGAAAAACAAGTGGGCTTGTCCAAGTGGAAGAGCTAGGCTTTATTGAATCACCTATTATGCTTACCAATACGTTAAGTGTTGGTCCTGTCATGGAGGGTACTGTTACATATATGCTTCAACAGAATAAAGAAATAGGTACCTCTGCCGGAACATTAAATGTGGTCGTTGGGGAATGTAATGACGGCTTCTTAAATTCAATGCGACTTCAAGCTGTCCGACCGAATCATGCTATCGAAGCAATTGAAAATGCAAGCAGTAGTGCTGTTCAACAAGGTGCTGTCGGCGCAGGAAAAGGCATGATTTGTTTTGGGTATAAAGGTGGTATTGGTACAGCTTCTCGAGTCGTTACAGCGTCCAATGAAAAATACACGGTTGGTTGTCTCGTTCTTAGTAACTTCGGTGATAGTCAAGATGCATTATTTGCAAACTTCCCTAAGAAGAAAAACCCTAACTCAACAGATGGATCTATTATGATGATTATTGCGACAGATGCGCCTTTATACGACAGGCAATTAAAGCGAATCGCAAAGCGTACTGCTGCAGGACTTGGTCGTGTTGGCAGCCATATGGATAATGGGAGCGGAGATATCGCAATAGCCTTTACAACAGCAAATCCCTCTGCTCATAATGTCAATGGTCACCTGGAGTCTATCACATACTTACGTGACGATGACCAAGCAATGAATCAATTATTCCAAGCTGTAGCTGAAGCAATCGAAGAAGCTATTATTAATTCGTTAAAGTATGCAGAAACAACGGAAGGACAAAATGGAAGAGTAATTGAAAAGGCACCACTAACATAATGTGGTGCCTTTGGCCTTTTTAGGATTACCTCGATTTTGTCAAAAACGACTTCGGCATATCTGATCTAAATAGCATGAGCTGTCCTGTCACTGGATGATGAAAGGACAGTATTTTGGCATGAAGACCTAATCGACCTATTTCATTCGTTTTTGCTCCATATTTCTTATCTCCAACGATGGGATGTCCAATGTCGCTTAAATGAACACGTATTTGATTTTTTCTACCTGTTTCTAGGTTCACTTCTACTAAGCTAAATTGGTTATTCGATTGGATTTTTCGAAAATGTGTAATGGCAAATTGTCCATCCTTATCTTGAACAGAGTACATTTTATGAGTTTTACTTTCTTTCAACCAAGATTTTACGGTTCCTTCTGGCTTCTTTAATTCCCCTTCTACCAGCGCTACATAAGTACGCTCTTGAACTAGCTCCTTCCAATTATCCTGGAGCTTTCGTTTTACTTTCTCACTTTTGGCAAACATCATAACACCAGAAGTTTCCTTATCTAGACGATGGACAACAAATACACGGTTTCTTGGATCACGAAGTTTTACATAATCCATTAGCTGATGTAACGCCGTGTTCTTCTTTTCTGTTTCTGTAGCGATAGACAATAATCCTGCATCCTTCTCAATGACAATAATCGAATTATCCTCAAATAGTATTTTCATTCCAATTAATGTACTTTCCTTCACCGCTACTTTATTTTTTAGTACACTAACAACTTGCCCAGGTTTAAGAGGATAGTTATGCTTTGTTTCGATATGGTCATCTACCTTTACTTGTCCCCGTGTTAGAATAGATTTTACAGAGTTTCTACTCCTACTTTCCATCTTCTGTAACAAAAAGGCCAATAATTCACTTGGTTCATTTACTTTAAAATTAAGTGTACCACTTCTCGTAGGCTTCGCATTTTTTCTATTTTGTGACATTCAACCATTCTCCTAGTCTTCATCTTTTACATCCACATCTTCCGGGATAGGGGTATTCAAGTATTCTTGAATCATCAGTCTATATTTTTTCACTTGTTCTAAATGAGTAGTGAACTGCGTTTTGTTTACTAGGAACTGTTCTCCATCATGTATGGCACGAATTTTCCCTTGTAGAACTAAAGACTTCACCTTCGCTTCATTCATGGATAAATATTCTGCTAGCTCTGGTATGGTAACATACAACGTAAACA
This sequence comes from Ornithinibacillus sp. FSL M8-0202, assembly GCF_037975285.1. Lineage (GTDB taxonomy): Bacteria > Bacillota > Bacilli > Bacillales > Amphibacillaceae > Ornithinibacillus > Ornithinibacillus massiliensis. The sequence goes on from NZ_CP150248.1 coordinate 1,111,385, forward strand.
CCATCCTATCTTGTATTTATCACTAAAAGCGACTAACCAATCTTAACTTTACTAAGTTATTCAATAGTAAAATTTTCCTATGTATAATATAATTACCACATATCTTATTATTATTTATAGGGGAATCACATATATATGCAATTGGAAATAGATCATATTCAGATTCATTATCAATTATATAACACACGTAGTGAGCAATCCGAATATATCCTGTTGTTGCATGGGTTGGGACTAGATTTAACGATGTGGGAACCAATTATACCATATCTCCAAGATCATTTTAACATTATCACATTTGATATGAGAGGGCACGGTAAAACAAAGGCAGATACATCCGTGATTACTTGGGATGCACTCGTAAAAGATTTACATGCACTCATTACTACATTCAATATTCCTAAGTTTCACGCAGTAGGATTGGGAATCGGTGGGAATCTCGCAATAAAATATTTAGAACAATACCCTGAGAAGGTAGATAAGCTTATTCTGACATCTGTTTATATGTATTTTCCAAAAGAAGTGACAGCAAAGCAGCTTCAAAAAAGAAAGCAATTGGTTACAGATGGAAAACTATCTGAACTAGCTAAAAACTTAATCCATAAAATCTGTCACAATCTCACACCAGAGAAAGAATATTTATTAATGAAAGCCTATAGTAAAGTTGATCAACGAACCTATTTTAATTTCTTTGAAATGCTAACCAAAACGGTTTCGTTAGAGGAATTAAAGAATATTGATCGAGAGGTTTTATTAATTCAAGGAGAGAAGGATCCACTATTTCCTATTCAGCAAACCAACTTATATCAAACATGCCTGAATAAATCAGCAAGCTATGTTGTTCCAAATGCATCTAACCTTGTACCACTGGATAATCCATATACATTCACTACACTTGTATCGAATTTTATTAAAAACGGTTTATCCAATTCGTTTACTAATATAATCGAGCAAGAATTTATCAAAAATATCGACTACTTAATTTCCAAAAATTTCAATACTTTGGATATAAACATAATCAATGGGTTTTCAGTGAAATATCAAGGAAAAGAAATTACCGATAAGTGGAATCAGCGAAAAGCTAAAAACTTGCTAGCTTATTTGGCCTATCATAATTCTGCTTCTAGGGAAGCATTACTTAATGAGTTTTGGGGAGAAATTGATCTAGTTAGTGCGAAAAATAATCTACGTGTAGCATTAAATCATCTTAAAAGTATCTTACAAAATCACGGACTTGATTGTCATCTCAGTATTGGTCGTGAAAACATTAGCTTAGTAGGCGATATATCTTTCGACTTACTAAATTATATGCAATTACTTTACGGATGTGTTCTAGAGAAGGACCTTGAAAGGAAAAAGTCAATTTTCATCGAACTGATGAGCCAATATAAAGAAAGAATGTTCATTGACTTTTATGATGAGTGGCTATTTGCTATTCAAGATGAAATTGATCAGCAACTCGATAAAATAGTAAGATCACTTAATTAGGAATCAAGGAGAACGTAAAAGTCTTATCCGCATGTAGCCAAACCGTAATAGGCTATCCTCACGCCCGAGATTTTTTACTTACGGTTACTCCCAAGACATGGTCGACATGGGATTGGAGTATATAATTTGTATTTTTCAAGCTGGGGAGGTAGGTTACTATTTGGCCAAGTTGTTTCCAACCTTGCCCCGAGGAAGTACGCTGCTACATGCATTAAATTAGAGGGGATCACGTTTTTTCCATCGTGCCCCTCCTTCCGCTACCGTCTACGTGAGCGAATACAGTGTTTTATCCCGCCTTTACTATCATCTTAATGATAGCAGGAACCTTGCTAGTTTATTCCTTGACGCTCTCTATATTCATGAAAGCTTACTTCTGATACATCTAATGCATTACATAGGACTTCGATAGGATACTGCTTTTCTAAGACTTGGATTGCTTTATATTTTTCTTCCTCACAGTGAAGTAAAGTCTCTATGTATGTTTTTAAAGCTTCTACTTCCAATTTCAAATGCTGTAACTGCTCTTCAACCTTATTATTTTCCAATGGCTTTGTTGTTTTTCTGATAGGTCTATCGAATGCTTCAGGACCATTCTTTTTATATTTTTTGATCCATTCATAAACATTATCCCGATGTCTTATTCCTAAATCAGCAATTACCTCTTGGACAGGTTGATCTTCTTCTAGAACTCGTCTAATAGCTTCTAGTTTTATCTCTTTTGTATATCTGCTATATAGTTGTCTTTTCTTTGTCAAAACCCATCCCCCTTACGACAAACACTACTCCCCCTAGTGTTTTTACTTATTGATCATGACGTAATTTATTTTACAATATGCATCATTACACAATCATTACAAAATCCTCATGTAGCAGTATCTATTCTAGCTCCAGTAACTCCTAGCCACTCCTCTAGCAATGTTTCATTATCTATAATTTATATCTCCTCCCCTTCATTGCGTCACCTATTAATACGTTTATCCTATAAGAATTGTTTCAAGATAATGGAAATTTAGTAGTTAATTTTTTCCCAATCAAATAAATTACCTGGATCAACCTTTCTTCCGGGAGCATAATCCTCATGACCAATCACATGGTACCGACTACGGGGAATCGTTGGATAACGCTTGTGGATATCATTTAGTAATAAGGACAGGGCTCTATACTGTGCTTCTGTATAACCTATAAAATCATCATGGAGGGAATCATAGATTTCCTCTGATACAATAGGAAGCATTTCTTCCCGAGTGCCTATCCCCATTAATTCAATCCCCATACTATATTCATTCAAATTATGGGGGAAAAATGGAAGGTACGGAAAGCTACTTCTACCAGCGTGAAAAGCTACGCGATCCTCTGCAACTAGTTGATAAACTGCACCATCTCGATCAATCAAGTAGTGTGTAGACACGCCATATTCCATTAATAACAGATAAAGATCAACTACTTGGTAAGGATTTTCCGGATTAGCTACAACATTGCTTAAGGAATGGATAACGATATGTGTAACCTCCTGCTCTCTAGGTACAGACAAGGTAGGTGGTAAATAGAGTTCCCTTATTTCTGGCAGCAGAGCCGCTTGTTCTAACTCTAATGCAGATAATTTATAGGGAGAGGACCATACTAGTATCAGGAATACGATAATCATTCTAAGATGTCTCATTTCACATCTCCTCTACTTTAAATCTTGCTATCAAACATTCCTTTTGTGATTCAGGTTAAAAAAGCTTACAATGTTCAAGGAAAGGAGATACCAACATGACAATAAACTACTCATTACCCAACGAAATAACAGCATTAATAAACGAAAAAAGAAGCCATTCTGATAAATTTCAAGATTTAATTAGACAAGGTGGGTATATGCCACCTAATAATGACCTGTTAATTGATGCCATTACTGCCCTTAGCATGGGCAAAAACGTATTATTAAAAGGTCCTACAGGAGCAGGAAAGACTAAATTTGCAGAAACCCTCTCTAATCTTTTTAATCAACCTATGTTTAGTGTGAACTGCTCAGTTGATTTAGATGCAGAAAGCTTACTCGGATTTAAAACATTATCCTATCAAGGAGAAAAACAAGTAATCGAATTTGTTCCTGGTCCAGTTATTAATGCCATGACAAATGGAACATTTCTATATATTGATGAGGTAAATATGGCTAAACCAGAGACATTACCTCTTATTAATGGTGTGCTAGATTACCGAAGAACGATAACAAATCCGTTTACCAATGATGTGATTACAGCAAAAGAAGGATTTGGTGTAATTGCTGCCATTAACGAAGGGTACATTGGTACTGTCCCCCTAAATGAAGCATTAAAAAACCGCTTCATTGTGCTAGAAATTCCATATATTGAAGGGGATCAATTAGAGCAACTAATTAAGACAAATACTCAGTTAACCGATGCAAAACTGATTGAACGCTTTGTGAAATTATCCTCCGATTTGATTCAAGCAGTTGTGCAAGGAAAGCTGTCTGAGGATGCCGCATCCATTCGCGCATTATTAGACGCGTGTGATTTAAGTGTCTTGATTCCACCAAAAAGAGCCGTCCTCCGCTCCATCGTGGATAAGTTAGATGAGGAAAGAGAAAAAGAGTTTGTGAAGAATTTAGCAGAAACTTATTTTTAGATAGGAGAATGCAAGATGCATGTCTTTAATGATGCAAGAGTTGATACCAGTCTATTCTTACAGCTTCAAGATCTTGCTAACGTCTTATCTGGTGATGCTACGATTAAGTTCGAATATAACTTCGGTTCTATCGTAGATCTTATCGATTACAAGCTCACTGCAAGTCGCTTTTGGGATAATACTAGTTATGAAATCAAAGAAGCTGGCTTAAAAACGGATGTCTATTTACGAGCTATAGGAACATTAAGGCACTCGACCATTCCTGAAATGAAAGCCTTTCTCGATCAAATAACAGAATCACCGTTACCTAAATTCGCCTATCAGCTGTTTGCTTTACTAGAGGACTTACGACTGGAGGAGATTATTAAACATGATCGACCTGGGACAACAAAAGCCTTTGCCATTCGTAGAGATGCATATCAGCATTACTTTTCTAGTCAGTTGGTTGTGAATGCGACGAGAAGCTTTCCCTTGGATGAGCTTTTTTGCTTAATCTATTTACAACTGGTATCAGATCGTCCAAATCCTTCCTTCCCTAAAGCAACGGCTGGACAGTTGCAGAAGTTGGAAGAATTAAAACCATTTCTATTCGAATTATTTGAAGCTAGAAGTACAGCGGATATAACAAGAATAACCGAACAAATTGTATTTCGTTTATCTGAGTACAAAGATACACTGAATGAATACTTTGTTTTTCCAGTTAGTCATGTGGAACGGTATGAGAAAAACACTCTTTTTGATGAACTGACAAGAACTGATTCATTAAATAATGATGATTTTGAAGAGGTGGATCAAGAGGAAAGTGAGTACTTTGACCAAGAGTTTTCCACCTGGCATCGGGAAAATAAAAATGAAAACCGGAAGCAGAATTTCTTACAGTTCGAATTAGAACAAGGGACAAATACAAGTATTTTAGGTGGTGGAGCTCGAGAAACGGAAGAGGGAGACCAAGCGGTAGCCTCTATTCAGGGAGCATCTAGCCAAAGCAAAGAGAACGATTACTCTGAAATGGAGGCACTAGAAAAGGATGAATCCTCTAAGCAAAGCGGAAAGACGGATGAATTTGGTGAGGAAAACAGGGATGCTATAAAAATAGATAAAGAAGCTAGTCCCCCAACACAAGAAGAAATAGAAGACTATCAACAATTTGTAAAGGATATTGAACCATACAAACGCAAATTAGCCAAAACAATTGAGAAAACGATTGAGCATAAAAAGAATGAACCACGGCGTGATCTCGTTTTCGGTAGATTATCGAAGAAGCTTTTACCGATTATTACGGACGATAACCCAAGAGTATTTTATAAGAAGAATGAAGATACGAATGAGTTTGATGCTGTATTTACCCTTCTCGTTGATTGTTCTGCATCCATGCATAATAAAATGGAAGAAACGAAGCGCGGAATAGTCCTCTTCCATGAGGTATTAAAGCATTTGAAAATTCCTCATTCTATCATCGGGTTTTGGGAAGATGCGAATGAAGTTAAAGAAGGCTATCAACCTAATTATTTTCACCGTATTCATACCTTTACGGATTCTTTTTATGAACAGAACGGGCCGAAAATCATGCAGTTAGAACCTGAAGAAGATAATCGTGACGGATTTAGTATACGAGTAATTTCGAAAGAGCTTGAAGCTAGAAGAGAAAAGAATAAATTCTTACTCGTTTTTTCTGATGGGGAGCCTGCCGCAGCCAACTATGACCAGAACGGTATAGTGGACACGAATCTAGCTGTTTCAGAAGCTCGTAAAAAAGGTATTGAAGTAATTGGTATGTTTTTAGCGAATGGTGAAATTGAAGAACGCGAAGACCATACTATGCAAAATATTTATGGAAGAGAACGAGTGATGATTCCTAGTGTAGCTGATCTACCTGAACATTTTGCACCGTTATTAAAAAAATTACTACTGAAGACCATTTAAGCTAATAAGTTCCTGTAGGCTACGTGAGACCCCTTCTTGAGGAGTCTCGCAGCCCACTGGTACTAAGGTAGACCTAGACGAGAAGTAGCTGAAAAATATAAATCTCACCCTGACTGATGATGCTATTGGGAAGACGATTCTAGCTCTCTACCCCAGCAGGTTAGTAAACTTGTAATAGCTGTTTCTAGCTCTGCTTCAGGTATCCCAGCGAAACCTAATAGAATTCTCGGAAATGAGCTAGATTGCTTTTCGATGGTATAGTTTGATAATGGGTATATCTTAAGCTGCGCATCTTTTGCACGCTGGACTAGTTTATCCTCCTTCCAGCCATTCCTCACCTCTAATACAACATGAAAGCCAGATAAATCACTTATTACCTCGACCACATCAGAATATGGCCTTAACAGGTGCAATGTTTTTTCCATCTTTCTCCGATAGACCTTACGCATGCGATTCAGATGTCTTTCAAAATCCCCTTCTTTCATAAAATGAGCGAGGATATGTTGATCAATTCTTGATACGGTACATTGAAAAAAGGACAGTTCCTTCTGATATCGACTTAGGAGCGACTTCGGTAATACCATGTAACTTATTCGTATAGATGGAATTAATGATTTGGAAAATGTGCCTAAATAAATAACCTTCTCTCTCTTATCCATGCTTTGTAAGGATGGAATAGATTTTCCACTGTAACGAAATTCACTATCATAATCATCTTCAATAATATAACGTTCATCACCACCCATGGCCCAATTTAATAATTTTATCCTTCTGTTTGCCGACAGAACTGATCCATATGGGAAATGATGAGACGGTGTTACATACATAATATCGATTGGGGAAGCTTCTAAGGAGTCTACTATTACTCCTTGGTCATCAACTTCTAATGGTATAACTTCATTTGGATAGTTTTTCAGAATACGAGAAATGACATGGTAGCCTGGGTCTTCCACACCGTATACAACGGATTGCCCCAATAATAAAATCAGCTGCTGTAGGAGCGTCTCAATACCCGCTCCAAGAATAATCTGTTCTGGAGAACAGTGCACCCCCCTTGCCTGATAAAGATAATGAACAATTTCTTCTCGTAGGACATACTCCCCTTGCCTGTCTCCCATTAATAATAAAGATTGATTTTCTATATCAATACTATTTTTGGCATGCTTTCTCCACTTAGCATATGGAAAATGTTCTGTATCAATCCAGCTCGGATGAAAATCATACCGAATTGGCTTTTTGCTCTCGGCGGATTGGTGATGCATGGGATTGATTTCTTGTACATATTCTAAGTCCTCCGAGGCTAAAACAAAATATCCTTTCCGAGGGACCCCTTCGACATAGCCTTCTGCAACCAATTGTTCATATGCAGTTTCGACTGTATTTTGACTAACCTTTAGAAATTCGGACAGCTTTCGTTTAGATGGTAGTTTTGTATTATGGGGAATTTGACCATTCATTATTTCGGTTTTGATATAGGTATATAGCTGTTCGTACAATGGAACTGCACTTTCTCGGTTCATTTCACATGATAACATCTTCATCCTACCCCTCCATTCTGGCATCATCAAATTATGTAAAACTGACACTTTCAACAATGCCAACTACTTTTTATAATAAATTAACATTCAAATAAATCAACTCATTAAATAGGGAGTGTTACGATTGGAAAAATTACTAGGCACAGAAACAGTAAAGCGTGGAATGGCACAAATGCAAAAAGGCGGCGTTATTATGGACGTTGTTAATGCAGAGCAGGCTAGAATTGCAGAGGCATCTGGCGCAGTTGCAGTCATGGCATTAGAGCGTGTACCGTCTGATATTCGTGCAGCTGGTGGTGTAGCTAGAATGGCAGACCCTCGTATTGTTGAGGAAGTAATGAGTGCTGTAAGTATACCAGTAATGGCAAAAGCCCGTATTGGACATATTGTTGAAGCTAGAGTGCTTGAGGCTATGGGTGTGGATTATATTGATGAAAGTGAAGTACTTACACCTGCTGATGAGGAGTTTCATCTACTAAAGCGTGATTTTACTGTTCCATTTGTATGTGGATGTCGTGATCTTGGTGAGGCTGCAAGAAGAATTGCAGAAGGAGCCTCAATGCTTCGTACTAAGGGGGAGCCCGGGACAGGGAATATTGTAGAAGCTGTCCGTCATATGCGTAAAGTTCAAGCGCAAGTTCGTAAAGTGATCCATATGAGCGATGACGAGCTGATGACAGAAGCGAAAAATCTAGGGGCACCTTATGACATATTAAAGGAAATTAAGGAAGCTGGGAAACTACCTGTCGTTAATTTTGCTGCAGGTGGTGTTGCAACACCTGCTGATGCTGCTCTTATGATGGAATTAGGCGCAGATGGTGTCTTCGTTGGTTCTGGTATCTTTAAATCAGAGAATCCACAAAAATTCGCCAGTGCAATCGTCCAAGCTACTACCTATTATAAAGATTATGACCTAATCGGTCGATTATCAAAAGAACTTGGCACTGCAATGAAAGGAATTGATATTTCAACACTTAGCCAAGAAGAACGTATGCAAGAGCGTGGCTGGTAAAAAAGCTATGTTTGCTAGGAAGGATGTGTCATAATGAGTGGGCTTGTAATTGGTGTACTTGGCTTGCAGGGAGCTGTAAGCGAGCATATTAACCAAATTGAAGCTTCAGGTTGTAAAGGGGTTATCGTAAAAAAGCCTGAACAACTTAAAGAGATTGATGGCTTAATTCTCCCAGGTGGAGAAAGTACTACAATGCGTAAACTAATTGATCGATATGGTTTTTTTGAGCCATTAAAACAATTTAGTAAACAGCGTAAGCCTCTGTTCGGTACTTGTGCAGGCATGGTCCTTGTCGCAAAAGAGCTTTCAGCATCATCTGAAGCTCACTTACAGCTAATGGATGTGTGTGTAAAACGAAATGCTTTTGGTAGGCAAAAGGAAAGCTTTGAAGCAGTACTACCGATAAACGGGCTTGACCTACCTTTTTCTGCTGTATTCATTCGAGCTCCATACATTGAGAAAGCAGCACAGCATGTTGAAATTCTCGCAACCTATGAAAACCATATTGTTGCAGCTAAACAAGATCATATTCTAGTTACTGCGTTTCATCCAGAGCTGACAAACGATACACGCATGATTGATTTTTTTATTGATATGGTAAAGAAATCAAAAAATACTGTCGCATTATAGCTAAAATACTAGTCTGAGTATTCAGACTAGTATTTTTATGTTATGATTCGTTTGGGAACTTCTTTACCGTTTATGCCGTATTAATACAAAGGGGGAATGATTATGGTACCATTCGAATCGGATTTTCATTCTGGGGTAGATTTTTTTGATTTTTTTCCTGTAATCTTTGGCATTGTATTTATGATAATAATTGGAACGATTATCTTTAATGCTGCAAAAGGGGTTGGACAATGGAGTAAAAATGAGCAATCACCTGAGTTATCTGTTCCTGCTATAGTAAAAGCAAAAAGAACAGAAGTAGATAATTTCCACCACCACAATCACGATATTCATCATCACCACATACATTCTAGTACAAGCAATTATGCAACCTTTGAGTTTACTAGTGGTGATCGAGTTGAATTTTCCCTATCAGCTAAAGAATATGGATTGCTAGCCGAAGACGACCTCGGTATTCTAACCTTTAAGGGAACACGATTTATTCGGTTTGAGAGAAATAAAGAGATACAGAATCACGTAACCTAACCGCTAGCTAGGAAAACAGCTAGTATTTTTTCTAACTATACTATATGATTACATCTATATGAGAATAAATTTAAACTCGAAAAAGGAGAACCTTATGTCGCATACAATTGATTATATTATTTCTAGTAATGCCGTTTTTACAGGTACTACGTCATCCCCTATACAGGCTGCTGTTCTCATTTCCAATAATAGAATTGTAGATGTCATTGATCAACAGCATATCGAGGAATATATTTCGAATCAAACTAAGGTTATTGATTTTGATGATAAACTGATTATGCCTGGCTTTCATGATTTTCATATCCATCTGCTGTTAGGCAGTATGTTAGAAGATAGTGTGTCATTATCTGAAGCTCGTTCTGCAACAGCTGTTGCAGATCTAGTAAAAGAATATGCAGATAAGCATCCGGATGCACCACTCATTATTGGTAGTGGCTGGGATGATAATACTTGGAATACGGCGGAGCAAGTCGATAAAAAGTACTTAGATGTGGCCGTTCCAGATAGACCTGTAATACTATATCAAGCAGAGTTTCATAGTGTTTGGGTTAATAGTGCTATGTTAGAGCTTGCCGGTATAACAAAGGATACAATGAATCCAGACTTTGGTGAAGTCATAAAAGATGAAAACGGAGATCCAACTGGATTATTACTAGAACATGCCGTTGGGCTCGTTACAAACGCAATGCCAATGAACTTAAAAGATAAAGAGCAGCTCCTTGAGAAATTCTTACGTGAATCGTCCCGATATGGTATTACTTCGGTACATGACTTGCTGAGATTACCAGAGATGAGTACAGAGGAAGCAGCTATTTATGCAGATTTTGAACAAAAGGGCAAGCTGACAACACGTGTACACTTTGTAGCACCGTTAAATGGCGATTTAGAAGAAGCAAAACGACTTCGTAATACGTATCATTCTAATATGGTACAGTTTACTGGATTTAAACAATTTATAGATGGGGTTATTACTAGCTATACTGCCTATTTACAAGATCCCTATACGAATAAGCCAGATTCAATAGGTAGTACCGTTTATCCTGAGGAAAGCATTAAGGAATGGACGATAGCTGCTGATAAGGAAAACTTCCGTGTCCGCTTCCACTGTATTGGCGATAAGGCTGTAAAGCTTGCATTAGATACGTTTGAAGAAGCACAGAAACGAAATGGAAATAGAGATGCACGGCATGCCATAGAGCATATTGAAATGATTAGAGAAGAAGATATCTCACGTTTCCAAGAATTAGGTGTGCTTGCTTCCATTCAACCAGAACATATCAATGGTTCTTCCTATGATGTATTTGAAGAATTGATTGGGAAGGAACGTATGCAGCGTTATATGCTACAAAAAACACTGATGGATCATGGAGCTACATTAGTTTACGGAAGTGATTATCCTGTTGTTGGTTTAAACCCTTTAACCGCTATTTATCGCGCTATAACACGACTAGATGACGAGAAAGTGGTTTGGAGTGAAGACGAGAAAATTACGCTTGCTGAAGCACTAAAGGCATATACCTATGCACCTGCCTATGGCTCATTTCGGGAAAAAGAACTCGGCACTTTAGAGGCTGGAAAATTAGCTGATTTAATTGTTTTGGATAAAGATTTATTTACAGTAACTCCTGAAGAAATAAAGACCGCCAATGTCATATTTACTATGGTGGATGGGAAGATTGTATTCGAAGGTATGTAAAGCCAGTTCAAAACGAGCTGGCTTTTTTCTTTATATCATATTCTCCACAAACACTTGAACGATTAGAGCTAGAGTCACGATACGTAAAATTGGCTTCATATATGCTGGTTTAATTTTTTCAGCTACTCGAACGCCAATTTGCGCTCCGATGAATGACCCACAAAGCAGCGCAAGTGTTAAACCCCACATAATCTTCCCTGATGCAATATACATCAGAGCTGCACCAATACAGCTTGAGAACGTCGCAAAACGCACATAGCCTACCGCCTTAATATAATCAATCTTTAAGTAGGCAAAGAGATAAAGCATTAATGTCCCTTGACCAGGGCCGAATAAACCGTCATAAATCCCGATACCATACAAGCCAGGAATACTTATTTTAGTTGGTTTTAGAACATTACCACCTTGAAAATTCCGCTTTCCAATCATAGAAGTTATAAGTGCCAATAATAATAGGATAATGGCAATGATATAGAGATGTTCAGGATGGAGTAACGTTGCAATTAATCCTCCACTCAGTCCGCCTGTAATACTAATCGGAACAATCCAGTAGCATTCTTTCAGTGAAACCTTCTTATGCTTGAGCAAATGAAAAAAACTCGAAAAAGAACTAACCGTATTAGATACTTTATTTGCGCCAATTGCGGAGTGAATTGGTATTCCTAATAACAACATCATCGGAAGACTAATTAATCCTCCCCCACCCGCTACTGTCCCTAGAGTTGTAGCGATAATTCCTGTCAAAAAGATAAAAATAAGATCCATACTGAATCCCCCCTGTATTCAGTATAGATCTTATTGGTAATTTGAAAAAATACTATATTTCTATCTACATTGATAACTATTTGTTATATCACTTGTTAATTAATTGCTTTAATTCCTTACTTAATTCACTTATTTCGACTACTGCTGTATTAATCGATGTAATTAGATCATGCTCACTTTCCAATGTAGAAACAATTTCTTGTGTGGATGATGCATTTTCCTCCGAAATATTTGCTACGTTTTCGAGCTGTTCTTGGATAGCTTTAAAATCAACTGTTACGGATTGAATCTCTTTCATGCCAATGGATAGACTAGTGCTCGTATCTTTAAAGGATTTCTTCAGCTCATCGAAGAAGGAAGATACCTCATTCAATAATTCCATTCCTTCACGAGCGGCAAGCTCTCCTTCAGTAGATTTTTCTTTAGCACTCTCTGACTTTTGAAACAGGTTATCCGTTACCTCCGTAATATCAACCGTAATACTAGCACTTTGTTCTGCTAGTTTACGAACTTCATCTGCTACAACGGCAAAGCCTTTTCCATACTCTCCTGCACGTGCGGATTCAATAGCAGCATTTAATGCTAGTAGGTTAGTTTGTTCTGCTATATCCCTAATACCTTGCAGCAATGAATTTACCCTACCTAAGCTGTCCTGTAAATCTGTTACTGTTAACGTAGTTGTGCCAATTGCATCATTTACCGTACGGATATGATTGGTTGCCTGTTGAACTTTTTCCCAACCTGCCTGCACTTCCCCATTCATATGCTCTGACTTTTCTACGATATTTTGCGAAATGGCTATCGTTTGATTTGTTTTCTCTAATGATGAGCCCATCGATTCATTAACCGTACTAACACTTTCTGCTTCATCTTGAATAGCAGTAGCCATTTGTTGAACCGAATCTAATACTAGCTCACTGGATTCAACTATTGTTGAAATATCCTTATTAAATTGACCTATTGTTGAATCTAATTTATTCGCGCCATCTTCAATTGTATGGAAAGTATCCTGCAGTTTATCTAGTAATTCCTTCGCTTCTAATTCTTTTTTCGATGACTCTTCTACTAAATCTCTTCCCCATTTCGTTAATAGATATAGCGCAATTAAAATTCCATCTACCAAAGCGATTACTGTAATAAATCCCTTTAAATTATCATCAATCGAAAGCAGATTTGTAGGCTCTAGGAAGTACAAAGCAAATAAAAGTATGTTTAATACGATACCGAATATTAATATTAATTCTTTTTTAAAATACAACGCAATCATAGCTATTGTTAAAAATATAAGGTAGTGCTTATTTAATGCAAATCCATCTATAACGAATAGCAGCATCACAACTAGGTTTGGGATTAGTGCAAAAATAAACCCTTTCACATAGGCTGGTATTGGCAAGAAATAGTTACCAGTAGAGATGATAATGACGACTAAACCAGCTATAATAATGCCAATACTATCTCCCACACCTCTAGCCAATACGATTGGTATTACTAACAGAAACGTGATGGCAAATAATAATATAAAATTTACTTTATGAACCCTTTTTGTATTATATGTATCTAAATGATTCATGGTCTTCCCCCTCATATACAAACTTACTCATACTACTATATCGTCATCTAATGCTTTATTGTGAAGTTTATTTATTTTTTTCAATATATGTCGTTTTGTTTGCCAGAGTTCTACTTGTTCCTATAAGCTAAATGTATTAGGTTTACTAGAGAATGTATTATCGACTTAGGAGGTTGTTTAACTTGAGAATTGGAATTATGGGGGCAGGTTCTTTAGGGACCATTATTGGTGCACTTATCTCGAAAGGGAATGAGGAGGTAGAATTAATCGATGTTTACGAAGACCATGTAAAGGCATTAAATGAACGCGGTGCAACCATTACTGGTACGATGAATGAAACGATTCCGGTTAAAGCTATTACACCAGCTGAAATGTCTGGAAACTATGATTTAATTTTATTACTTACTAAGCAAGTATTTAATCATGATGTTGTATCAAACTTGAAAAACTATTTACATCAGGACAGTGTTATTTTATCACTACAAAATGGTGTACCAGAAGAAAGCCTTGTCTCTATTTTAGGAGAAAAACGTGTTATTGGAGGTTCTGTTGAGTTTGGTGCTACTTTTAAGGAACCTGGTGTTTCTGAATTAACTACCGCAACAGAAGCTTTCCAAAGCAATGCTTTCCAAATAGGGGAATTAGATGGGTCTATTACAGATAGAGTGCAAAAAATAAAAGAGATTTTAGATCTTGTTGGTGGCACCCATGTTACAGATAATTTAGTTGGTACGAAATGGTCTAAGTTACTAGTTAATGTTGCTTTAAGTGGTATGTCAGCTGCACTTGGCTGTAACTTTGGTGAGGTTATTAAAGACGAAGCGAGTGTTTATAGTGCTGTATCATTAGCAGACGAAACGATTCGTGTTGGAGAAGCAGCTGGTGTAACGTTTGCTCCACTTGCTGGATTTGACTTAGGTGTCTTTAAACTAGCAGAAGATGAAAGTAATTTACCAACTGCTATTGGATTTGCTCGAAAAGCTTTCGAACCCCAAGCCTTACTAAGAGCAAGTATGCTCCAAGATCTAGAAAAACAAAGAAAAACGGAAATTGACTATATTAATGGATTCGTAGCTGCAAAAGGAAAAGAACTAGGTATTGCTACACCATATAACAATCTTGTTGTACAACTAGTTAAAAAGGCAGAAGAAGAAAAATCAGTACCTACCTTCGAAGGAAATATTGATTACTTTAAAGCACTTAAGAAGTAATTATTTTACTTATACGTTCTAAATCCTTTAAAGGGAACTAGATACCATTCTCAAGGCATCTAGTTCCCTTTTATTTATCGATTCCAATGTCGATGCCGTGCAACTGCTTGAACAAAGTGTCTTGCAAACTCATTCACATTTTCATCCGTTACTACTCCAGGTTTATTTACCATCTGGTTAGCCTCTAACCATTTCTTCCCTTCGCCTATTGCACCAATCGTTTTTTTATGACGATATGCTTCATCAATGAAATAAGCTGCTTTTTCATTAAACATTTTATCTGTGCTACTGCCGCGCACCATGAAGACAGCATCATATAATACGGATTGAGCAGTATAGACATTTTGCACAGCCTCTAATACAACACCATTGGTTCCTTTTACTGGTCCTAAATCTTCACTGATAAACTCTACTACGAGTCCTTCTTTCTTCCAATAATCAAGTATTGATTTTATTACATTACCGTGAAAGCCATCTGAAATAATGACAGCAACCTTACGTGTCTTAGCAGTCATCGTAGTATTTAATTGACTTAGCGCTGGGGATGCTTTTGTAACAGGAGAACCTCCCTCGGTTGGCGGTTTGACCCCAATATTTCTAGCAATGATTTGTGCTAACTGTAGATCAACATTAGCAAATAAATCTACATTTTGCTGGCGAACCGACTTGCTCTTTACCTTTCCTAACTCAAAGCTAAACGCATCGATAATATGCTTTTTCTCCGGCTCACTCATACTATTCCAGAACAGCTTTGCTTGAGAAAAGAAATCTGTAAAGCTCTTACTCCTCGCGCGAATTTTCTTACCGTCTACCTTCTCCTCATAATGCTTATATCCACCTTGCTCAGGTGACGCAGGTGCTGGAGTATTTCCTTGAAGAGAATTACGGTGGTAATTTACTCTGGCAACATTGATAGCCTGCCTATGAAATCCATCACGTTGATTATTATGGAATGGACAGATCGGCCTATTAATAGGAAGCTCATGAAAGTTAGGACCACCGAGCCGAATCAATTGGGTATCGATATATGAAAATAGGCGAGCTTGTAATAACGGGTCATTAGTAAAGTCAATGCCAGGTACAACATTCCCTGGATGAAATGCTACTTGCTCAGTCTCGGCAAAGAAGTTATCGACATTTTTGGTTAATGTCATTTTCCCAATGATTTTAACAGGTACTTCTTCCTCTGGAATCAGCTTGGTTGCATCTAATAAATCAAAATCAAATTTAAACTCATCTTCCTGTGGTACGATTTGTACTCCAAGCTCATATTCTGGATAATCTCCTCTTTCAATGGCATCCCATAAGTCGTTGCGGTGGAAATCAGGATCAATTCCCATCAGCTTTTGCGCTTCATCCCAAACTAGTGAATGTACCCCGAGCTTTGGCTTCCAGTGGAACTTAATAAAAAATGCCTCACCAGTTGCATTAACAAATCGAAACGTGTTAACCCCAAACCCTTCCATCATTCGAAAGCTTCTCGGTATAGCTCGGTCTGACATGATCCACATGACCATGTGTGCATTTTCAGGATTATTAGCAACAAAGTCCCAAAAGTTATCATGTGCAGTCGATGCCTGTGGAATATCATTATGAGGCTCAGGCTTGAATGAGTGCACTACATCTGGGAATTTAATTCCATCTTGTATAAAGAAGACTGGAATATTATTCGCTACGAGGTCATAGTTTCCTTCTTCTGTATAAAATTTCGTTGCAAACCCACGAGCATCCCTTGCCGTATCACCGGATCCTTTTGAACCGTTTACGGTGGAAAACCGGACAAATACTGGTACTTTTTTTGAAGTATCGGTAAAGATTTTCGCTTTCGTATACTGTTCCATACTTTCATAAAGCTGAAATTCACCATGAGCAGCAAATCCTCGAGCATGAACAACCCTTTCTGGAATCCTTTCATGATCAAAGTGGGTCATCTTCTCCCTAAAGTGAAAATCTTCCATTAGGGTTGGCCCCCGTACGCCAGCTGTTAAGGAAAGCTCATCCTCTGACACTCTAAGTCCTTGGTTAGTAGTCATATACTTCCCTTTGTCATCTACACGAAAAGACTCCAGTTGCGCATCCTTTTCGTTCTCATTTCGCTTATCCGTCATTCAGCATACCTCCCCATTAATGGATATGCTGTGATTAGTTCATTTATCCATATGAATTGAATAGGGCAAGTTAGCAAATTACTAATACAACACTATATTTTGAGGGGTGGACTAAATGGGTGCGATTGAGCGCAGTGGTTATCGTTTCGAGCCAGAGTTTAGTGTTATTGAGCAAAACGGGGCAATCCACGTATATCAAGATGGGCAATTTGTCGAAGAAATTACATTTCGATTTTCCGGTAACTATCCTGAAGTGGACATGATAGAAGAATTAGTAAACGCTTATTGTGAGGAAAGAGGATTGTAACGGTGGTTTAATCAGTTGACGTTATGTTAGACCATAAAGTGGCCAAATTTAAAAGAGGCTGGGACTTAACTAAAACAAAGGTAATAAAATGCGAACAATCACCACATTAGCCCCTGAAATATACGGAGACTCCTGTGGGAGGAAAGGGCACTGCCTGAGACCCCGGAAGAGCTTTAGCTCTGAGGAGGCTCACCAGCCGCCCACGAACCGCAAGTATATTTCCGGGGCGGATTTGATGCGCTAACTTTAATGTTCGGTTTATCCTATGTTAGAAATAGTTTTGTCTAAAGCCTCTTCCATTCATCAAACTAATGCATAATTCTTGTGGTTAATTACGGTCTTGATTGGTTCATCACGTACCTTGTTATGTCCAATTTCCACAATGACAGAGTTTTCTCGTACGATAAGAACAGTTCCTTTTTTCCCTTTATAATCTCCAGTTAAAATTTCAATTGTATCGCCTTCATTTGCTTTTGCCATTATTTAAAACTCCTTCTATTTCTTCTTTACATATAAATAGTATTCCACATGGCATGATAACAGATTCACTATAAATAAATAAGTAAAACGCCTTACAAAAATAAATCCAGAATAGTTTCAATCGTGTCATTTTCCAATAGGATATGAAGACCAATCCCGATAAATACTAGAGGAATAATGATTCTTTTGTATTTATTTACAAACGTATAAACTTTTGAACTAGAAGCTAATAGATGACATAATCCACTCCATATCAGTACCATAACAAAGAACGTTATCGAAGCAAGAATAATTTGATAAGAAGTCAATGTAGTAAAATATGGCACCATAATCGCAACTTCCTCTGCACCGCCAGCTAATGCAATAACAAAGACTCTAAGCGTAAGATTACTGAATATCGAGGTTTTATGAAGAATTCTCTCGCGCTCTTCCTCTTCATCATCCCCTTCAAATAAAGCCATTATTCCTATGGCTATTGGAAGTAAACCAAATAAGCCTGTCCATTTTCCAGTAATAAAAGATATTCCATATAGAGCTATTAAGGAGATAATTAAGATTCCAGTCATTCCTAATTGCTGTCCAATATATATTTGCCTTTCCTGTCGTTTACTTTTAGCATGAGCAAACAAAAAAATGAGTACGATCATTTCATCGATACCTGCAGCAATAAACATGATAGCCATTGTTAGAATTGTAGCCAAGAAAAATTCCCCCTATAAGACGAGCTTAATACTATTATAAGCTTGGGAATTTTGGAATAGACCAAGATCATAACAACTTTCTATCGCTAGGTTCATGAAGAATACATACTTTCACCAATTGAACACAAAATAGCTGTATAGATTACGTTAATTCCAGGAGGTATTATGAAGGCTGTTACGTATCAAGGTAAATATCAAGTTGCGGTGAAAGATGTTCAAGCGCCAACTATTCAAGACAAAGAAGATGTGATTATTAAAGTTACTTCTACTGCGATTTGTGGTTCTGACCTACATCTCTATCAGGGGAATTTTCCTCTTCCAATTGGCTATGTCATTGGACACGAACCGATGGGAATAGTAGAAGAAGTGGGATCGGATGTCACCAAAGTAAAAAAGGGTGATCGTGTCGTTATACCGTTTACAGTAGCTTGCGGGAAATGTCATTATTGCCATCATGAATTAGAGAGCCAATGTGATAACGCCAATCCACATTATGATTCTGGTGGATATCTTGGGTACTCGGAGAAATTTGGTAACTATCCCGGTGGTCAAGCGGAGTATTTGCGAGTACCATTTGGTAATTACACTCCTTTTATCATACCGCAGGATTGTGAATTAGAAGACGAATCTTTACTGTTCTTATCGGATGTATTACCAACTTCTTACTGGAGTGTTGTAAATAGCGGGGTTAAAGCAGGCGACACGGTGATTGTATTAGGTTCTGGACCAATCGGATTAATGACACAACAATTTGCATGGAAACAAGGGGCAGAACGTGTCATTGCAGTGGATTACATCCAGAACAGACTAGAACTCTCTAGAACAATAAATCAAACAGAAGTATTTGATTTTACGAAAGATGAAGATATGGGGGAAACCTTAAAGGAAATTACCAAAGGTGGCGCCGATGTTGTTATCGATTGTGTTGGAATGGATGGGAAAAAGTCTCCACTTGAATGGGTAGAACAAAAATTAAAGCTACAGGGTGGGACATTAGGACCCATTCAAATTGCTACGAAAGCTGTTCGTAAAGGCGGAACATTACAAATTACTGGCGTATACGGTGGACTTTATAATATGTTCCCATTAGGCCCTTTCTTTAGCCGCAATATAACAATTAAAATGGGACAAGCACCTGCGCGTCATTTCATGCCACATCTATACAACATGATTATCAATGAGGAGATAGATCCTACGAAAATTATTACCCATCGCTTAGGATTAGAGGATGCTCCACATGCGTATACGATCTTCAATAATAAAGAGGATAACTGTGTTAAAGTAGTTTTAAAACCTTAAAAGTAAAGTGTTGAGTTTAAATGTGATTATTAAAAGAGCCGAACAATGAATGCGTATATTGTCCGGCTCTTTCTTATGTTCCAATCACTTTTGATAACTTTATTTTACAATTTCATTTGTCAATTCAATAAATTCCGCTGCATCTTTTGCCATTAATTGAATGCCAGCAGCCCAGAAATCTTCCTTCGTAATATCGACGCCAAGATGCTTCTGAGCAAGATCCTCTACTTTCATAGAACCTGTATCACGAAGTAACGCAATATACTTATCCTCAAAACCATCCTTATCCTTCAAGTATTCAGCATAGATACCTAAGCTGAATAGGAATCCAAATGTGTACGGGAAGTTATAAAATGGTATTCCATCAATAAAGAAGTGAAGCTTACTACACCAGAAGTGTGGATGGTAGCTAGCTAAGCTATCCCCATAGGCTTCTTTTTGTGCTTCAACCATAAGTTCATTTAATCTCTTTTCTGAGACTATCCCTTTAGCACGTTCTTTATAGAATGCATCCTCAAATAGGAAACGAGCATGGATGTTCATAAACATCGCCGTAGCATTTTCTAATTTTGCATTTAGAAGACTTGCTTTTTCTTCTTTCGTCTTGGCATTTGCTACAGTTGCATTTCCGATAATCGTTTCGGCAAACGTACTAGCTGTTTCTGCCACGTTCATGGCGTAACGACGATTTAATGTTGGCAGATCCTTCATCACATGACTATGGAAAGCATGTCCTAGTTCATGAGCAAGTGTGCTTGTATCGGATGATGAACCAGTAAATGTCATGAAAATACGGGATTCCCCAAACTCTGGAAGTGAGGTGCAATAGCCACCTGGTCGTTTATTTGGTCTGTCTTCCGCTTCTACCCAACGATTTTCTAGCGCATGCTTCGCAAAGTCAGCTAATTTAGGCCCGAAGGATGAGAAGTTTTCAATAACAAAATCACATGCTTCATCATAAGTAAACTGAGTAGGTTTCACTTCGCCTAATGCTACAGGAGCATCCACATCCTGCCAGCCTAGTTTTTCCATACCTAATAATTTTGCTTTTTGATCAAGAAAATCTAGGAATGGTTTCTTATTATTGGAAACAGCGGACCACATGGCATTTAGTGTGTCCTCTGTCATTCGGTTATACTCTAAAGGTTCTTCTAAATGATCCTTATACTGATGTTTCTTTTGTAACGTAATACGGTATCCATCTAAATGGTTTAACGTATCTGCAAAGATTGGACCGTACTTTGTCCATGCCGCTTCCCAGTTTTCAAACAGTTGACTTCTTACTTCAGGATCTGGATCTGCGTACATTCTATTCATTGCTTGACCAACCGATAATTCGGTAGTATTGCCCTCTTTATCCGTAAATGGAATCGTCATAATAGATACTACTGTATCGTAAAGATTACTCCATGCAGCAAGACCATCCTTGTTAAGCTCGGCAATTAGCTTCTCTTCCTCTTCTGATAATAGGCGCTTACCTTCTGAACGAATCTCATTTAATGCAAAAGAAAGCTCTTTTAAATCACTATCTTCTAGCATAGTAGTCCATTTAGTATCTGGTATTTCAACTAGCTTTTTCGTAAATGTATTGGATAACTTTTGAACTTCACTATAAAGCTCCATAATCTGGCCCTTTACTACATTGGCATGCTCATCATTCATATATGCATCATGCCACATGTTTACGAATGTTCCAGCTTGACCTAACCCTTTTCCAATTACTTCTTGCTTGTTAAGAATCGTTTTAAACGTGTCAACGGACTGAGACGAATAATCCCAATCATTCAGTAACGCTTGATACGCTGTAATTTGATTTTGGACATCCTTTAATTTAGCCTGTAATTCCTCGGATTTCGTACCTCCAGGGAAAATTGTTTCTAAATCCCAAGTATCTATATATTTCATTTATTTTCACGCTCCCTTTCTATCATTGTAAACCTTCACGTAATATTTGAAAACTATAATAACTTTTAATAATAGAAACACTTTCCACTAATGATTGCGTATATGAGGCTATATGTACCATCATTCAACTGTTTGCTTTTTAGCTTATTTCAGTAGTAAAATGACGGAAACATTAAAATTCCTATAAAGAAAGTCGGTATATAATGAAAGTCGTACAAAACATCTCTCAGCTTATTGGGGAGACCCCTATTGTTAAATTAAATAAAGTTGTTCCTGAAGATTCCGCGGATATTTATGTCAAACTAGAAATGTTCAATCCTAGTAAAAGCGTTAAAGATCGTGCGGCATTTAATATGATTCGCGTTGCCGAAGAAAAAGGTCTACTAAAACCAGGTGGAACGATTATTGAGCCTACTAGTGGGAACACGGGAATCGGATTAGCCATGAATGCAGCTGCAAGAGGATATAAAGCCATCTTAGTTATGCCCGATAATAGCACATTAGAAAGAAGAAGAATCCTACAAGCATATGGTGCAGAAATTGTATTAACACCTAGTGAAGAAAAAATGCCAGGCTGTATTCGTAAAGCATTAGAATTACAAAAAGAAATTCCTGGTAGCTTCATACCACAGCAATTTGAAAACGAGGCAAATCCTAGTATTCATCGAACCACTACTGCATTAGAACTATTAGAGCAAATGGATCATTGCTTAGATGGATTTGTGTGTACTGCTGGTACGGGTGGAACGGTAACTGGAACTGGTGAAGTGTTAAAAGAGAACCTTCCCCACATACATATTGCCGTAGTAGAGCCTAAAGGATCCCCAGTGCTATCCGGTGGTCTGCCTGGAAAGCATAAGCTTGTTGGAACAAGTCCTGGATTTATTCCAACTATATTGAATACAGCCATCTATGATGAAATTATTCAAATTGAGGATAAAGAAGCAATTCGTATGCTTCGTCAATTAGCTCAATTAGAAGGAATCTTTATCGGTCCTTCAGGCGCTGCAGCTGTTTACGCGGCAATTCAAGTTGGGAAAAAGTTAGGAAAAGGAAAACGTGTAGTATGTATAGCACCAGATACAGGTGAACGTTATTTAAGCATGGGATTGTTTGAATAAGGAAAAAGGTTTGCATAAAAAGATAACCGAATGATCATACAAATTCCTCTCTGGAATTGTGTAATCATTCGGTTTAACACTACCTTCTCTTTGTTTTGCCTTTCACTCTTGATGCTTCCTCTATTTTATTACTTTGCTAATTCATAAATTGCTTGGGCATAAATCGCCGTTGCCAGTAATAAATCATCGACAATAGCATATTCATCTTTTTGATGCATGACATCTTCTCGTCCAGGGAATAAGGCTCCAAAAGCAACCCCATGGTCTAATGCGCGCGCATAGGTTCCTCCACCAATTGCTAATAAGTCGGCCTTCTCACCTGTCTGTTCTTCATACACCTTTTGCAATGTTTTAATTAAAGGGTCATCCTTTTTCACATAAGTTGGCTTCGAATCCGAGAAGTTTTCTAATTGTAAGCCTTTTGAATGTAAGGTTGCTTCAATTTTCTTTCTTCCTTCTTCAATATCAAATGTGACAGGATAACGCATATTTAACCCAATGCGGCCCCCAGCTTCCTTACTATAGCTCATCACACCTACATTAATTGTTAAATCACCAGAGTCTTCGTCTTCATACTCAATTCCGAAAACTTCTCCACGTGATTTATTGTGGAACGCTGATACAGTTGACATGTACTTTTGTCCCTCTTCATCTAATTCAAGCTTTTGTAAGTATTGTGCTAATAATATTCCGGCATTTTTGCCATGACGTGGTTCAGCACCATGTGCACTTTTGCCAATTAAACGAAAGAACAACTCACCATTTTCGGTAGTAGCTTCTCCTTCGAGCTTTATCTCTTTCAAATAGCCAAGATAATCTTCTATTAGTTTAGTAGGTGCCTCTTGTACTTTAATCGTTGCTTGCGCAAAATCTGGCACCATATTGTATCTGCGACCGGATTGGAAGGATACTAGTTGATAGCTTGCAGATGGTTCTTGCTTAGGAATGGGTTGGACAATATCATAATCCGCGATTCCTTTTTCTGCAAAAATAATAGGGAAATCCGCATCTGGTACAAATCCTGTTGTAGGCATTTCCTCTTGTGTAAAATAATGATCGACACAACGCCAGTTACTTTCCTCATCTGTCCCGATAATTAGGCGAACTCGCTTACGTAAAGGTAGCCCTAGTTCTTTTATTATTTTCATTCCATAATATGCTGCCATAGTCGGACCCTTATCATCACTAGATCCGCGAGCATAGATTTTACCATCCTTTACAATGCCACTATAAGGATCAACACTCCAGCCATCCCCTTCTGGAACGACATCGACATGCCCTAATACCCCAATTAATTCTTTCCCTTGCCCCATTTCAACATGACCTGCAAGGTTATCAACATTTTTACTCAAAAATCCGTTTTCCTCACCTAAATCTAACACATATTGTAGGGCATCTTTAATGCCTTGTCCTAATGGAGCATCCTCAGAAGTATTTTCTTCATCTAGGACACTTTTAATTTGAAGTAGTCCTTGTAGATCTTTAATAAATTCGTCTTTTCTCTTTAAAACTTCCTCCATCCAATTGATGGTAGCCATATGTATTTCACTCCTTCCACTTATTTCAAACAAACGTTTGATTCACTCAGTATTCTAACAACATCTTTATTTTACTCCTTAACCAGAATTTAGCATAATAGTTCACATTACTTATCATTCCATTCCCATGTACTAACATTCGTTAAAACAATTGGCATAATCAACAAACTATATTAAATTTATAATATGGTCTGTTGCCATACAACTACATATAGGTATGCCAGTAGAATTGGTGTCTTAATAGACTTAATAGGGAATCTGGTGAAAATCCAGAACTGTCCCCGCAACTGTAAATGCTGACGAAATAAGAATACCACTGTCTAAGACGGGAAGGCTTAAAGTAGGGTGAAGCATAAGTCAGGAGACCTGCCAGTTCTATGATGTATAATCTTCTTCGGGAATTGAGAAGGTTGGATATGAGGGTATAATGAACAGCTATAGACCAGTCGTGTGGTCTATCCTTTACACCTGCATCAAAATCCATCTTCTTTAAGAAGGATGGATTTTTTTAATTCCATCGCTTTTTGAAGAGACCTATAGTACAAAAAAAGAAGAAAGAGGGAGTGTAATGGAAAAGCTATCTACAAATGTTTCACGTACTATTCTAACCAAATTGGTGTTACCACCTGACACTAATCACTTAGGTACCATTTTTGGCGGAAAGGTTTTATCTTATATTGATGAAATTGCTGCGATTGCTGCTATGAAACACAGTGGGAAGGTAGTCGTTACAGCATCCATTGATAGGGTGAATTTTCTATCATCAGCAAGAGTTGGCGATATTTTAACTTTAGAGGGGTTTGTCATTTCTACGGGGAGAACTTCCATGGAGGTTTATGTGAAGGTTGAATGTGAACAGTTTAAAACAAGGGAAAAAAGTCTAACCACTACCTCCTTTATTACGATGGTAGCGATTGATGAACATGGTAAGCCAGTACCTGTTCCAGGGGTGATTCCAGAAACAGAGCATGAGCTTGAGTTATTTCAAGAGGCACAGAAGAAAAGGGCAAAGTTAGCCAAACAATAAGGGGAGATATATTCTCCCCCATATGCTAAAATGAAGCCCCATTACTAGATTCGTTTCATTAACAAATAAATAAAATAGGGTGCGCCGATTATTGCTGTCATGACTCCAGCTGGGATCGCTTCATCTGGTAACAAATTTTGTCCAATCACATCTGCCAGCAATAATAGAAATCCACCTAAAAGTGTTGCAATTGGGATGAACAATTGATTTCTTGGTCCTACTAATGCTTTAGCCATATGTGGGGCCATCAGCCCGATGAAAGCAATTCCTCCCGTTACCGCTACGGCTGCTGCAGCCAAAGCCGTTGCTGTTATCAATAAAGAAAATCGTTCTTTCTCAATCGATATGCCAAGCCCTGTAGCAACAGGCATATCCATGGAAAGAATGTTTAACCGATTTGCCTTATAGATAGCATAAGGAATAAGTAGGATTAACCAAGGAAGTAATGCTATAATAAAAGGCCAATCTGTCCCCCATATATTGCCTGCAATCCACTTTGAAATAAAATCTACCTTTTCCCGCTCTTCGGAAGAAATAACCACAATCATAACACCTGAAAGTGCCATCGCGAATCCAACCCCAATTAATACTAATCGGATTGGATGGAATCCACTATTTCTCTTATAAGATAAAAGGTAAATGATTACCGCTGTAACAAATGCACCAATAAAAGCAAGAACTGGTAATAAATATACAAAGTTTCCTGCATCTATTGGAAAATATAAAAAGAAAATAGCAATTACTACACCTGCACCTGCATTTATTCCAATTATGCCTGGGTCTGCTAGGTCATTTCTAGTAATCCCTTGTAAAATAGAGCCTGACACCGCTAATGCCGCACCTGCCAGAATAGTAATTAAAATCCTTGGCAACCTTACCTCGAATAGAACAAAGTGTTCCTTAAAACTTCCTTCACCAAATAATGTTGGAAGAATTCTATCAAAGGAGACAGAGGAATATCCTATTCCCATGGATATTATCGCAGTAATGATAATCAGAACAAGCAATGAGAAGAATATGATTCGCTGTTTTACTACTAGTTCTGGACGGATCATGAGAATACCTTGCCCCCTCTATGTATCACGATTAGGAAAAATGGTAACCCCAATATAGCGACAATCGCAGCAACCGGTGTTTCATAAGGGGCATTTATCGTTCTCCCAGCTAAATCAGCTAACATCATAAAAGTAGCCCCTACTATAGCAGAAAAAGGAATAATAACACGATAATCTGTCCCTACTATTGCACGCACCATATGGGGAATCATTAATCCAATAAAGACCATATTACCAACAAGTGCTACCGCTGCACCTGTTAAAAGGATGATTACAACGAATAAGACAGCCTTAATTTTCCTCGTTTTCTGACCCAGCCCTACCGCAACATTTTCATGTAAACTTAGGATAGTTAGCTGACGTGAGAATAGGATAGCAACAATAATTCCTATAACAATAACAGGTATAATAACCAATAGTTGCTTCCAAGTTGTCCCTATCAACCCACCAGAAGTCCACATCGATACATCTTTAGCTATTTTAAAATAAATACCAATAGCATCCGAAATCGCAGTTAATAACGCTGTCACCGCAGCACCTGCTAGTACAATTCGAAACGGTGAGAATCCACCTTTTTTCATGAGTCCAATGCCAAAGACGAGTAGAGCACCAATAGCAGCTCCTATGAAACAAGCAAGCATAATCGAGAAATAATTAGCAGAAGGAATAGACGCTATGGTGATGGCTAATGCCAAATTCGCTCCAGCTGTTAGTCCCAGCAATCCAGGATCTGCTAAAGGATTCCTTGTTAATCCCTGCATAATCGCACCAGCTACCGATAAAGAAGCGCCAACAAACATCGCCGCTACTACCCTTGGGATTCTAAGCTCTCGAATAATGGTTATCTGATCTGTTTGATCGCTTGAAGTTAAGGCTAGCCACACACTTTGAAAATCAATGTCTGCGGCACCAAATAATAAAGATGCCGCAAACCCAATGACAGCTATTGTAATCGTGATGAAAAATTTATATATCATGAATTGTTTACTCATCTTAACCCCGAACTTTCTTCCTTAGGACTTATTAGAAAAACGCGCATGTGCTCGTCCTTTAACGAATGTGTTCGTTTTTCTTATGCTGACGGGAATAACGGTTATACTTTCCGATTTCCGAAAAAGAGACTCCATAGCGAATCCCTTCTCTATTCTTGTTTAATTTTCCTGAAATGCCTTGATAAATGTTTCTAATTGAAGCTCTAATGTAAGTGGATCATTAAAGTAAAATTCGTTCGCATTTACTTCAATTACATTTCCATTTTTCACTGCTGGAATAGATTGATAGGTTTCTGTCTCTAAATACGCATTCTCTTGGTCAGAGAAACTACTAACTACCACATAGTCACCGATAAACTCTGGTAGCACTTCTGGAGAAATTGCATGGTAACCCGCTTCTAATGCAGTTTCTCTTACCTTATCTGGCATTTTTAACTTCATCTCTTGATAAAGAATTTCCGTTCCACGTCCCCAATTATCGCCATATACATATATTTGTTTATCATAGCCTTCAATTACCGAAACGGTTAATTCCTCACCCAAACGAGAACGTATATCCTCTCCAGCTGCTACCGCACGATTTTGGAAGTCTTGAACCCATTCTGTCGCTTCTTTTTCCTTGTTTAATAATTTACCAATTTCAATATGTTGTGTAAGATAATCTACCTTACCATACGTGAAGAGTACAGTAGGGGCAATCTCACTTAATTTATCCACATTTTTCGTATTGGAAAGACCGATAATTAAGTCTGGCTCTAATTCAATTATTTTTTCTAAATCTTCATCTGATACTTGTTCTACATCCTTTAACCCCTCTTCAAAACGAGGATTTAGCTTACTCCAAGCATCGACACCTACTAAATTAACATCCAAAGCCATCACATTTCCTGCAAAGGACGAAAGAACAATGACACGCTGTGGGTCTTTAGGCACCTCAATCGGACCATTTTCAGATTCATAGATGATTGTATCTTCCTGCTTCGAGTCACTCTTATCTGACTGCTGACTTTCATTAGCCGTTTCCTTGTCACATGCACTAAGAACTAGTAGTACGATAAGGACAATGAATAGGATTATCTTTTTCATAACATTACGCTCCCTTAATTAAATTATAGGTAATACAAATCGGTTTATTGGTTCTCGGGTCTTTTTCAACCACCGCATCTATCTGAAAAACTTCCTTCAGTACTTCATGATTAATCACTTCTTCACTAGAACCAGAACGAACAATTTTGCCGTCTTTTAACGCAATAATATAATCAGCAAATCGTGCAGCTTGATTTAAATCATGCAGCACCATTACAATTGTCCTTCCCTCCTCCTTATTCAATTGTTGTAAAAGTTCCAACACCTCTAATTGATGTGCCATGTCTAGATAGGTAGTCGGTTCGTCTAAGAAGATAATCTCTGTTTCCTGCGCGAGCGCCATAGCAATCCAAACCCGTTGCCGTTGTCCTCCTGATAACGAATCCACGGATTCATACTTAAATTCGGCTGTCCCTGTTTTCTCCAAGGCCCGGTCAATAGCATCCAAATCGGATTGATTTAATCTACCAAATCCCTTTTGATAAGGAAACCGTCCATAAGATACTAGCTCTCCAACCGTTAAACCTACCGGAATTTCATTAGTTTGTGGAAGAATGGCCATTTTTCTTGCTAGTAATCTCGTATTCTCTTTTAAAATGCTTTTGCCATCTAACATAATTGCTCCGGATTGATGAGAAATGATACGTGTTAGCGCTTTTAATAATGTCGACTTCCCACAACCATTTGATCCGATAATAGTTGTTATCTTCTTATCGGGAATCGCAAGTGATAGGTCATCTATAATGATTCGTTCCCCATACCCTAGACGCACACGGTCCGTATGTAATCTATGCATAATTACCTCCCATAATAGAAAAACTTCCACTTTAACCAATAGTAGCTTTTCTTTGCAGGCTGGAAAGATTATTGTATTCCTTCTGCAGAAAAATCGAAAAAAGTGTTGATAATGATTCTCATTTTCGTTTACAATCAATAATATAACGAAAATGATTCTCATTGTCAATTGAAGATTTAAAAAAGTTTGTTATGGTGATAAACCAATGATGATAATCGAGGAGCGGTAGATCATGTCTAATGACATATTTGATGTAACAATAGTTGGCGGGGGCCCTGCAGGACTCTTTGCTGCATTTTATAGTGGATTACGAAATATGAAAACAAAGATTATCGATTTCCAACCACATTTAGGTGGAAAAGTACATATTTATCCAGAAAAAATGATATGGGATGTCGGGGGGCTAACACCTGTTACAGGTGCGAAATTGATCGATCAAATCGTGGAGCAGGGTTTAACCTTCAATCCAACAGTCGTATTAAATGCGAAAGTAGAATCTATTCAAAAACTTGACGACGGACAGTTCCTACTAACGGAGTCATCTGGGAAAGAGCATTTGTCTCAAACCGTTATCATTGCAACTGGAAGTGGTATTTTACGCCCACAAAAGATTAATATAAAAGGTGCCGAGCGCTTTGAGATTTCAAACCTTCACTATACGATAAAATCGTTAAGGAAGTTTAAGGACAAGACGGTTCTCATATCAGGTGGTGGTAATACAGCTATTGATTGGGCAAATGAATTAGAGCCAATCGCCAGAAAAGTATATCTTACCTATCGAAAAGATGAAGAGCATTTAAAGGGACATGAAGCACAAATTATACAATTATTAAATAGTTCCGCAGAATGTCTTTTCCATACATCGATAACTAATTTCTTAGCAAACAAGAACCAGGATAAAATTGAATATGTAGAACTACATAACGATAAAACGAGTGAAGCTATTCAACTGGAGGTAGACCATGTCTTGATTAACCATGGATTTGATCAAGATATATCCCTTATAAAAAATAGTCCACTGGATATTAATTTAATTGATGACTTTTACATCGAGGGCACTTCGATGAGCGAAACATCGATCCCTGGCCTTTTTGCGGCTGGGGATATTTTAAAGCACGATGGCAAATTACATTTAATAGCTGGGGCATTCCAAGATGCTGCCAACGCCGTTAACAGGGCAAAGCTGTTTATTGAACCGAAAGCTAATGAAATGGCTATGGTCTCCTCACATAATGAGGTTTTTGAAGAAAGAAATAAAGATATAATAAAGAAGTTAGTCAAATAACTGCTATGCTTACTAAAATTTGTACCTATTCCTAGGTTGATACCCAAGCAATCTCCATTCCCTTACATACATTACCATATGGGCCAATTAATCACTTAAAAGATCTTTTTAAGGAGGAACATATAGATGTATGAAGGATTATATTCCATGCAAACACAAAACGACGAAAGAGCATTTAGACCTCGGCCTTTCGGAAGGCCATTTGGATTCGGTAGACCGTTCGGTTTTGGTCGACCATTCGGGTATGGATATGGATATGGGTTTGGAGCACCATTTATTGGAGGCGTATTAGGTGGGCTATTAGGAAGCGCCCTAATCCCTCCGTATGGATATGGTTATCCGTTTTATGGATATGGGGCACCATATTATCCTTACTATTAAACAGTTAAAAAGATTAGTAGCCAATACACTTAGTAAAACAGCAACTCACCAGCAGTTTGAAAACTACCACATTCGCTCGTCTTTATGCAATGTGGTAGTTTTCTTCTGCACGGTTAATTAAGAAATCGGGCATCCGACTTCTCGGTTACCTTTTTTGGCTTTCCTTCCTCATTTCGGTAATTGAGGGGCGCTCTCTGTTACCTTTTTCGCTATCCTTCCTCTTTTTGGTAACTGAAGGACTCTCTCTCTGTTACTTTCTTCAGCTTTCCTTCCTCTTTTTGGTAACTGATACGCGCTCTCTGTTACCTTTTTCGGCTATCCTTCCTCATTTTGGTAACTGAGACTCTCTCTGTTACCTCTACCACTCATTCCTACTCATTTTGAGCATAGAGGAGCACTTTCTCCCATCTTTTTCATCGTGTTCGTTTATAACAACTTTACTTTCTCAGCAGCCAAAAAAGCCCCCTATTGGCAAAACAGAATTTTCACCTAAATGATCCGAAAACTCGCTTAAATATCCCCATTCATTCGGTCATTCATTTCGTCTAGCATCTCTTCCTTCATCGCTTTGATAGATTGTTTTCTATGTTCATTTTTCTGTTTGATGCGCTCTTGTTCTTCTGGACTTACATGCTCCATACTCATTTCTGCCTCGTGTAATTTTGCTTCTGTTCTTTCCATCATATCGTGTAATCTTTCCACATTATTCTTTCGATTATCAGGTTTAGGGGTTTTTTGATCACTCATTACGGACCTCCATATTTAACTGCTTTTAATGGTAGTTTGGTTCTGCTTCTTTTTTATATACGAAAAAGAAACTTCCTTCTTCCCTAAACCACTTTTTCATCATCTAACTTCTCCTGATAGCTATCCTTATTAAGACTATAGAACGTACGGAAGTAATCTCAAAAGCGTCCACTGTTTGAGCTACATAATGTTGCACATCCTCTTCTTTCAACACATCGGCTTTTACAAAATCACTTCAGCTCCTAGCTCTTTTACACTTTCTGCTGTTTCTTCCATCCTTCTCGTTATAATCTACCAAGCTTAAACGATAATCTTCAGTAGCTAACTGTAATGCTGTAGCTCACCAAGTCCAGTGACTGCACTGCTAAATAAAACAACGTTACTATCCTCTTCCCTCCTAATCTTACGCTACTTATAGTTCACCTTATTTATCGCTAGCAGTAAAAACGCTTACACTGTTATGTTAGATTTAAATAATAAATTAGGAGGAATTTTATACCCAATATTAAAAGACATTTAATGAATAAATTTGTTTAAAATATTATATAGTAGAATTTTAAATTGATACTTTAAAGGGGCTACTATAAAAAATTTATTAAGGAGGGAGATTTATTGATAAAGCTTCCAATTGAAGAACCGGTTATTATATTTGCTATCGCAATGGTTATCTTTTTAATTACTCCAATATTGATGAAAAAACTGAGAATCCCTGGCATTATTGGCCCAATTCTTGCCGGAGTCATTATTGGCCCGAATGGTTTTCATCTTCTTGAACGAGATCAGACCATTGTATTATTAGGTACAATCGGATTACTATTTATCATTTTTATTGCAGGTTTAGAGCTAGATATTGATGGCTTTAAAAAGTATCGGGGAAGAAGTATTTTATTTGGATCCATCTCCTTTACTATTCCACTTGTCTTAGGAACTTGTGTCGGTCTTATATTTGATTATAGCTTAACAGCTTCCATCCTTCTTGGTTCCATTCTCGGCTCGCACACACTTCTTGCTTATCCTATTGCCAGTAGACTTGGAATTGCGAAAAACAAGGCAGTGACCACTGCTGTTGGAGGTACACTTCTAACAGATACCTTCGCTTTATTAATATTAGCAGTAGTTACCGGTGCTGCTGCCGGCCAATTATCACTTCATTTTTGGATAAAAATGACAATCTCATTAATCGTATTTGTACTCATTATTCTTTGGGGAACTCCAATATTATCTAGATGGTTTTTCCGAAACTCTGAAAACGAAGGTGTAATGAATTTTACATATGTTATGGTTATTCTCTTTGTTTCCGGATTTTTAGCGGTTATTGCTGGCATGCAACCAATCATTGGGGCATTCTTAGCAGGTTTAGCATTAAATCGTTTTGTACTTGAACATGGAACATTAATGAATCGAATACGCTTTTTAGGTAATGCACTATTTATCCCATTCTTCTTATTATCTGTTGGGATGTTGATGGATTTAAGTGTATTATTCAACAACCCAAGAGCATGGATTATCACAGGAGCAATTGTTCTTTCTGTCATTATAGGAAAAGCACTAGCACCGCTCATTATTAGCAAGATTTATAACTACTCTAAAAAAGAACGTAATGTCATGATTGGGTTAACTATTCCACAGGCGGCAGCTACACTTGCTTCCACATTAGTTGGTTTTGAGGTTGGACTATTGGACCAAGCAACAGTGAATGCTGTTATTATCATGATTTTAATAACTTGTATTGTAGGACCATATTTCGTGGAAAAATACGGTAGAAAATTAGCCTTAAAAGAAGAACAAAAGCCGAGTGAAAGAAAACAAAGTCCTGAACGTGTTCTTATCCCTTTGGCCAATCCAGAGACAATGGAATCGTTACTTGATCTTGCAAATATGATTAAGCATTCACATACAGATGAACAGCCTTTGTATCCTCTAACTGTCGTTCAAAAGGATATTACTACCGCACATGATGAGGTTGCTCAAGCTGAAAAAATGTTAGGGCACGCCGTTATGTATGCTGCTGGTGCCGAGATACCAGTTCGACCGATAACTAGGGTAGATCAGAACGTGTCAAACGGCATCATTAGAGCCATTGCAGAAGAAAGAATTAATACGGTTGTAATTGGATGGGATGCCGAGAGAAACTCAAATAAATTATTTGGAAGTGTTATTGATCGCTTTGTTGACCAAACAACACAAACGGTATTAGTTACCAAGTTAGGCCACCCATTACAAACAACGAGACGAATTATTTTAATTATTCCGTATGGGGCAGATCATAAACCAGGATTTATGGATGCATTGGAACGAATTAAACGATTAACTGCGAGCCTAAGTGCTTCCTTATTAGTTTTAGTTATAAACGATTCAACTGACACATATGAAGCATATCTGAAGCAAATTAAACCAGAGCCTCCTACCGAGATACGAACAATAGATAGCTGGAAAGCGTTGCAGGAAGGTCTG
Organism: Ornithinibacillus sp. FSL M8-0202; assembly: GCF_037975285.1. Lineage (GTDB taxonomy): Bacteria > Bacillota > Bacilli > Bacillales > Amphibacillaceae > Ornithinibacillus > Ornithinibacillus massiliensis. Next base: position 1,145,650 of record NZ_CP150248.1, read on the forward strand.
GAAACAAGGTTAGTAGAGGACGATATTATTGTTATTTTAAGTGCAAGAAGAGGCACAGTTGCTTGGCATCCAGAGCTTGAAGAGTTACCGAAGAAATTAGCAATTGTCAAACCAGAAAGCTTCATCATTTATTATCCGCGAGAAGAAGAGGAAGTAGATATAAGAGGCTCAAAAGGTATTGAAGTACCAAAAGAAGTGCTAAGGAAAAAAGACTATGAAGAGTATGACTGATTAACAGATTATGTTAAAAAATTGTACACCTCTAAACTAGACAGCTAATTATTAATCCTTTTACCAACAAGCTAATAGACCATTGGAGCTCCAATGGTCTATCTTTTTATTTTCATACTAATCTTCCTAACCTGAACAAAGCAGGAATTAACAGTTCCTTCCAATCAAATTATGATATAATCCAATTGAGTTACAGTCTAATCCATTAACATTGAAGGTGAGAACATGACAGCAGAAGTACTTGTTGTAGAGGATGAATACGAAATTGCAAATTTAATCGAAGTCTATCTTTGAAAACCATTACGATAAATCCGATTATAAGATGACATCACGTATCCAATCGAATCTGACAGTGTCCCTCCGAATGCACCGCCACTTACCGCTGCAATTCCAAATAATCTCTTTAGAAAAACTCTCCTCGATAGCCTTTCAAACTCCTTGTTCTCCACTATTTATAGCATAAGTCTTATTTATAGTATGGGTCAGCGAACATCAAATAAGAACTAGTACAATTTGAACAAAAATGTTCCTATATATTTAAGCAAAATAACTACTACATTCATAGAGTGGCCTTATAAGATAATATGACATATCATGTCCGGTATAAGGCTTTACAATTGTTGTTCTACAATAATTAAATGACAAACAAAAACTACAGACTACGAAGCTTTATTTTCTGAAGAACCTTGTCTTTCCAGATTATTTATCAAATACATATACATCATTCTTGCACTCTTCACTGCATCCGATAAATTCTCTGCTGTAAATAAGGTGAGCGTTTAAAAACCAACCTTCATCAAATACAACCCCTCGGCTTCTGCCATACGACCTGTTTGGATTCTTTCTTTTGATTCGAGAATAGTTGGTATGGTAGCATCATCTTTTTGTCCTAATCCAACTTCAATTAACGTTCCGACCATTTTTCTCACCATATTGTAAAGGAAGCCATTGCCTCGTATTTCGATTTCGATAAAGCCCTCGTTATCCATTATCTCAAGTGAGTAAATTTCACGGACCATGGACTTTTTCTTCGACTTTGCATTGGAATAGGAAGTAAAGTCATGCTTACCTAGAAAATATTCAGATGCTTTTCTCATTTTTTCGATATCAAGCTTTTCCGACACATGCATACTGTACTTTCGCATAAAAGGATGTGTATAGGGCATGTTCCAAATTTTATACAAATAGGTTTTATCTTTGGCATTATAGCGTGCATGAAAACGATCATGCATTAACGTTACATCCACCACGCTAATATCATGAGGTAAATATCTATTTAAATAATCCATTACTTCTTCTTCGGTTGCATTTTTATGCATTTTAAAATTAGCGATTTGCGCAAGAGCATGTACACCTGCATCCGTTCTTCCAGATCCAATGATTTCAATCTTCTCTCCGGCCAACTCTGTTAACACATTTTCTATTTTCCCTTGAATCGTATTGTCGCTATTACCAAGCCGTTGCCAACCCTTGTAACGGCCACCATCATACTGAATCGTTAATTTATAATTGTTCATTGCATGCTTTCTCCTTATTATCTTTTGATATCTTCTATTATGACATAAGAATCCCACAATAAAAAATTCGTCTGCACGAAACGTTAACTAGGTTTAATTAGAACTAAAAATTTGATATTTGGTAGTCTATTGTTCATTCGCTACATAATAGATATATGAAATAATAAAAAACCTCCCAAAAGGAAGGTTTAAATTAGAAATGGTTCTTCTCTTACTTCATTATTTTCTTGTAAGTAGTGCTACACACTCCACATGGGACGAGTTGATAGAATTGATGTATTTGCGGTTTTTCGTGAAAAGGTCGTATGCGGGAACATATCGACTGATTTGTTCGTTCGTGGGAACATGTCAATAAACATATTCAATCCTTACTCAGCTGCTCAGATAAATATTTCAGTATATCAGGTACTCTCCAAGCATTTGCTTGACTTATTTTTAGATGCTTTTCTAGAAGATCGGGTTTTAAAGTATAAAGTTCCTCTAGTTCATCTTGATACAATTTCTCAATATGGTGACCTTAATATATTATTTGCTTCTAATAACTCCTTAGCAGGTAAACAAATACTTTCAGAAGAGGTTGGAATTGGCTTTTTCACAAAAATGACTATTAAAAGTGATCCATATTTTACAACAGGTGTGCTGGTGCTGTTGGAACTAGAAGATCATAAAATTAATCATCATTATGGATATATAAAAGAAAAGATAGCTACCTATCAAATACTTACAAGGAGTTTATTCGCACCTATCTTCCTATCTATAATACTAGTTAGACTAAAGTGATCTAAAGAATGACTATTGAAGTTATCCCTAAACTATATTGACAAATGTATGATTATTTTTAAAGATATTCATAACAAAAAATCTCTAATCGCTTGTATTAATGAACGACTATTTCATTAATTCCGCAATATAATATACACTAAGTAAATAATGTAGGCGGCGACAAGCACGAATCCTTCCCGCTTTCCAATTCTGAAGCTCGTTCTTGAGAAAACCAATAATATAATAGTTAGTACAATCATAAGAATGACATCAATAAACATTTTATTATTTGTTGCTAGTGGAGAAATAGTAGCCGAGCCACCAAGTACAAATAAAATATTAAGAATATTACTCCCGACAATATTACCCAGCGCAATCTCACTTTCTTTTTTCAGTGCCGCAGAGATGGAAGTGACAAGTTCGGGAAGGGATGTTCCAATTGCAATAATCGTTAACCCCACCAATGTTTCACTCATACCGAGAGAATAAGCAATTTCTGTACCGTTATCTACTACCAAATCCCCTCCAAATATAATTGCAGCCAATCCTAGTATGGTAATTAATATATTTTTACCCCACCTGATGTCCTCAGGAACTGGTTCGTCTGCTTTCTCTTTCCGACTTTTTAGGCCAATCTCAATTAAATAGTACATAAAGATGGATAAGAACAATAAAAGAATAAATCCATCACTGCGTGTAAGTAAGTTGCTACTCGATCCTTGCAATGCAATATCACTCATAAGAATTAGCAATGCTACACTTGAGAGTAAGGTAAATGGGATTTCTTTTCTAATGGTCTCACTTTCAACTCTCAAAGGATATAAGAATGCTGTGACACCTACAATAAGGGTAATGTTAAGAATATTGCTTCCCACTACGTTACCAAGTGCAACATCTGCATTTCCTTCCAGTGCTGCAATAATACTGACAGTCGCTTCCGGTGAACTTGTTCCAAAAGCCACAATAGTTAACCCGATTAAAATAGTTGGAACCCGGAGCAGTTTGGCAATATTGGAAGATCCGTTTACAAAGAGGTCGGCTCCTTTTATCAATAATGCAAAGCCGATAATCAATAAAATATAAGTCATTGTTTATTCTCCTTAACTCATTTAGTTTCTATTATTTTCTAATTACTATTAATACAATCTCTTAATTTGAAAGGAGGATAAGCACTATCTAACGCATTATTTAATGCGTTAACGATTTTATCATCTAAATCTATTTGGGATATGTAATACATAACAATTTCTTTATTGCGATTTCCCCAGTTAAAATTATGTACAATAGTCTCACCGACAAAAGCCTTATCATAAAAAGTTTTGTCGGTTAAATTATCTTCACAGATTTCAAAACCAATATGTGTATTATTCGCATCTCCACCCGCATGCCATACGCGGTGATTCCAGGGTAACGTTTGGTAAGTGGCAATCGATCCATCTTTTAACTTTCCGATAAAAGCATGAACACACACCTGTCTGCCACCAGGTCGTGGCTGATTCCAGTGATTGTTGTATTGATTCTTTCCTAATAAACCATCATCTGGACCAACGTAACGCTTTAAATTCGGATTGTTTGCCCCTGTGCTATGAACCATAATTCCTTTTGGTGTGATTTTTCTTCCAGCCTAATAATTCATAAAATAAATTTCAATAATTCGTTTTCTTTCTGTATCTGCTGGTTTTATTGCCATAGATGGTATAACCCAAACCATCCCCACTTTCATCACGCCTTTAATTCTTCCTTCACTACATAATGTTTGAACTCTTCTTTTGGATATTCTCCAATACCACTGGAAAACCTTATTATATCAACACTTAAACTACACTGATTCATCAACCCTAGACATCAATGCTACGCACTCCACATGCGTCGTATGCGGGAATAAATCAACCGGCTGAACTTCTACTAGTTCATAACCAAACGGCTCTAGTTCCTTAATATCAATTGCAAATGTATCAGGATTACAAGATACATAGACAATACGTTCCGGCTGAGCACGACCGATTCTGCGCATTACTTTTCCACCAGCACCAGAACGAGGTGGATCTAATAATAGAAGCTCAGGGATACCAAAGCTCTCTAGCACTTCATCAATTCCACGTCTAGCATCTTTTGCTAGGAAGTATGTGTTCGAGATTCCATTATCCTTCGCATTACGTTTAGCAGATTCAATAGAGGTTTCGACGATTTCTATTCCCGCTAGCTTCCCAACTCGGCTAGCAAATGGAAGCGAGAATGTACCAACACCACAGAATAGATCTATCATTTTTTCTGTTTCTTTTGGTTTACCCATTTCTAGTGCCAATTCGACTAGCTTTTGCGCCTGTGTTGGATTTGTTTGGAAGAACGTATCAAACCAAATACGGAAGCGATAATCTAGCATCTCATCATAAATGAAGTCGCGTCCTGCTAGAATATGGGATTCTTCTGCTTGAGTACGGTCACCCCAGTCGGTATTTTTAAACCACATTAGACTCTTTACTTTAGGGAATTTGGTAGTAATTCTGTCTTCTAAATCTTTCGCTGCCACTTCTAGTTCCCCAGTAGGACCCTCGGTAGCAAATAGACCTAACATAATTTCACCAGTTGCAAATGACTGACGAACCATCAGGTGGCGTAGTAAGCCTTCATGGGTATCCTTATCATAGCCTGATAATTCATGAGCTTTAGCCCAGTTAGCAACCTCCATTGTAGCTTCTACCATATCCTTACCAGCAATTAGGCAAGTTTCTAAAGAAATAATCTTTCTCCAATTTCCTAATTCGTGAAGCCCTAAATCGCCTTCCTTAGAAAACGTAAACTCCATCTTATTCCGGTAATGCCACGGATTGTCCATGCCAATGGTGTCATGAACGAGACTAGGATCAAATCCTTGCTGTTCCAAGACTTTCTTTACATGATTTGTTTTTTCATTTAATTGCCCTGTATAGGTCCAGTGCTGCCATACACAACCACCACATCGTTCAAAATGCGGGCATGGAGGCGCTACTCGTTCTGGATGTGCCTCTACAATTTCTTCCGGCATAACTCTAGTTCTTCTTCGGTCTGGCTGCCCCACTGTAACACGTACCTTTTCACTCGGTAGTGTTTGTGGAATCGTAAGCTTTAGCTTTCTAGGATTAACCTCGCCAATATCACGCCAAACAACCGCTCGACCCGAACCTTTTTTATCTAAATCATTTATTTCTGCAATATATGTTTCACTATTTACTGTCGTCAAGATTGTTTCCTCCTCTCACAGTCATTATCTATATAAACACTATAGTATCAATCTTAACAGTTCTATTTCTTTACATACTTTCCTATTATAGCGGATGAGAACTTAATTGGGAATTCCTATATTTATTTTAAAAGCCTGCTAAAAAAAATAGCAGCCATATTCGGTATCATTCTGTTTTATTAAGACCAGCTAAAAATACCCTAATCATATAATGTAAACTATCATTTCGTTCAATAGGCATGCCAAATCCACCCTTTTGTTCTAGTGAGGAAAAGCCGTGCAAAATACTTCTAAATCCCCTCACCGCATGGATGGCATTTTCCTCTGATAATGGATAGGATTGAAATAGTGTAAGAATGAGGGTAAGTATTTTATTACTTTCTCTTTCTATTTCTTCATCCTTAGGCTTTGGTAACGCAATCGTGTATTCGTACAATCCAGGGTGCTCTCTTGTAAACTGAAGATAGGCATTAGCTATAGCAAATATAGCCTCATCCCCCGATTTTTCTCTTGTCGCATCGTTCATTCTTTGAAACAGTTTTTTCACTCCGAGAAGGGATAGCTCCCTTTTAATCTGGGGCAGCCCTTTTACATGGTTAAATAGTGATGGTGGGCGAACAGATAGTTCTCTTGCAATACCCGCTAATGTCACTGCTTCTGTTCCTTGATTATCTGCTATTTCAGCAGCAGTCTGAACTATTTGCTCTAAGTTAAGTCCTACTCGCGGCATCATCAGACTCCTTTCTCTATTTGACTCTCTGCCTCATTAATCGCCTTTTCCAAATTCGGACCTGGATTTTCAATCATGTCTCCATGTCCAACAGCTAATAATATAGGTTCTCTGGACATAATCTTCCTTGCACTTTCAAGAGCAATTTCTTTGTTCCATGTGCCAAAAGCAGGAAAAGGAAAGCTCCACACTAATTGTCCTCCAACCGCCATCCTTCCACGAGTTTGTAAAGCATCTCCTGCTATCATTATCCCATGTTTTGCAGCGAGTAATGAGATGGACCCCGGTGTATGTCCAGGAGTAGCAAGAACTTCAAGCGATCCTACTCGATCACCTTCCTTTAACAGGTGGTCAGCTTTCGTCGTTAAACCTTTTGGAACTCCACCTTTAATTGGCATTTGTGGTTCATCTCGATCCAATGAAACATCTCCCCTTAGTAATCTACTATCCCTTTCTGATATGGATACGATTATATTAGGAAATGTCTGCTTCAATCTATCCAAAGCCCCAACATGATCCCCATGTGCATGAGTTAATATAATATTGGTTAATGGCTTATTCAGTTCTTTAACCATTTTAACGATCCCTTTATAACTCCCTGGGATACCAGCATCAATTAACGTAAGCTCGTTTTCTTCCTCATAAATATAACAATTAACTGGAAAAACCCTCGGTAAAACCGTCAATTGATACAGATTCTGATAACGTACAACTCTCATCCATTCTTCCTCCTCATCCCTTTATATTCATACCAAACCGCAAAAACTAATACCATTAGTTTTAATGTAATTCATCGTCGCACCTTTTGCAAGCCTATTTTTGTAAATTTCGCTTAATCACTATTGACAGATTCCAACCCCACCATTATAGTTATATACATGACTATATAACCGTATTAGGATATAACCAAATGAAGATAGTGGGCGATAAAATGAGCAAGGCTTTTGATCAAGATAAACCGATCTATATCCAGATTCGGGAAAAAATTGAAGATCAAATCATTAATAAACAGCTTAAAGAAGGAGAACAGGCTCCTTCGACCAATCAGCTAGTTAACTTCTATAAAATTAATCACGTCACCGTAGCTAAAGGTATAAGTCAGCTAGTTGATGAAGGAATTCTCTATAAAAAGAGAGGGATTGGAATGTTTGTTGCAGAAGGAGCAAGAGAAAAGCTTCTCCAAAAAAGAAAAGAATCTTTTATCGAAGACTACATTATCAAGCTCGTACAAGAAGCAGATAAACTGGAAATTACAGAAAGCGAGATCATCGGTTTTATTAAAAAAGTAAAAGGTCGTGATAAAGAATGAATGTAAAAGTTGATAAGCTTAGTTTAAAGTATGGGAATTATGCTGCCTTACAGGATGTGTCATTCGAGTTAACAGATAAGAAAATCTATGGACTTTTAGGACGAAATGGAGCTGGAAAAACTTCTCTACTATCTATCCTCGCCTCATTTCGTGAACAATCCGCTGGCTCCGTTACCATTAATGGTGAGGCACCATTTGAAAATGCCTCTATTATGCAACAGGTTGCCTTTCTTTACAACAAGGACTATAAGGATGAAACAGATAGTGTCAAAAAACTATTAGAAGGTGTTGAACGATTTCGTCCTAACTTTGATCGTGAATATGCCGAATACCTAGTGAAACGATTTAAACTCGACCAGAAGAAGGCTATTAAAAAGCTCTCTAAAGGAATGCAATCCGCTGTAAATGTGACCATCGGACTCGCAAGTAGAGCACCACTAACCATTTTTGATGAGGTGTATTTAGGAATGGACGCACCTTCTCGGGATATCTTTTATAAAGAATTGCTGGAAGACCAAGAAAGGCATCCAAGAACCATTATCCTTTCTACCCATCTTGTATCAGAAATGGATTATTTATTTGATGAAGTACTGCTATTGCATGGAGGAAAAATCATGCTTCAGGAGAATTATGATGCGTTTATTTCAAAAGGGGCAAAAATCACTGGTAATGCGGATGTTGTGGATGACTTTGTTCAATCGAAACAATCGATTCATGAAGAGCGCTTAGGAGCAACCAAAGCGGTTACTATCTTGGGAGAACTTTCGGGAGATGAACGAAGAATTGCATCAGATAAAGGGATAGACATTGCACCAGTAACACTTCATGAGTTATTTGTGCATTTAACAAAGGAGGATGATGTATATGAAACAAAAAGCTAATTATCCTAAAGTTGCTTCTGATATGTTTATGGCTCTGTCCTCTTGGACAATTGCACTTTTAGGAGTAATGCTTATTGTCCAGATTATTAAAGGAATATCTCTATATATGAACGGAAACGAATTAGATACGTATTATAATGCTGTATTTGTAGCTGCTGGTATTTATATGTTTGTCATCGGAATATTGACTACGTTCTTTTTAGCCTATTATGTGGAAAATGGTGTGACGAGAAAGGATTACTATAAAGGTGCCTTACTCTCTTCAATTGGTTTATCCTTTATGATCCCAATTATTACATTAGTTATTTCATCATTCCTTCAGTTCCTATTAACGAGGATGGATATATTCACATTTAAAGCAGCTGAATTTAATACGTCTGCTTTAGATGTTGAGGCTCATATCGTTAGTGATATTGTACTGACATTTATTTTATCTCCTTATGTAGAACCATCGAGTAACTGGTTCCTATCCATTCTAGTTTATGCAATTAATATCTTTTTTTACTATTTAATAGGCTGGCTCATCGGTATGGGCTTTTACCGATTCAATACGATTATCGGCTTAGGTACTGTTTTAATCGGGTTTGTTATCATGATTGTTAAAGACTCCCTATTGCGCACTTCACTGGAACTACCAATTCCTGATCGGATAATTACTACAGATTTTATTCCCGCTAGCATGTCAGAAATTGTTCTGATTGTCTTAGGATTGGTCTTGATTATACTAATCCGTTATTTCAGTAAAAATGCTCCTATCAAAATTTAACCTGATAAGATCCCTTCTCTACTCTTAAAGAAGGGATCTTATTTAATCTTTCTCTGTCTCAGAATAGCCATTACAATTGGAGTTACAGTCATTACAATTAATAGTGGTAAAAACAATCCCCCCATACCTTTCGTCCAGTTTAATGCAATCGATATGGATTCGAATAATAGTAATCCAAATAATAGTAAACAACTATTCTTAAGCTGGTTCAGCAGTTGTCTACTTACAAGGTAAAATTGCGCAGCATTGGATTCGTTAAATCTACTTGGATAATTGTGTGCCTCCGGAAACTTCTCAAGCAACTGCATCATCAAAAGTAAAAATCCACCAACAATCGGTAAAATTAATAATTCATACTTATTACCCCAACGATTTACCTCACCTAATGCATTATAATGAGCCGGAACCTCGTCTGGCAGGGAGGACCAAATCGTTATTAATAAGATAATAGACCCAATATACGCAGAATATCCAATAACATCAAAAATCCATTCCGATTTTGTTTTTGCTATTTTTATCTTCGGACGTTTTCCAGAATCAGCCATTCCACTCCACCCCTCTCCAATTTATGGATTCTACCTTTACATACGTAACAGTTCACAGGAGGTTTCAGAAAAAATTTGGATTCCCTGACTCCTTCATTCTCTCGAAAAGGTTACTGAGGGGGGCTCTCTGTTTCCTTTTTCTGCTTCATTTTCTCAAAAAGGTTACTGACACGCTCTCTCTGTTTCCTTTTTCTTCTTCATTACCTTAAAAAGGTTACTGACACGCTCTCTCTGTTTCCTTTTTCTTCTTCATTACCTTAAAAAGGTTACTGATACTCTCTCTCTGTTACCTTTTTCCACTTCATTCCATCAAAAAAGGTACTGATACTCTCTCTCTGTTACCTTTTTCCACTTCATTCCATCAAAAAAGGTACTGATACTCTCTCTGTTACCTTTTTCTACTTCATTCAGTCAAAAAGGTTACTGATACTCTCTCTGTTACCTTTTCTGCTTTATTCCCTCAAAAAGGTTACTGACTCACTCTCTCTGTTACCTTTTTCTACTTCTTTCTCTCAAAAAGGTTACTGACTCACTCTCTCTGTTACCTTTTTCCGCTTTATTCCCTTAAAAAGGTCATCGACACATTCGTTGTTAATGCAACACCTAGCATAAACAGAATTAATCCTACTACATCCCTTTTTCATTTCACCGCCAACAATAAGATTATCCAAACATATTGTTTAACTGAACTACACTGTCAACGATATACGTAGGATCAGATTGACTTAGTTCCTCTATCGAACCATATCCATAGGTGACTCCAATAGAGTCAATCCCCATATTTGTAGCCCCAATAATATCGTGCTTTCTATCTCCAATCATAATAAAATCATCCAGATTATAATTGCTATATCGATCTAATATGTACTGTATGATTTCAGTTTTAGAAGTTCTAGATCCATCAAGATTACTGCCCACAATCCATTCAAAATAAGAATCTATATGAAAATGCTGTACGATTTGTTCCGCAAACACAGTCGGTTTAGACGTTGCCACTACTAATTTAAGTCCCTTTTCTTTCAATGTTTTTAATAATATTGGAATGTTAGAATATAATTCATTCTCGAACATTCCTTTTTCTATAAATCTTTCTCGGTAAAATTCAATTACCTGCTGGATTTGAGACTCCTCAAATCCATAATACTCTGCAAACGATACTTGTAGGGGTGGACCAATAAAGCTCTCCAATTTATCCATATTCGTTTCGATGATGTTCATTTTTTGCAGTGCATATTGTACAGATTTTGTAATTCCTTCTTTTGGGTCTGAAAGTGTTCCATCTAAATCAAATAAAATCACCTTGTAATTAACCATGTTTCCCCCTCCTGCTACCGATTATTACTATTATTCTAACATAATACGAGTGGTGAAATTTTGGCTCTGTTGCTTTTCCAACAGATATTCTTAACCTTCTCAAATACACGATCATAATTTCTTCGAGCAATAAAAAAACTTCCCTGATTCTCAAAGAAAATCAGGGAAGAGATAATTCATCTTGCTTATTTTTATTTATTATTTAGTAACTTGATCTAATACTTCCAAATTACGTTCCATTAATGAGATATAGTCTTCTCCATTATCAATATCTTCTTGTGTTAGAACCTCAAGATTATGAATAGTTATCGGAGTTGCGCCAATCTCTTTTTGAACAACTTCTGATAATTTATTCGAGCTATTTTGTTCAAATAAAACGTAATCTAAATTATGCTCTTTGGATTGATTAATAATTTCTGTCAATTGCTTTTGAGAAGGCTCCTCAGCTGTAGACAGTCCATGAATAGCAATTTGTTCAATTCCATATCGCTCTTCCCAGTAACCAAAGGCAGCATGGGAAACGATAATCGCTTTGTTTTCTTTCTTAGATAAAAGGTCAATGAAATTATTATCTAAATCTGTTAGTTTTTCTTTTAATGCCTCAAGATTCTCATTGTACATCTCTTCTGCATCTGGATTCATTTCCACTAACTGATTTTTAATAATTTCTGCAATTTTTATCATACGTTGTGGATCAGTCCATATATGAGGGTTGTGATCTCCTTCATGGTCATCAATTTCTATCACAACAGGTTCTGATTCTGCAACAACCTCATGATCGTCACCGTAAAATACAACCTTGATTTGCTGATCTTTTACTTCAGCTTCACTTTCATAATTCTCAAAAGTTTGCCCTTCTACTTCTCCCCATTCTTCTTCACCTGGATTTAGAACAAACCAATGTGTATGGTCATAATCTACTCCGTCTGCAAGGATAGCTGTTAGTTTAATAGCGTCACCAGTATGATAATGCCCTAATAGGCCATCTATTTCAACATTTCCTGTTGCATTACTTGCGTCTCCATGCTCATGGTCTCCATCATGGTCATGATTGTGGCCATGATCGTCGTCTCCATCATGGTCATGGTTGTGGCCATGGTCGTCATCTCCATCATGGTCATGATCATGGCCGTGCTCTTCGTCTCCGTGATCATGGTCGTGACCATGGTCATCTATTACTATCGTTACAGGTTCTGATTCTGCAACAACCTCATGATCGTCACCATATAGTACAACCTTGATTTGTTGACCATCTACCTGAGCTTTCCCTTCAAAATGATCAGATGTCTGACCATCAACAATCTCCCAATCTTTTTCACCAGGATTTAATGCAAACCAATGAAAATGATCTTCGTCTGTATCCATATTAACGACTGCTGTTAGAGTAATAGAATCATCGGTATGATAATGGTCTGATAGCCCAGTAATTTCAATAGGCTCATCACTGTGATCATGATGTCCGTGATCGTGGTCGTGGTCATGACCGCTATGGAATAGTTCATGATAACTACCCATCTCTATTAATTTTACAGGTTGATTTTCCAAAGCTTCAGCAATTGAATCGGAGAAGCTTTCCATTCTAGATCCAAGATAAATGAATGCATCACTGTCTGCTATATCGATAATATCTTTTGATGTAGGCTCATATGTATGAGCATCTGCTCCAGGAGGATAAACGGTTTTTACAGTAGCGGTATCACCTGCAATTTCTTCCACTACATATTGAAACGGATAAACAGATGTGTATATAGTAAGCTCTGAATCTTTCTTGCCATCAGAATCTTGTTTACTATTATTATCATCCGCTGATGAACACCCTACAATAAATAGAGTAATAAATAATAGCATGAGTATTGATTTTACATACTTCATTTCTCAATCTCCCTTTTTAATGATTTGAACAATAATACTATATCGTAATGATTACGTTTTGTAAATAGTAACGATTACGATTTATTTTTTATTTTATAAACATACTTAACATTGGGATAATCGATTCCTTAATCCTGTATTCTTATTATATTTTTTAATCCCGTTAGAAACAGCCTATCTAATAAAAAAGCACTTTCCGCCTAACTAATTAGCAGATAAGTGCTTGAATACTGTTTCTGTTCTGGTGCATTTTTTCATCATGAAATTAATCGCATGATTCGTTCGTTCATTTATTCCTTGTTGAGCCAATAAAGCAACCATTCCTCTTGTAAACCATAAATGAAAGCTTTCCCTAAGAATGGCATGGTTCCACTGATGAAAGTTCGATCCATACCCATTTTTAAATTGGCGTACCTGAAGGAATAGTTGTTCATCCCCTAAGCTCCAATTTATCGTGGAGGAAAGAACAGCGCTAATATCAAAATGGTTATTTCCTCTTCTTACTTCTCCAAAATCAATTATATAGATATTCGACTTATCAAATAGTAAATTCCATTTACCTAAATCACCATGGATATAGTAATTGTCCTTATGATTATAGCTTAAACATTGCTCTACTAATTTGGTTAGCTTTCCACTATATTCTGTTGCGTCAAACTTAGGATTTACTTTTACTTGGTTCCACATGCGCTCTAATGGAAAGCGATCCTCCTGTGAAAATAATCCATCTATTTTCTGTACTCTAGAATGAAATATAGCTATTGTTTTCCCTAATTCAAAGAAGTTAATGCTGTCTTTTTCCAGTAGATTTGGTATTTCTGTCTGAAGGTTATAAACCTCATTATTAAGCTTGATATAGGGAGCATTATCCTGATTCAAAATTATGATGGATGAAAGATTATCATGACGTAATTCCTGTGAGATTTTATATTCTGTTATAGCTTGTTCTACACTCTTAACTCTTCTAAGAATATAGTTTCCATCAGCTGTAACAATTCGTTTTGCATTTGAGCTTATGCCACTTTCTATCTTGGTTATTTCCTCTATTGAAGAGACTCCATATTCATTTCGCACTATTTCCTTTAGATTCATAGCTTTCCTCCTTGAAGTTAACCCATGTTCCTTCCTTCACACTTTGTTCACAATTAACAATTATTTCAATAAATTCAATAAAAAGCAATGAGAACTTTATGAATAAAAATTATAATCAATTTAGATAGAGAAAGCGGGGAGTTATATAATGAAACTCAATCTGGCAGTTTGGAAGCAACCTGTTATTTTATTAATCTCTGTTGGGATAGCAGGAATTGGGGACTTTATCTATTTAGTAGCAATTAATATATTGGTCTATCAAATGACTGGATCAGCAGCTGCGGTGGCAGGTTTATGGGTTATTGGCCCAGTTGTGAATGTATTGACTAAATTTTGGACTGGTAGTTTCATCGATTATAGAAGCAAACGTAAAATAATGATTGTTACTTACATAGCAAGAGCCCTTACTATTTTTTGCATTCCCTTTTTACCTAACATATGGTTCATCTTTTTGTTCTTAGTTTTCTTAAGCATAGCGAAATCTTTCTTTACTCCTTCCTCCATGACGTACATAGCGCAATTAGTACCGAAAACCATTCGCAAGCGTTATAACTCTATACAATCATTGACTACCTCTGGTGCATTTATTATTGGGCCAGCAATCGGAGGGGCTTTGATTTTACTTTTGGGTGTAGACTATACCCTTCTTATTAACTCTTTAGCCTTTATCATGGCTGCAATATTATTGAGTAGATTACCTGATAAGGAGACACATGAGAAAGGAAACACGCCAACTTTATCCTTCGCGCAAATAAAATCTGACTGGATTATTGTCATTCAATTTATCAAGGAAAACAAGTATATTGCCTTTATCTATTCTGCCTTTCTTGCAACGACCATTTTCTCTTTTGCTATGGATGCGCAAGAGGTCGTTTTTACACAAAAGGTGGTAGGCTTGTCCGAAATGGAATATAGCTTACTCATTAGTATTACGGGGATTGGAGCAATTGTCGGTGCTTTCATTGTTACTCTATTCTCTAAAAATTTATCTATCCGATACTTAATAGCAATTGGAATGATGATGGAGACGGTTGGCTATCTGCTTTACGCTTTTTCTTGGTCATTCCTTTCTATTACCGTTGGGTTTATGATCCTTGGATTCTTTAATGCATTTCTAAATGCCGGTATCACCACCTTTTACCAAAACAATGTTCCGACTGAGATGATGGGGAGAGTGACTAGTTTGTTCCAGTTGTTCTTAAGCCTGCTTCAGATTGTTTTTGTGTTAATGGTTGGAGCAATAGCTGATATTATACCGTTAAGAATAACTATTATTACTTTAGCAGTCGGTATGCTTATAATCGCTTGCTTGGTTATTGTTAGTATATTTTTACCAGCGAAGAAGCTGTATTTTAAAGAGTCGTAAAGCGAATAACTTGTAAATGATAAAAACACGTGAAAGCCTCTTCGTTTCGCTTGATCCTTTCACGTGTTTTTCTTTCATCATTCTATTATTTTACTTCCACCGTGTATTCCTTATGCTCATGTAGATCTTCATCATTCTCAACATGAACTACAATCGTGTATGTTCCTTCCTTATCAAAAGAGTAAGAACCACTATACTCCCCTGAGGCGGGTTCGTCTGCGTCAACCCACTCATACTCTTCCGTACCGTCTTTGTTAATTTGATAACGAACTGTTGCACCTTCAAGAGGTTCATCATTCATCATCAAATGTAAAGTCAGATTAATCTCTTTATTAACTTGCACATCTCCAGGCTTCATAAAATGCATCATAAACCCTTCTTCATGACTGGAATGATCATGATTATCATGTCCTTCCCCATGCTCCTCATGAGCTGTAGCGTTCCCTTCGCCTATTGTAATCGATTTTTTAGGCATTATATGCACCATTCTAGCTGTGGTATGAGCATATATTTCATAAATACCATCCGCTTCAAAGGTTACATCTGCCGTATATGTACCATCGTCGTTGTTTTTACCTTCAACCGTTGTCGTCTCTTTCTCATTTCCTTGTACCCAATACTCAAATTCCACTTTATCCGCATCTTTCACTAATTCATCACCATATGTGACGATTGCCTTTAATTCTACTACTTCCCCTACATCCGCATGCTCAGGAAGCTGAAAATCAACGTTAACTGCTTTAACTTCCTCATCAGCGTCAGTCTTCTCCCCATTATTATTATTGCCACATGCAGCTAAAGCACCTACAAGTAATATCATGAGTAAACCTATGTATTTTTTCATCTTCATTTCCTCCATTACCCCGTTCAATCGACAGGGGCATTCTCTCACTTATTTAAATCACTAGCTATCCTTTTAAACACGATACATTTTATCTTCTTTCCCACCTGTTATTCTGATTGACAATGAATTACCTCTAACAGAAATGTAACAGTACTACAGCTAATATTCAACCTATTGTTGTGAATAAAGTGTGAATCTATTGTCTAAGCATGAAACCTTCTTCGTTATATCTTCATGATGAGACTGAATGGATGAATATAATGAGCAATTTCCAACATATATTGTAGGGATAAGTAGCTGATACACTACAACATGAAGGGTGATTTCATGTATTATGATTTTTTACTATTGGGGCATTTGGTATGGAATCTTCCATTACTCGTACTTCTTATCGGTATCTCTTTCTTGTATTCTTATCTAATAAAACGATATACAGATGTGAGACTATTTAACAAACAGCCTATTTTCTTTTTCTTATCCTTATGTCTAATCTGTCTCATACTAGGTAGCCCTCTATCCGCTTTCAGCCATCTTTCCCTTAGTCTGCATATGATTCAAATGAGTATATTATATTTTATTATTCCTCCATTACTATTGGTAGGAATTCCCCCACAGTTATTTGCACGAGCTATCCGAACTTCACTGTTACAAAAAATAGGAAAACTATTTCTCACACCAAAATTAGCCCTCATGTTATTTTCCGCTTTATTTTTACTATATCATTTACCTTTTCTTTTGGAGTATCTTTCTCAGGCTCCTTTGATTCAAAGCATATATTTATGTATCCTGTTTATCCTTTCCTTTAGTTTGTGGTGGCCGATTGTTTCACCTGATCATAGGCAGAGACTATACAAGAAACAAAAGAAAAACTTCATTCTCCTTACCATGTTAATGCTTATGCCCGCTTGTTCACTATTTATATTGAGTGCCTTTATTGATGGTGTCCAAAATCCTTACCTGAATCAGCTAGCAGTATTGCTATGCTTACCAACCAATTCCAATTCCCTAGATTTACTGGCGTCCCCTTTTCACTCAAAGTATGATCCATTAGTAGCAGGCACTCTAATGATAGGTATACATAAATCCGGTATCATGCTTTCTACTCGACTAGTAAAGAAATGACTTTCATTAAAATTACATTTCATAAAGTTCGTTTCCGGACAGTAGTATTTAATATAGGTAGTTAGGAGAAATTCTACATGATGGTAAAGGTGGTGAATTACAACATGCAGGAAACAGTTTACATAACCATAACAGGAATGCATTGCCCTGATTGTCCTAAAAAAGTAGAAAGATCGCTCACGAAATTAAATGGTGTAACCGAAGTAAACGTTAACTATCAGACTGAAAGCGGCAATGTCACGTTCCATAACCAGGTAACAAATATCTCTGAAATCATCAATCGAATTAAAAAAATGGGTTTTGAAGCTAAACTAGTTCGAAGTGAATCGGAGGCAACGATCCAAAGCAATTAACTGTGAGCAAGTAACCATAAAGAAGAGGCTGGGACAAAACTAGCCAGAAAGTAATAAAAAACTGGTTCTAAGCGATTGAAAATTGCTTGGAACCAGTTTTTTGAAATCATTTCCATTTCCTAAACTAGATTTACCCATTTTGGCGGTATACTTCCTCAAGTTTACCGCCATAAGCGCAAATCCTAATTCATTTATCACTTTCTCTTTTCCTCTAACAGACATTCGAGTGAAACCCAAATTAGCCTTCAGAAATCCGAAGACTGGCTCCACATCGATTTTACGTTTACCGTAAATTTCACCAGTTTTCTCGTCTGAAAGCTTCTCCCTGACGTATTCTTTTTGAGATTCCCACTTTTCATTGAGATATACTTTTCGATTGTTTCCCTCTTTCGCCTTTGTACACATGGAGCGTAAAGGGCATCCGGAACAATCTTCGCATTCATAGACTTTAAATTCGCGTTTAAATCCGTATTTGTCGGTTCGATGGGACACATGGCTGAATAATAATTTCTTTCCATTCGGACAAATGAATGCATCATCCTCTTCATTGTATTCCCAATTGTCTACATGAAAAGCATTGTTTTTGTGTTTTCTTTTCTTCTCCTTTCGATACTGATTATATGTAATAAGAGGTGTTCTATTTCTATTATTCATAATATCTTCATAGTTTTGTTCACTACCATACCCTGCGTCTGCCACGATATATTTAGGTAGTTCAAAGAAGCGTTCTTCAATCGTATTCAAAAAGGGAATCAACGTACGGGTGTCGGTTGGATTTGGAAACACATCATAAGCGAGCGCATATTGGCCTTCCGTCGCAACTTGAATATTATATCCAGCCTTCAGTTGTCCGTTTCCCATATAGTCATCTTTCATCCGCATAAATGTGGCATCATGATCTGTTTTTGAGTAACTATGGCGGTCTTCAAAAATCTCCATATCCTTTTGATAATTTTGTTTACGCTCAATAAAATCTTCAAATTGCTTACGATATTGTTTTGGTGCTTTTCGCTCGGAACGAAGCTGTTTCCGCTCAACACCAACGTCACTCGCTTCAATTTCCTTGTCGTATGCTTCAATTTTTTCACTCAGTTTTTCCACAATTTCTTTCATTTCTTCAACCGAAAGCTCTTCGAAATCGTCCCGTTCTATTTCAGGAATGATTCGCTTCTCAATTAACTCATCGTACATTTGATTGGACTTTTCAATTAGTTTTTCACTATAATTTTCAACCGATTTTCGCCATACAAATGTGAATTTATTCGCATTGGCTTCAATCTTTGTGCCATCAATAAAAATAGCCTCTTCTTCAATTACTTCTTCCTTTACCAACTGAGATCGAAACTGTACAAAGCACTCACGTAATAACCCTTTCGCTAATGGGTGCACACGAAAGCGATTAATCGTTCTGTAACTTGGTTGATGCTCCTGAGATAACCACATCATTCGTACACTATCTTCTAATAAGGCTTCAATCTTCCTGCCCGAAAAGGCAGACTGCGTATAACCACAAAGGATAATTTTCAACATCATCCGCGAAGCATATGGCGGACGACCTGTATCTTTTCTAAGTGGTTCAAGAGCACTTTCTGGAATACTTTCTACTAAATCATTAATGGCAAAGGCAATGTCATTTTCTTTTAATCTAACTTCCAAATCCATAGGTAATACAACTTGTTTCATGTTATAATACGACATAAGGACACCTCCGAAAAAAGTTATTGGTCGTACTTTAATTTTATCAGATGGTGTCCTTTTTGTTTACTTTAATATCAGAAAATTGCGTGCAAAAAATAATAAGCATGGTCCTTACCGTTAAAACGTTGGTAAGGACCATGCTTATATTAATTTACTGGGGTTTTGTCCCAGCCTCTTCTTTAATTTTTATATAAGCTTTTTATCAACAATCTCAAATTGTAAGTCGGCTACGTTTTGAATAAATTGCCTATCATGGGATACGAAAATAATTGTTCCATCATAGGAACCAACAAACCGCTCCAATGCCTCAATCGCACGAATATCTAAAAAATTAGTTGGCTCATCTAGCAATAGAACGTTATACCTTCCAAGGAATAAATGACAAAGCTGTAGTCGAATGGCTTCCCCACCACTTAGTATATTCACTTTTTTCTGGATATCATTTCCTACAAATCGCATGGAATGTAGTACACTTCTTAAAAACCCTTCCTCATAATCCGAACGATTTTTCAAATACTGCAGTACAGTTTCATCCGATGAAAATTGGTAGCTCATTTGATCGAAATAACCAAACTTTACTTTAGGTGAAATAATTAAACCTTCTCCACAATTCCTTATATGTTGTAATAACGTACTCTTTCCACTTCCGTTTGGTCCTGTGATAGCGATCTTCTTTCCTAGTGGAAGTTGAAAGCTAACTTCTTCTAATAGCTTCTTGCCACCTGCAGAGATTGTTAGTTGGTCCGCCATTACCGGAAACTTATTATGCAACTCCAATGCTTTGGATGAATGAAAGACTATGGATCTTTCCACTTGAACTGCTTCTACTTCCTCTAGCTTCTCCATTCTCTGCTCTATTGCCTTTGCAGCACGTGCCATAGCTTTCTGACTGGTTCCTTTTGACTTGGTCATAAATGTCTTGTTAGGCTTTGTATTTGCTTCCCTTTTTGTCATTTTACCCGGCTGAGCAACTTTACTCGCCTTTTTCATTTTTTCCTTAGCAGCCTTTTCTAATCGAGCCCTTTCCTTCAAGAACTGTTCATGGGCTTGGTGTTGTTGTTCCCGTTCAAGCTGTTTTTGCACAGCATAGTCTGTATAATTCCCAGAATATACCGTCACCACTCCATCCCGAATCTCCCAAATAGTCGTTACTAGTTCATCTAGTAAGGCACGATCATGACTAATGAGTACTAAGGCTCCGTAATAATAACGTAATTCCTCGAGTAAATAAGCAATCCCTTCCTTGTCTAAATGGGTTGTCGGCTCATCAATTAGTAAAGCTTCATAATAATGGCTAAAAAGTTGAGCCAATTTTAATCTTGTCTGTTCCCCACCACTTAATCGATCCCCTTGTTTAGGAATGAGTAATTGACTAAGCAACTTAGGATCTGCTTCAACATTTTTAGGTGCTTCTAGTTGTTCAAAATAACCAGACTTTACATACCGCTTCACTTTTCCCGTTGTCGGTTGAAATTCGCCAGCTAATAGCTTTAATAAGGTGCTTTTTCCTACACCATTTTCTCCGACTATGCCAATGCGATCAAATTGATGGACTGCTAGTCGCTCAATCTTCAAAATCTCTTTATCCAAATAACTCACTTCAACATTTTCTAATTCAAAACAAATTTGTTCCATATTGCTACCTCCCGAAATGTATATAACTATTTCGTATCGATAGCCTGAATCGATACGAGCTTTATTAACTACAAAGCTCGCATATTAAAAGAACAACAGTAATTGCATCGCTTCTTCCTCCTATGATTTCTTTATTGGAAAACTCGCAATAATTCATACTTTAGCAATGTGTTAGCTTTTCTTTTGCTGATGACTCTAAAGCCTATCTGCCAATGAAAAAAATCACAGACATCTGCCTGTGATTGTAGAGTAAAAGGGAATAGCTAGCCTCTATTTCATTTTTTTCTTAAAACCATACCTAACTGATCCCTAAACTATGCAAAGGGACAACAAAAAGGAAAGGCAGAAAAATCCGCCTTCCCTCATTTGGTACAACTATATGATGAAGATTATAAAAAAGGACAGACTAATCCCAATTGACTCTGTTTCACAAAACAGAGTCTTTGACCGTATTAAATTACTGGTTCAAAGCTGGGAAACGTAGTCTCACTGAATACACTTTTTTATAATCCTCCTTAACGTTCGATTTTACAGTTAGTATTATAGTTAGTTATGGTAGGAAAGTCAAATTCCTGTGTATTTAATAATCATCATCACGTGACTCATAGTAAGAAAAATACATGTCCTTTCATTGCAGGAAAATGTTATGGCTTCATCACTCATAAACTATATTCTTGTTGGAGTAGTCCCATGTGAACCGTATCATGCCAACGACCATTGCGAAATATAGACTGTCTACTAACCCCTTCTTTTTTGAAACCTATATTACGATAAAGATTAATTGCCCTTTCATTAAATGAAAATACTCTTAATGATACGCGATGTAAATTCATCTCTAAAAAAGCGTAATCAAGTAGTAACGTTAACGCTTCTTTACCATATCCCTTACCCCAGTAGTCCTTTTCACCAATATCGATAATACATTCTGCATTTCTATTCTTCAGATCGATATTAATTAACGATGTGATTCCAATCGCCTTCGTACACTCTCTGTCCTCGATTATGTAGCTTTTAGAAGAATGGGGCATTACTATATTTCCTTCAACAAATTCCTTTGTTTCTTGTAACGAGTATACATCCAATACTGGATTCGTTGAGGTCATGACCTCCATATCATTTCGCCAAGTATGATACAGTTCTATATCCTCTACTTCCATTTTCCTTAGCTTTACTCTTCGCGATACAAACAAATTTGATTTCCCCCTTAGTAAAGATGAGATTAGTCAACACCTTCATAGATTCTATCAATTTGTAAATCTATGAAAGGAATATCATTTTCAATTTTTGCCTTCATATTATTCAGGATTTCCCTTATCTTACCATTATTTCTTTGCTCTTCACTCAGGTATTTCGAAAGTACAAATAAGAGTATATTTGTCTAAACGTTAAAAAGAATGGGATTTTTAATAGCCATTTAGGTTCCAGTCGATTTTCCCTAGTATATCCGTTCAAAAAAGAACGGAGAAATACTATCGCAAAACCCTCTCTTTCTCTTACATTATCATCACTAACCGTCTGTAAGGCATGATACAAAACAATAGCTATATAACTCAATCGCACTTTTTTCATATGTCGAGCTTAAATAGAACTTTAAAATAAAGCTATCTCTACCGTTATCACATTCAAACACATTGTCTGAAAATCCCCCGACCAATTTTAAATCAGATTTCTGCATACCATACCGACTAGCGCCAAGGGATAAGAGCTTTTCATCTATCATCATCACCACCTCAAGATTACTTACGATTTTTACCGGAGAAAGTTTCGAATTATTTAGATAATATTATGTTGTATTAGAATAACTACCATAAATATTCCACTCTATTAACGGAAACGGATATCTGTTCCCTTTTTCTGCTTTCCTTCTTCATTTGGGTCACAGAGATGCTCTCTCTGTTCCCTTTTTTCGCTTTCCTTCTTCATTTGGGTCACTGAGATGCTCTCTCTGTTCCCTTTTTTCGCTTTCCTTCTTCATTTGGGTCACTGAGATGCTCTCTCTGTTCCCTTTTTTCGCTTTCCTTCTTCATTTGGGTCACTGAGGCACTCTCTCTGTTCCCTTTTTCTTCTTTCTCTCTTCATTTGGGTCACAGAGACGCTACCTCTGTTCCCTTTTTTCGCTTTCCCTCTCCATTTGGGTCACTGAGGCGCTCTCTCTATTCCCTTTTTTCGCTTTCCCTCCTCATTTACGTTACAGAGATGCATCCTCTGTTCCCTTTTTTTGCTTTCCCTCCTCATTTGGGTCACAGAGGCGCTCTTTCTATTCCTATTTCCCCCTCTCCTTCTCCATTTCAGTAACAGACACCCTCCACCAATTTCATTTAATAAATAATCACATTCCAACTAAAAAAAGACCTCGAAATCGAGATCTTTTTTGGAGAAAAAGTTCATTTTTCACTGTCTTATTGCGTTTACTATGCTTAGCGAACCACAACCGTTAGCATTAACATGAAATATACACTCATCACAAATAAACCACTAAAAAGCAGAGAGATAATGATCGATGCTCTCTTGTAGAACGCCCATACCATTAATCCCAATAAGAATACGGATAGGAATAAGAAATAGACTGTATTTATACTACCCGCAAAACCAATTGTGCTGCTAGCATCGATGACACCTGGGTGAAATAGTCGAAATAATGGTGACACTGCTTCATCTGATAAATAATTCCCATGTGGTGGTGATTGTTGTGAGTAGATAGATGTAATGGTAAAAATAATGAGTAATATAAACCCTTCTAAACGTACCCATGGGATAGGATTGAAATTAGGATTCTTAGTTATAGCATATTTTACGATGATTCCATTCACCAACGCATAAAAAATAAGTGGTATTAGGAATAAGTGTTTCATTAATAATCCCTGTCCGTACGGTACCATCCATGAGTCAGTGTACTTACTTACCATGATATCCATTAAAAACAAACCACTAAGTGCTGTCGCAACTAAACAGCCAATAGCAACGACTGAAAACCAGCTTAAAAATGGTAGCCAGCGCTTATAGTTAAGTGAACACCAACCAACCACTAATACAATTCCTACCCAAATACTAACCGCCATTAAATGAATAAAGTCACTGGTAATACCTATAATGGGCTCTATAGAACCAGCATGGCTGGACCATGCGATAGTAACAATCACCCCAGCTGTTATAGCTAAACCCAAATATGCAAATGCACTTTTCTCAGTTGGTTTAGCCATCGCAATTAACAGAATTAATAACATAGATCCAAGAAAAGTAAAAATCCAAGCAGTTCCAACTGTATATGTCGTTAAAACGATTTTGAATGACTCTACTAAGCCTAAACGTGGAGCTATATATAATATGACATCAAGTACCGGAACAAAAGAGATTACAGGTAGTGAAATGGCACTTACCTGTAAGAATCTCTTTTGTATTTTTATATCTGGACGATATTTGTTAGGCACTAGTAAAAGAATAAAACTCCCTATCAAAACCGAAAAGCACAGATATAAGAGTACCTTACTAATTATTACTACTACTTCCATCTAATCTCTCTTTCTTCTCGTTAGGACAAATAATCCGCCTGCCACTACTGAAATAAGAAGAATAATGATGACAATAGTAGTAGAAGATAACCCTTGATCCTCCTCATTGTCTGAAGCCACAGACTCTTGATTGTCAGTTGATTGTTCAGATGAATCTGCTATCTCATCATCCTCATTTGCTTCTGCTGATTCGGACAGTTCTTCCGCTGGATCTTCACTTTCCTCCGTTTCTGGCGCATTTACCGAAAAAGTAAATTCTCCTTCTACTGGATGGCCATCTGCACTAACAATACTCCAATTCACTTGATATTCGCCATTAGGTAATGGATTAGCTAGCGTAGCTGTTAATGAGTTATCCTCTATCGTAATATCTTCTAAATCAATAGCTTGCCCATCTATCGACGATAATTCAATAATACTACCTTGTTCAACTCCACCATCAAAATCGAGTACAATGTTATCCAAGGCCTCTGTTACAACCTCCCCATCAGCTGGATTGGAACTTTCTAAGTGTGAATGTGCAAACACACTATTCGAAACAGACATGACTAAAAAGAACACTATTATAGTAAAAAATATACGTTTCAAAAATAATTCCTCCTTAAAGTTGTGTTACTATACGTTATAATACAGTTTATTAATAACCTGCACTCGAAAATATTATATATACAATAGCACGAATAACATAATACCTCCAAAGAGTGATTTATCATACCATAACGCTTGTAGATGATAAAATATAGACACAATTTCTTATAAAAAGGTGAAGCGTATGAAGTATAAACAAATTAAATGGCTCATTCTAATAATTCCAACTGTGACGATTGCCTTATGGGAATATATAAGACATGATTTTCTTCTCCCCTATATATCCATGGAGATGGGAAATTATCTATCTCCCATCTTAGTCTTTATTGTTACATTGGTATTTTCCCGTCATTTATTCACGATATTAGAAAGAATGCAGGAAGAGCTAAGAGTTGAAAAGGCAAAAAAAGCAGCACTGATTGAAAGAGAAAAATTGGCTCGAGAGCTTCATGATGGAATTGCTCAGTCGCTATTTCTCTTGTCGGTAAAAACGAATAAATTCGGTAGAAAGAACCAACTGGAACATGATGTAGATTTTCAAAAAATTAAACAGACATTGCAGCATATTCATGAAGATACCCGCCAGGCTATTACCAATTTACGATATTCGCCCAATCAAGAACCATTTAGTTGGACGGAAACCATTAATCAATTTGTTACAGAAATCAAGAATCATCATATGATAGATGTTCACCTACAATGGTCCATACACGAGAGTACATTATCTCCTAAAGAAAAAGTTGAGTTATTCGCCTGTGTTAAAGAGGCTGTTATGAATGTCATCAAGCATGCGAAAACAAATCAATTATGGATTCATGCAAAGGAAACGGACAACGGTTGGATATGTCAAATTATAGATCAAGGAATTGGATTCACCAATGAAGCACTTCTATCTAATGGAGGCTACGGATTACAAATCATCAATAATAGAGCCTCCGATATGGGATGGGAATTTTCCATAAATCGAATTGAAAATGAAACGATTATTACAATAAAAAAGGAGGAGATGTAGATGCAACCTTTTCGAATACTAATTGTCGATGATCATGCACATGCAAGAGAAGGCATTAGGGAAATTTTAGAGGAGTTTGACGACTTTCTTATTATAGGAGAAGCGAAAAATGGAAAAGAAGCGATTCAACTGACCGAAGAACTAATCCCAGATATTATTTTAATGGATATCAAAATGCCCGTGATGAACGGTCTTGAAGCAACGAAGATAATCAAAAGCAAATTCCCATTTGTAAAAATCGTTATGATAACAGTATCCGATGATATTACGGATTTATTTGATGCGCTAAAAAAGGGAGCACAAGGATATTTGCTGAAAAATATTCAATCCGACACATGGATAGAGCATTTAAGAGCCTTTGCTCTGGATGAAGTCCCGATGTCCAAAGAAATCGCATTACAAATCCTAAAGGAATTCCCTCAGAAGAAAGCAATAGAGGAAGAGAATATTCCTTTATCCAACCGAGAATTAGAGGTACTACAGTTAGTAGCCAAAGGCTTATCCAATAAAGAGATTTCAAATACATTATTTATTTCTGAGCATACGGTTAAAAGTCATCTGAAAAATATATTAAGCAAGCTTCATTTAGATAATCGTGTTCAGCTTACCAGTTATGCATTTCAAAAAGGATTAATGGATTAGGGAGAATAAGATTTCTTAAACTTCCA
This sequence comes from Ornithinibacillus sp. FSL M8-0202, assembly GCF_037975285.1. Taxonomy (GTDB): domain Bacteria; phylum Bacillota; class Bacilli; order Bacillales; family Amphibacillaceae; genus Ornithinibacillus; species Ornithinibacillus massiliensis. The sequence continues at coordinate 1,172,684 of NZ_CP150248.1, forward strand.
CTTCTAAAAAACAAACATAACCCTGAATCCAGATATAGGATTTCAGGGTTATGTTACAGAAGGTTAGAATAAACCGCTACACAACCACTCAGCTAGTAGACTGGTAAGGAGATTCCCACCTTTCTACGTATAACCCAGAATGTGTCACTTCATCTATCGCTTTTTCACAGGCCTTCCTTGCCCCTATGTACATGTAGTAATCATTACCAAAATGAACATAAAAGTCCTTCTTATTGCCAATTTTGCACCATATAGCGTTCCGTAATGTCAACCCAGCTAACGCTTGGATTTCTTGAACGCTAATTGTTTTTCCAACCCAAATCTTGGATAAAAATTCTTTCGCATTTTGCTTGTTAACTTCATCAGACCATTGCTCTAAAGCAAGCAAGTAGGCATGATCTAACCCGATATCCTCCATAAAGGAAGAGATGGCATTGATGTATAATTGCTCGGTTCGTACATACTCTTCCATACTTACCTTTAATCCAACCTCTGAGAAACAGGTCCATTCTTCGTCATTTTGATAACTTCCATCTCTGTTTCTAAATAATGGATTATATTTCGTAACTCTCCAGGAATACACTGTTTTTCCTCCTTACTGTTCTATGCATATAGAGAAGTACTAACGACTTAGGATTAGAGCGAGGATTCTCATTGTTCATCTAAGAACGATTCATTTGCTAGGTCCATAACTACTCCACTAGCAGCTTTGCTCCCCTCACTTGCGGCATGAATTAATTGAGAAGGGCCCAATGTGATATCTCCACAAGCATATACCCCTTTTATATTCGTACGCCCTAAAGCGTCTATTTCTATTCCGCCCCTTTCATTTATGCGACATCCTAATATCTCTGCTAAGGTAGATGCTTGTTTTAACTCGCTACCAATAAAGCCACCTTCTCGCTCAATCTCGTTTCCATTACGTAACAATACCTTCTGTAAATAACCATTCTCACCGTGTAAACCAATTATTTCATCTTCCAGAAGGATGACATTCTTCCTGCTTAGTAACTCTCTTTGCTCCTTCGTAAAGATCTCCTTTCCATTTGTACATACAACAAGATCCTTACTCCAATTATAAATCAATTTTACTGCATGCATTGCATGCTCATTTTCTGTTATCAGTACTAATTTACGATCTCTTAATTCCCAGCCATCACAGAATGGACAAATAAATAAGCTTTTCCCATAGAAATCATATATTCCCTCGATTTCTGGCAGTACATCCTTTAATCCTGTAGCCAATATAACCTTTTTAGAACGATAAGATTGTTGATCGCTTGTATGAATAATAAATGAATCATGATCTTTTATTACAGCAGTAACTCTTTGATTACCAATCGTAATATCGGGATATTGTAATAACTCCTCTTTTGCAATTCGTTTAAACTCAGCTGGTTTAATCTTGTCTCTTGTTATAAATCCATGAGACTCATGTGTCACAGCATTTCTAGGTTGATCTTCATCAAACAACCTGATCTTCATTTTTGCTCTAGCAAGTACTAGGGCTGCATTAAGACCAGCTGGCCCTCCACCTATAATCGCACAATCTAATAACATATGATTTTCCTCCTATTCATCATTCCATATATTAAAGACTCTTAATATCTATAATAAAATCAAAAAAAATACTATTATTCCTCCATAATTAGATGACTAGCTTCTATTTGTCTGGCTATATCAACAATGTATTTTTGATCTAATTCTTTAGCCATCTTTTCTTCCGCTTCAATCATTACCTTTTCAATTAAACAATTTTCATTACTAATGTCATTATGTTCTTGTGAACAACTAAATAATGTGGTCTTCCCCTCAATTGCATGAATAACATTTAGGAATGAAATATCTCGAGAATGTTTTACAATACGATAACCCCCTTTTGCACCAGGACTTGATTCAATTAGTCCAGCCTTAACGAGTTTTGTTAATATTTTAGAGAGATATGTAGGAGACAGCTTTTGAATTTTAGCCAATTGTTCTACTCCGACTGCTTCTCCTTTATCTGCTAGCATTAAATATACCATTGTATGTAACGCATAATTCGTTGCTTTAGAATACTTCATACACTTACTCCTAACGCGGTCTTAATTATAGACTCTTTCTGTCTATAATTAATTATAATCTACTTAATTATGATATAGCAAGTAATTGAACCTTTTCCATGATCATTTCTTCTTATACCAGAATGTAAAACATAAAGAACATGAGTAGATAGACTACTTTTTCTCAGAAAACCAACGGAGTGCGCTTTGCTCCATCTCACGTACAAATTGCTTTTTTGCTGGGCTGTATTCACTCGTCGTATTGTAACGCTGTGCTAACTTTTCCTTGAAGTAACTATATTTAGCTACCTCTTCAGGATGAGCTCTTAAGTAGTCTCGAAAAATTAAATGTCGCTCAATCTCAGGATTATCCCATTGATAGAAATGAATATGATGGGTTCTGTTTTCTCCACCCTTCCGAAATAACCTTCTACCTGCAATACCCCATTCTCCAGCAACATCATACCCAAAAGACTTCATTTGAATATTAAATAAATCAACCTTCTCGATATTTTTTACAATACACATCATGTCGATTACAGGCTTTGCCTTCATCCCCTTAACTGAGGTACTCCCAAAATGCTCACATCGGATTATTAAATCGCCAAATATTTTTTTAAGATATTCTGCTTCAGCCTTAAACATTCGAGACCAATCCTCACTATAGTCTGTAAGCCGAACCTTCATAGTACTGATCCTCCCCTTTAAGACCTGTCTATAATGAGAAGTGCTCGTTCAACTTTTGACAAGAATAACTAATTAGGCTGTTTAGTAACAATTACTAGATTCTACCTTTAGATCGAAGCTCAGCCAATTACTAGCTGGGCTTCTACTTAACCTTTGTAACTATTAACTAATTCCCATTCAACTCTTCCAGTTTCTCCTTATTAAAATGAATCGTAGCTTTGTTGCTTTCTCTCAGGTCCGCTTTAAAATCCTCAAATGTATATTCATTATGGTTAATTATATTTTGTTCGTAAAGGCTATCAAACACTTTATTAATTAATAAAAAATCTCTATATTGTTCCAATATCTCTGGATGTGTAAAATATTCTTCAGGAGCTATATCTAGGCTTTTTGCTAACTCGACCTGAATCGCTTCTAATTCCGGAGTGGAGTTTTGTTTCATTGCTTCTTTTGTTTGTAGGGCATACTCCATCACTTCATCGTCAGTAACTTTTAAATTCTCTTCCGCTGCAAATTGTAATATTAATTTTCTTTCTATTAAACGATTCAATAAATCCTGAGGTTTATTTACAGAAGAATCGGAATTAGAACCTCCATTTAATTCATGGACAAGACTCATGTTTTCTTTAAGTTCCATATACTCTTTTGTTGTTATCGTAAAATTCTCGCCTTCTACAAGAATTTCATTTTCTTCCATTGTTTTTAATTTCTCATTCTTTTGCTCGAAGAAATCGCTTATTGGATTATCCGTGTTTGCTAACGTTAAAGTACCAGTGAATAGTATTAATAAAAACAAGGAACCTACTACAATTAGCTTTAGTTTCCTCATAAGGTCACCCCATAGTTATTACTGAATTTAAACGCATCTATAACTTCTCCATCTGATGACAGCTACTTTGATTGGGGTAAAATTATATAGCCGACTCTAGTTTAGACTATAAGTTATTCTAGCCTGTAATCAGTATTATCAAGTATATGAATTAAACTATCAAACAGACTTTGTTGAGATGGATTTTGCCAATCCTCTTCATACTCTGCCATCAGCCACATTACTTCATCAAGAAAGACATGCAGTTTCGCCTTTTCCCATAGTAATTTTTCCTTATCGGTTAATGTAATATATTGCTTATATCCTGCTAAAAATAGTTCCCATTCGTCTATTGTAAAAACTCGGTTTGGGGCACTTTTATGTTCATTATGAAATAGTAGTAACGCTAAGGCCAGATCAAAAATTCTTGGTATCCATGTTGCATTATCTGGATCGATTAAAAACGGTTCCGGAGTTAGAACCAAATTATTCGATTTATAATCATGAGGGGTTGCAACATGTGGTAGCCCTGCATGTTTAAGACCTTCTTGATTCGCAACTCCTTCAAGCAACTTAACGCTTAACGCTTTATCGATCTCCACCCCAGCATTGGTAGCATGTTGCAAAATCGCTTCCATACTCTCCTCTACCTCTTGTTGATTAAAATCGTAGACATTATATTCACTTAGATTATAATCATTAGATACAGGTGAGAGACTATGAATGTGTCCTAACAACTTCCCAGCTTCGAAGATTTCCTCTCTTTTCCCCGAATACATTGATCCTTCAACAAATGGATATACAACAAAACTTGTTTCATCAATTTTTTGAGGATTATCCACCTGTAAATCAACAGGTATCACGACGTTCACTCCATTACGATTAAGCATAGTAGTATATGTGATTAAATTATCCGCTCTATCTTGGGTACGCTTTACAACGACATCATAATCGCTATTTTTCACACGAAATACTGGCGAAAATGGGTAAATACTTATAGGTTCTTCTTTAACTTCAAATCCGAATTTACTTAGAATCTCTTTTCCGTTCATTATTAATTACTCCCTGCCAATTATGTCTTATATATTGCGATCATCAACTCATAAGCTTACTAGTGCATTAATATTCCAAAAAGTATCACTTAACAAAACCATCCATTATGATGCCATATGAAAGCTTGCATTCGTTATTTTAGTAGATAATTACATACGTTGATTTTCATCTTCTTCATGAATCATTCTTTCTAGCTTATTAATAGCCTCAATTATCACATCTGGTCTATCTATATAAATGGAATGACTGGACTCTGTTGCAAATATCAACTCACTATTTCCACTTAATTCCACTTGCCTTTTTATCAGTTCTTGCCATTTTTCTTCCAATAGTTTTAGTTCCCATTCAGGTAACCCATCCGTAGTTCCCAACCTAATGTTAAAATCCTTATCTCGCCCAATAACAATTAATGGTACATCTGGAAACTCTCCCAAATCCTTGATAATCTCAGCATCTTTTTTCCAATTACTGATTTCAGAGTACATTGCCCCATACATAGAGGGATTCACCTGAAAGTCTAGTATACGTTGCTGAATATTTAATGGAAGTTGTTTTTGTTTTTCTGAAAGGGAAGGTCTGATTAATTCCCTCAATTCCTTCTGTTCTAATAAATAATATGATTTGCATTTTTCCATCCAGATTTCATCTGTTTCATCCTCGTCTAACACTGGCAAGTCTAATTCATCTAATTCGTGTAAATCAACAGAAGTTGAATCCACTAAAACGACACCTGCTACCTTCTCGTAATGTTCTTTGGCAAAATGCTGTACACATAATCCACCATAGGAATGACCAATTAGAATTACGGGTTCTGTTAAATCCAGTTGAAGAATAATCTCATTTAACTCTCGTACGACAGCCTGTGTATTACGTATCTCTGAACTAATCTCGCTTAAACCCAGTCCTGGTCTATGAAACAAAATCACTGTATTTGATTGACTAATGGATTCAACCACATCATGCCATTCATAAAAAGAACAACCCATACCGGTTAATATTATGATGGGTCTACCGTTATTACCTGTTTTATAAATTTCTAATTTTCTATTGTTCACAATTAAAAATCGAGAAATAGTATTTCACTCCCCACGAAACCGTGATTCCAATCTTCTTTAAAACTCTCTCACTAAACTAACTTCATACATACCACCCCCATAATAACACAAAATTCTCAAAATTTTACCGGTATTAGTAAACAAAAAAAGACGACCAATTATATGATCGCCTTGTTTGACTCTGCACACGTTAACTTAATTATTCAATTCATGAATGAAAGCATCTTATCTTTCAAGCAACTTTTCCTTGCTAAAAATTCATGACCTTTTAAAATAATTAAAATATAAAATTACTATCATTACACTAGCGTTGCATTAAATTAATTTTATTATTAAAAATACTCGAAATGTTCAATTTTATTGTTTTGCGCAAAGAAAAAGTCCTTTATAATGGATAAGTCAGGTGGTAAACCCGTCCAAATCCACTAAAAAGGACAAATCTCATGGACAAGATTACACGAAAAACTTCATTTGGACAATGGTTTTCACCAATTAATTTTCAATTATTTGAAGAACAGGTGAAAACATTGAAATTAGATTTCTATACGAAAAAATTAACGACAGAGTCGTTCCTAAAGTTACTGCTTTTTGCACAGCTACAGGAAGTCGAGAGTCTTCATGCACTAAGTGACTGCCTCTTCGATGACAAGCTTCAAAGGGCTATCGACCTTGATTCTATTAGTATTTCTCAGTTATCACGACGATTAAATGGGCTGAATCCCGACCTTTTCCAAAGACTGTTTCTCGATTTAGTATCACAAATTCATGCCAAAACGCATTATACGAAACTTGTAATGCCATTAAAAATTATTGATTCTAGCACTTTGCCACTGAATTTGACGAATCATAAATGGGCAAAATTCCGCAAAACAAAGGCAGGAGTGAAACTGCATCTGCGTCTTGTATTTATGGAAAAAGGCACTTCTTACCCAGAAAAAGCCGTAATGACAACTGCAAAAGAACATGACCGAGGCCAGCTTGAAATTATGGTAGATGACAAAGAATGCATGTATGTGTTCGACCGTGGTTACTTAGACTACGAACGTTTTGACCGCATGACCGACGAGGGCTACTTTTTCCTTTCAAGGCTGCGGAAAAACGCAGTCATACGGGAAGTTTACAACTTTAAGTTGCCCGAAAATATGCCTGTTTTATCAGACCAAATGGTCTTAATTGGTACTACACAAAACCGTGCTGAAAATTATTTTCGCCTGATAAAGGTCTTGGATTCAAAGGGAAATGAACTCCATTTAATTACAAATCGTTTTGATTTAAGTGCCGAAGAGATTTCAGAAATGTACAAATCACGCTGGGCAATTGAATTGTTCTTCAAATGGATCAAACAACATCTCAGCATTAAGAAGTTTTACGGTCAGAGCGAATGGGCGATTCAAAACCAAGTATTTATCGCACTTATTGTTTTTTGCCTTCATGTTCTTGTGCAAATTGAAACAAAAAGCAAGCGAAAAACGCTACAAATTAGCCGTTATTTAAGGGCTGCATTATGGAAACCAGCGCATATTTGGCTTCGAAAGATTGAAGGCAAATCCGTCCCTTAATAAGCAAATTGTCGTTGTCACACAGGTCTAATTGTAAATTATTTCCAAATGGATGGAGCCACCTTTAATTCGGTATTTACTTTTTTGGCTCTAAACAGAAGATATAATAAAACTGAAAATTACGACATTATTTTTGCAACACTAGTGCTATCATTACTTTGTAATATTTTTCTCAAGGTCATTAAATAATTTAAATACCATCACACGCTCACCTGTACGAGTACTGATATCCGTATGGAAACTTTTAACTTTTTCTCCGGTTATAGTTAATACGATTTCCTTAAGCTCTTCAATGCCTGATTCAACTAGTACTGATCGCGTGTTCTTTATAGTTAGCATGCCATCTTTTGTTTCACAAACAGCATATTCAGCTGGTGTTAGAATACCTTGTAGATTTACAATAATCATATCACGTACGATATCTGTCTTCACGGAAACAGATCCGCGGCCTAGAAAGTCCTTCTCCCAATGTGTGATTGCTTTACTTATCTCAGATTCATAAGAACCTTTCGATAGTTTCATACCTATACAACTCCTATCGAATAAAAACTGCCCTATTCCATACAATTTTTAACATTCATGTTATGCTTTCTATCTTACAGGATTATTCATTCCGTCGTAAATTAATTAACTCTAAAATAAGTTCAGCAAAATCTCCTAACACATCCGAATCCTTACAGAATAAAAAAGCTTAGAAAATCGTTCAATGCGAGCGTTTAGTACCAGTTTTTCCAATGTCCATCTGGGCTAATACTAGAAAGTCTCACCCATCCATTTTCTATTTTATCCCGGAATGCTGGATCATCATTTATTAATCGCTCTACATATTCACTCGGTGCTTGAATGACAATTAACAAACGCAGTGGAGCATGATAAGCCTCAGAATCTGATTGCATCACCGATTGCCAAGATAGGCCGGATAACAAGTCACTTGCATTTCCCTGCATAACGCCTAGACCTGCAGTAACGGTTTGAGTCGTTTTATTTCCACTACCATAATAATCAGGTGCTACAGTTGAAGCGTAGTATTGTAAATTAATCATTTGCGCCACCGTTCCAGGTCCTGCGATGATATTAGCTAAGACCTCACCACTTTCATCCTGCTGCCAATCATAATTATGAAGAAAGGCTCTACCTTCTAAGTCACATTCCTGTGTTAGTTCACGTTGACCTATGATAAAGGAAGCATTTCGAGCCAATCCCCATTCCGGACGGATTTCACTCCAATCTTCCGCAAACCGCTGTACCTCCGCCTGTATATTTTTGGGCTTAGAATGATGAGGTAATTGTGCTAGACGTTCTGCATTGACATGATAGCTCACCTTCGGCATAACTGCTTCGATACGATTAAATGCCTCTTGTGCAGCTTCGGAAAGTTTAGGAACATAAATCCATTGTAATTTATCCACGGTTGTATTGTGCTCAGCTGCTGCGAACACCGTCTCCTCTGGGATTTCAATTCCAGAGGAAGATAGCTGCTTTCTTACTTCTGGAAGGTTGCATAAAGTAGCTAATACCCTCGCATTGAATCCTCCTGAAGCACCACCACAGGCGCCACAGTCAAGAGCAGCGGCATAAGGATTATTAATACTTTGACTAACATGACCACATATGACAACTAATGGAGCAAAATTCTCTGTTAGCCCCATCATTTGTAGAGCCCTGCGCGCATACATTACCTTTTCTTCTTCTGAGAAACCAATAGGTAGCTCTGTTTCCGTGTGACAAACATGATTAATCGAAAGCTCCGTATTCGGTTTCCGTAACCAAGTCTTACGTAGGTTACGAAGGAAACGCTCTGCACTTTTTGGCACAAAGCTACGAGCTATTGTTTGCAGACTAAGCCATGGCCCACTTATCTCAGGTAAAAGTAAGCTTGAAAACACATTCTGTTTCATCTCTTTGAAGGTATAGCTTACGGAATTAATTGTCTGTTTACGTTGTTGATACGTTTCAAATTCATTCGCTTCTGCAGACTCTGTTATTCGGTGCTCAGGCTCCAGTATAATCGGCAAAGAAGGATGACTATGATTGCTTCCAAGTTCACTTGTTGCAATTGGTAAGTTAAAAAAACCGGCAACTCCAATCGTTTCAAACGGACCCTCTTTTTCAAGATGGCGACGAAAAGGCTCTGAACGTACATCAATACAGAATGCTAATTGAGCTAAGGCACTTTTTCTATCGTTGATCTTACGTTGTGTCGAACGAATCATCTGACTTAATCGATCTGTATAGGTTTGTTCCCAAGCTTCTAACCATATCTTTCTGCGAACATGATCATTAAATTCGTAAGCAAACGATAAATATTCGGCTTGCTCAGCAGCAGACATCGTTGACCATTCTTCCATGGTAAGATCGCCCCAATGAATCCAAGCTGCTATCAGGGTAGTAATGGAAGCTTTTTTCTCATGTTGTATGGACAACGGTAAATAAGGCTTTAAAAGGGCGTACTCCATGGAAATACGAACCGCTAGATATTCTGTTAATAGTGTCTGTTCATCGTTCGATTGGCGGGAGCGCCAAAGCATCATTCCCGCCCATCCCGGTAAGGATAGCAAATGACCTTCCAAATAGGATTGGATCTTCTCTTTTGGAATTTCTAATAAAGATAATACATGCTGCAACGCCATAGATGCTTCTTGCGGCCAATCCTTCAAGCTTTTACGCTCGCTCTTACTAAGTGCCGAGTCATATTGAATGAGTTGCCGCCACGCACCATAGAACCCTTTCTCTCGATGTGGCATTGTCCAGCCTGCCTGAGAGATATCAAGAAATAATTTACACCACTTGATGACATGATGGTCAAGAATCGTTTCTAACCTCTCACCATCTTGATTCTCTAGTTGTGAACTTATTGGTTGCAAAGGGACGTTTTCGGCACTACCTGTATTCCGTCCGTTCAAGTTCTTCGCCAATTTCTCCAACTTTTGTGAGGTCAAAAGTTCTGAAGGTAATGTGTCTAATTTTAATGCTGCATGACAAAACCGTTCTTTCACATCCTGTGGGATATGAAAGGAATTGGAATCAAGCCAACGCTTTAAACCCTCTTTCACAAAGGCTTCATCAATCTCACCATTATTCTTTGCCGCAAGAATCAAATTAGCACTAGGGTATATATCAACATCACGGGTAGCTTTTAACCAGTCCGCAACTTGTTGAAAAGGTTGATTTTCCAGTCCCATCCAAGGATTACGTGCTGCGAACTTAGAAATAGGCCCTAGGGGTGCAATTACTCTACTAGCTGATTCAACCATATCATTCATATCACGTTCGTTACCGTCATTATTTATAGCTTTATTATTTTCCACTTCTTTTGTTAAAACGGATGTTGCATCCATCACTTATTCCCTCCTTCAGATAAAAATAGCTTCAGGTAGCTTGGATGACTTTCTATTGATTTAGGTTTTGCTTCACCTAAGCGAATTAACCAAAAATAAAGTACGGCGAAGGAAGCAGAAGAAGGATTACGAGCAATCCGCGTACCGATAACAGTCCCAAATAGTAAGAGACATACAACGATGATGACAACCAACATTGGAGGTTGAACACTATGAAAAACGGTTGTATGCAACAGCTCATAGAAAAGGTCATGCATGATAAAATAAACGAAGGCCGCTCCCCCTAATAGGAAGAAGCCAGCAATCCTACCCATTCTTCCTTTACCATAAGCAACAAGCTGTTTCCAGGAAATAGACAATGACCAGCCTAAGATTAGCGCACTAACCAATTGATACCCATCTCCAGGAGCCACTAGCCAAAAAGCTACTGCTACAAGTAACCCTAAAATCCAACCAGCTACAATCCATAATTTGGAGGACCTTTCATTAATAAGAGGAGAATCCTCGGAACGACGTACTACTGAACCACTCTGTAAAAACAGGGTAGCCTTGAACAACCCATGCAAAACAAGATGAATAATAGCGGCTATATACGCTCCTAATGCACACTGAATAAGCATAAAACCCATCTGTTCAATTGTAGAGCCAACTAACTGTCGTTTATAGTCCACTTGCACTAAACTGATTCCTGATCCTATCAATACAGAAATACTTGCGAAAATGAGTAAAACAATCGAAGCGACATCACCATTAAAAAGAGGTGAAAATCGAGTTAGGATAATTCCACCTGCATTCACTAAACCTGCATGCATGATGGCAGAAACAGGAGTTGGTGCGACAACTGACTCGACTAACCATCTTTGGAAAGGCCACTGTGCTGCAGGAACTATCACTGCTAATACAATCAATAAGTTAATCCCCGTTTTCTCCCATGCACCAAGTAGTGCTAAATTGTCATTCGTTAGAGCGGCCGATAACTGCCATTGACCTGTGATATAAAATAGCCAGATCACTGCGAATAATAGAGCGAACCAGCTTAACGTAAATAAACGAGCAGAAACCCTGGCTGCTGATCTAGCTACTTTCCAGCTACTGTTTAGCCTTATCAGTAAGGTTAAACCGATGAGCGTTACTCCCCAAGAAATAACCATTAAACGGAGGTCCCCACTTAGCCATGTAATAGAAGCAGCACCTGTAGTGAATGTAAAAAGCGTGAAATACTTACGATAATGGCGATCTCCCATTAAGTAGCGTACAGAAAAACGCTGAATGATTAAACCAATAGAAAAGACAAAGAAAGCCATTAGCCAAGCTAAGGAGTCCAATGACCAAAGCCCCACTATACCATGCAAATTGGGATTAGCAGTGTTTAAAAGAGCCAATAGCGAGAACAATGGTGGTAAAGCAACAACACCTATATGAATGCGAACAAAACGTAATGGTACTCGTGGATGTAATAACAATAGAGCACTAATCCCAGAGAAAGTAAGCAAAATGAGAAATATGGATAACCATGATAACGAATTTAGTGAAACTAGCATAAAAAATTCTCCCATTGTTTAATATGATTAATCTTATTATTACAATAAAAAAAACCGACAACTTCAAAACCTCAATGATGGTTTACTATCATTGAGTCTTGATAATTGTCGGTTTCACTTCAACTAACTTCAATAAAGTTTTTTGAAGAGCAACCTTTTAAGGTGGATGTAAGTTATGTTCATAATAAAAATCAGCCTAAATCAAATTATACCGATTTAAATTATTTTTTTATTCTTATACTTAGGAAGCTTTTTCATCTAATCAATATTAATCAACATTAATAAAATGCTAAAGCCCTAATTAAGTTAGAATTATGCTTTTACAATATATATTAGCGTATATCGGATTGGAAAATTTGTCAACAAGGATGTCCATTTACTATTTCATTGTTCACTAAGTCCCAGCACCTTTCAGATTGATCACTACTCGATTAGCTAGCTTAATAAGATGGGGAATAAATTCTTTCCGTGTCGATATCAATTACAAAATCAACTATCATTTCATTGTCATATGGAATTTGTTCAAAACCATGAAGCCTACAAAACACATTGGGAAGGTCCATAATCTCATAACATAATTCTTTTGCTAGAAAATAGTTATGTTTCAATTGCTGTTTGGAACACTTTTTCCCGGTAAGTAAAACTTGAATACCATAACCTTCGATTTCAATAATCAATTTTATCACGACTGGTTGTAGGCAGTCTTATAGCTTAGATTTTTGTTACCAGCATTATTTTACCATATTCTCGTCTTCAACTAGTCAAATTCCTTTCATTCTATTTAGTAGTTATGAAAAAGACCAGGGGATTTTCCCTGGTCTTGGTTCACCTTAGAATTATTCTACTATATTTAATACAGTAACTTTTTCCTGTGTCATTGATTCTAAGCTCTTACGGATACCTTGTGCTCCCATACCAGACCCTTTAACACCAATGAATGGGAAGTGGTCTGGGCCACGTTCAGTACGACCATTGATTTGAACAGAGCCTGCTTCAATTCGGTTAGCAATAGCAAATGCTCGATTAATATCCTTCGTAAAGACACTTGCCTGTAAACCAAATTCGGATTCATTTGCAATACGGATTGCTTCTTCATCAGAAGAAACACGTATAATTGGAAGAATTGGGCCGAATGGCTCTTCCCAAGCAACTTCCATTTCTTCTGTCACTTGATCTAGTAAGGTTGGATAAATTAAATTACCCTCTCTTTTATTCCCCGCTACTACTGTTGCTCCCTTTTCTACAGCATCATCCACCAAATGCTGAACGAAATCTGCTGATTTATCATTGATTAATGGAACAATTACATTATTTTCTTCCGGAGATCCTACTGATAGCTTTTCAACTTGCTCTTTTAACAAAGCAACAAGCTCATCCGCTACACTATCATGAACTAATACACGTTTGATTGCTGTACAACGTTGTCCTGAGTAAGAAAAAGCTCCACTAATAATATGCTTTGCAGCTTCCTGTAAATCGGCATCTTCTCGAACAATTCCAGGGTCTTTTCCACCTAGTTCAAGCACTAATGGAACCATAGTTGCTTTTTTAGCAAGCTGTACACCAGTGTTTGTTCCACCAGTAAAGGAAATCATGTTTATTCCCTTATGCTCCACTAAATAATCACCAATTACGGATCCACGGCCAGTTACTAATCCTAATAAACCTTTAGGCAATCCAGCTTTATCTAGGGCTTCAATCATCTTAGTACCACTTAGAGCACCCTGTGTAGCTGGTTTAAAGACAACTGCATTTCCAGCCATTAATGCTGGTGCAATTTTAGCAGCTGATAGATTTACAGGATAATTAAACGGAGAAATTGCAAGAACAACACCACGTGGAACACGGTTTATAATTGCAATCTTCGACTTAGATCCTCCTGGAAAACTGTCTCCCAACATACTTTCACCATGCATATGAAGCGCTTCTTCAACTGTATAGCGGATAAAGTCAGCTGTACGTACTACCTCTTTCTTAGCATCGTTAGCTCCTTTTCCAACTTCTTTCATGATAATTTCTGCAAGTTCATCTTGCATATTGACTAATTCATCAGCCCATCTATATAAGTATTTCGCACGATCCTGTAGTGAGACCTCTGCCCAATCTTTTTGAGCTGCTTGAGCGAAGCTAATTATTTCATCGACTTCATCTTGTGTTATCGATTGAACTTTACCTAATGTTTCTGGAAGATACGGGGACTGTATATCAATAGTCTGTCCGGAACTACTTTCTCTCCATTCACCATTTATATAAAACTTATACGTTGGTAGTTTTGTCTTTGATGTCATAATAATCTCCTATCTTATTTAGTATCTAGTTTGTGTATTTCGGGTAAGACAGTTTAAAAGGAATGTTTACTATTATATATAGAGAAACGTATTTATACTAAATAATATGCTCACTTTCAAACATATTAATGAGCAAAGCTTGCAGAAAATTACTTAGCTTATAGTAATTTATGACAATCACAAAAGAAGAATAAGATTATGCAACAAAAGAAAAAGGCGATTTCATCTTAACCACCTTGTTTGTTCATCACACCTTATTTAATCGTTATATTTGTTTTTCCATTCCTCTAACCAATCTGAATGATCTCCTTTTACTTCTTCCACGGTCTTACCATCCAAAGAATAGGGGGAACCTACTTCATCATGATTCTTTGAAATTGGGGAGGACCAACCGCCAATTACTTCATTATCAACTAACCAGACCGTTACTTTTGTTTTCCCCATTTCATAGATGTTATCTAATGGATGGTTTTCTACGATAAATGTCACAGTATTTATTTCCTTATCAAAATATTCATCAGGTTCCATATATTGAACAGACCAAAATTCTAGGTTAGGGGAAGTAAATAGATCCTTTCTTTTAAATTCCTGACTACTCTCTCCCTCAAAGGAAATAACTTGATAACCGCTCTGTTCCAAATGGCTTTTGGCAATGTTAGCATTCTCAGTTAATTTTATTTCTTTTTCAGTACACCCGCTAACAACTAATAGTAACGTTACGATTAAAAATAGAAACTTTTTCATACTGTATCCCTCCTTTTACATAGTAGCTGTGTGCTATTATGGATTAAAAATAGGCCTTTTTCCTTCATCAACGATTTCGTAATGATATGACGAAATCGTTTTAACAAATGTTCCTTCTTTAGCTCTCTCTACTGTTTGTAGATGATTTTTCTAACAGATACTAAATTTAAATAATATTGCCAAAAGAAAAAGGTGACCATCCATGATCACCTTGCTTTCTTATTGCAGTATTTAACTTTGACTATAGCCTTTCATAATCTATAGCTTCCTTTTAAAGCTTATAACTTCCTTACTAGTTTTTATTGTAATTCTGTTTCAGGTTCAACATGAATAAGGACATGTGATTTTTCAAATTCTGTTTGAATATCATGTTCTATTTTATCGCATAATTCATGTATGGTTTTAACTGTTTTATGGGAAAGAACTACCATGTGAAATTCAATATATTCATTTGGACCTGATCTTCTAGTTTTAAAATCATGTATTTCAAGAAATTGATCTTGATATTTATGAATGATGTCTAATATCTTTTCTTCTTCTTTTTGATTCAGTTTAGCATCAAGGAGAGGTGGAAACGCCTCTTTCATTAATTTTACTGCTTCAAACATGATATAAAGTGCTAACGCAATGCCTATTATCGGATCAAGAATATGCCAATCTGTTAAGTAAACCAAAAATAGTCCCGCTGCGACACCTAATGATGTATAAACGTCTGTAAGAAGATGGAAAGCATTTGATTTCATTGCAATAGAATTAACTCTATCAGCCTCTTTCTTTACTATTCTAGAAACAATGAAATTGACAATCGCTCCAACTAGCATTACCGCTAGTGCAAGGAAAGGAAATTTTATAGCTTCAGGATATAGGAGTTTATGAATACATTCGTAAATTATCCAGATTCCGGCAACAAAGATTAGAAGCGTCTCAATCGTTCCTGAGATGTTTTCTACTTTTCCATGCCCAAAGGGATGCTCCTTATCAGCTGGTTTTCCAGATATTCTAACCGATATAAATGCTATTAGCGAGGCTAATAGGTCTAGAGAAGAATGGATTGCTTCCGATATGACGGCTACAGAACCTGTGATTACGCCAACTATTAATTTTAACAGCACGACAAAGCTGTTGCTGATAACCGATAAAAAGGCAATACGAGGTGTTCTCAACATTACAATGACCCTTCCTTTCATTAATGGATTATTAATATATCAAATAAATTCGAGTGGGTCTATAGCAATGAAATAGACTAGTAGAAGCATTGTAACAACCTTCTAAAAGAGTTTCCTGAGGTGAAAATAATATAGGAAGGTGAAAAAGAAGAATTGTAAACGTAGAAAAGGGCAGCATATCGCTGCCCCTAAAATTACTACTGTTCCATAGCTTTAAACAAATTGGCCATTTCAATCGCATTAACCGCCGCTTCATATCCTTTGTTCCCCGCTTTTGTTCCTGCACGCTCAATTGCTTGCTCGATCGTATCTGTCGTCAATATCCCAAATATGATAGGGACTCCTGTTTGCAAACTTATACTAGCAATACCTTTTGCTGTTTCATTACTTACATATTCAAAGTGAGGTGTAGCTCCCCGAATTATGGCTCCTAATGTAATGATTGCATCATATTCCCCTCTTTCCGCTAGCTTTTTAGCAGCAATCGAAATTTCGAATGCACCTGGAACCCAGACTTGAGTTATATCAGCTTCGTTTACTCCATGTCTTCTTAACGCATCTTCCGCCCCACTAAGCAATCTGCTCGTAATAAATTCATTAAACCTAGCAATGATAATACCAACTTTTATATCTTTCCCGACTAAATTACCTTCAACAACCTGTTTCATTTGTCCATTCCCTCCATTAAGTTAGTTTAATTGGTCTATTAAGAATCTACTCGCTTACTATCTGTATCGATTTTTAATCGATATTGAATGAGAGCTTCAATTGTGATTAATTTAATTGCGAATTTCGCAGCGATTCTTTCCAAATCTGGAACACGAGCCATTGTTCCATCATCATTCATAATTTCGCAAATTACACCTGCTGGTTCTGCACCCGCTAATCTCGCTAAATCAATCGCCGCCTCTGTATGCCCCGCACGTTCTAATACTCCACCTGCTTTTGCAATTAAAGGAAAAACATGCCCAGGTCTTTTGAAATCAGCAGGACACGAATCCTCTTGTAGCAATTTTTTAATAGTTAACGCCCTTTCCCCAGCACTTATTCCAGTTGTTGTCTGAACATGGTCAATACTAACGGTAAAAGCTGTTTCATAATGATCCGTATTCCTATCTACCATTGGCTTCAACGCCAATTTCTGAGCCAACCCTTCCGCAACAGGAGCACAAATGAGCCCTCTCCCCTCTTTTGCCATAAAATTTATCATCTCTGGAGATACAAACTCCGCTAATCCTATAAAATCGCCTTCGTTTTCTCTATTTTCATCATCACATACTATGATGACTTTTCCCGCCCTTAAATCTTCCAATGCTTCTTCAACTTTGTGAAACATTCACCTTCTCCTCTCTTCATCCATCCGAGCTGATTATGTTTTTCTATTACAACTTCCTATAATAGGCTGTGATTGTGCTGCTCTGTTACCTTTTCCTGCTTTCATTCCGGTAAAAGGGCACTGATCAACCTGCTCTGTTACCTTTTCACGCTTTCATTCCGGTAAAAGGGCACTGATCAACCTGCTCTGTTACCTTTTCCTGCTTTCATTCCGGTAAAAGGGCACGGATCGACCTTCTCTGTTACCTTTTCCTGCTTTCATTCCGGTAAAAGGGCACTGACCGGCCTTCTCTGTTACCTTTTCCTGCTTTCATTCCGGTAAAAGGGCACTGATCAACCTGCTCTGTTACCTTTTCCTGCTTCCTTTCCCGTAAAAGGGCACTGATCAACCTGCTCTGTTACCTTTTCCTGCTTCCTTTCCGGTAAAAGGGCACTGATCAACCTGCTCTGTTACCTTTTCCTGCTTCCACTCCCGTAAAAGGGCACTGATCAACCTGCTCTGTTACCTTTTCCTGCTTCCTTTCCCGTAAAAGGGCACTGATCACATTAATCCACTATCCTCACCTAATCCCATTCCCCATAAGGTTCTGGTGGGCTTTCCAATCAGCTAAATCCATGCTCTTTCAGAAACTCATTTGAAATAGTATTGGGTGGCAGGGTGGATTCCTTAGTGCCAACAATCGAGTAGATGTATTTGCCTATAACATCAAATTCTATATTTACGTCTTCTCCTACTCTTTTTTTACCGAGTACCGTTTCATTCGCTGTATGCGGTATAATGGAAACTGTTACACTAGTATCTGCTTTATTAAAAACAGTTAGAGAAATACCGTCAATTGCTATCGATCCTTTTAACAAAACTACATGCTTGAAGTTAGGCGGTAGCGAAATATTAATATAGATTGCGTTCTGTCTTCTCTCTCTTTTCGTTATTCTGCCAATAGTATCGACATGTCCGGTTACAATATGTCCCCCGAATCGGCTATCTGCACGCATTGCTCTCTCCAGGTTGACTGAAGTTCCTTTTTGCAGATTAGCTAATGTGGTTGTATGGAAGGTTTCAGGCATAACATCAGCAAAGAAACGATTATTATGAATATCCGTTACGGTTAAACAAACACCATTGATTGCAATACTATCGCCCAGTTTTATATCCTCCATTATTTTATTTGCTTTAATAGAAAGGGAAATCGTTTCTCCCTGCTTTTTCACTTCATCGATGCTGCCCATTTCCTCAATGATTCCAGTGAACAACGTTATTCCTCCTCTTTAAATTACACTGCCGTTAATGCCAGCATTCTGGACTAGTCATGAACCGCGCGTAAAAAACATTCTCTAGCAAAGTGATACGTTCTACCTATACAGTGGTCCCGTATTCTCCTTATTTAGTTCTAGAGCCCATTACACAGAACGAACTTCCATTTAATGCGAGGTAAATTATTAACATCCTAAGAATAATAGGATAAGAGAAACACAATTTCGATTTAACTCCATACCAAAGATGCAGCTCTTAAAGGAAAAACTCATAAATTACAATCCAAAAATTCAATCGTAAAAAGATAACGTAAATGGGATTTTCACCTTGGGGTCTTCTGGTGATTGAAGAGGGTTTTATGTTGCAGAAATAAAATGGGTCTTTCCTAACAATTCAGCGTCCTACAAACATATGTTAGAAAAACTAATAGTGAATTATGCCGGAATATCCATTTTCTTTCCGTAATGTTTACTGCGATATTTCTAACTAATGATATGCCTAGTTCAACATTACAAATGGAGTTTGCGTAAATGGTATCTATTTCACCAAAACTTTATGCTTATAGTATTTGGCCTCTTTATTGCTCTACCGAGTTGTTTTTTGTGCTAGAGAGATACACATATAATGTTAGTAGAACACTATTCCTCCCTCCAGTTAAAAGTTTTTCCATTGTAAAAAAATCCCCTGCTTATCTAGGCAGGGGAGAACAGTGCACAACAAAACTAAAGTCCAATAGTTTTTTGAACAATTTCCGCTTTTCTTCTCCCATCCAGACTTTTACTGTCGGCTTTGGAATTTCACCAAATCCACCGTGTTCACTAATTAAACACGGGTCACGGACTAAGAGGTTGCCCTCATCACCGCCGGTTGGGAATTGCACCCGACCCCGAAGAAAATCCTATTCAATTAATGGGTAAATTGCTGGTTACCTATAGTCCCCTCAAAATCTTGTCGTTAAAGGGGTTCCTATCCTAATCCTAACCAAGATTGCCATGATGGTTCATTTCGATTAACAAAAACCAATCATTTCAAAATATAATTCTCTACCCAATTTATATACTATAATCGTTCTACTGTATTTGCAAGGAAAGGGATTGAATTCTAATCATATCCAATCCCAATTTGTATTGAATTCAAGATAATCAGGATTGAGTACCATTGTTCCCACTGCTTTTTTCCCACTCTCAATCCCAACCTTTTAAAAGTCATAGGTACTCACTTTTTTTAGTAAAAGTCCTCACAACCCTACAGGCGTATTAACCTGCTCGTCAAAATTTATTTCTAAAAGCTGCCCTGCATGGACTAAACCTGCTCCAAAGCCATACATCAAAACGCGATCTCCATTTTTGACCTTTCCTTCCCTTAGGCCTAGTTCAAGCGCTAAAGGTATGGTTGCTGCTGATGTATTTCCAAACTTGACCAAGCTGTAAAGCGCTTTTTCCAATGGGAAATCTAATTTTTCACAAATTGGTTCTATCAACCGTAAGTTAGCACTATGGGGAATCAACCAATCTACCTCATCCAAACGCATCTGTGACTTCTCTAACAACTGTCTAATATTTTCTGGAACATTTCTTGTAACCCAGCGAAAAACTTCTCTACCATTTTGCACAAGGTATTGTGTATCGATTAACTCAATCCCATTAACCTTGTTTGATAGCCCAGTACGGTATACATGTTGAGCTCCACTTCCATCACTTCCTAAATGGAACCCCATGAAACTGTTTTGTTTCTCATCGCTTTCAATCAATACCGCTCCTGCACCATCACCAAATAATACACATGTGCTTCTATCGGTATAATCGGTGATTTTCGATAACGTTTCCGCTCCTACGACAAGAACCTTTTTGTGCAATCCAGACGCTATATAAGTATGTGCTGTATGCAACCCGTAAACAAATCCAGCACAAGCGGCACTCAAATCTAAAGCACCTGTTTGCGAGATATTTAATCGGTCTTGTATGATGCTTGAGACAGATGGAAATGGAAAATCTGGTGTACTTGTTGCAACGATAATCATATCTACATCATCAACTTTTTTATCATACCTTTGCATTAAATCTTTTATGGCAGATACACATAAATCACTAGTGAATTCATCAGAACGTGATATTCTACGCTCATGAATTCCTGTCCTTTGAACAATCCATTCATTATTCGTTTCGACCATTTGCTCCAATTCAAAATTAGTTAGTCGTTTTTCCGGCACATATGTTCCAATAGCCGTTATTCTTGCCCCAATCATGTGTTCACCTCATTTATTAGTATCTAATATTAATACCTGGTACTAATTATAACATATTTATTTGATAATTTGTCAATGTAACATGTTGAATAGAACGTATCTACATCCAATCTATCTCCATATATTTCCACATCTAAACATTAGTGGTGTCACGGAACAAAAGAATACTAATGTAAAAAGTGGACGGGTATTTACCCCATCCACTTTTTTATAATGCTCCTCTTATTATCTGTAGTTTAACTAGAATATACATAACCATCCTGCTATTTTAGTATCTTTTATGAAAAAAACTTATCTTATAAGGAAATACTCATAGTAATTGTCCTGTTTTCAAAGCCCAAGCTTTCATATATTTTCATCGCGGGATTTCCAGCAAATACGCTTAAACGAATTTCGGAGTATCCTTTTTGTTTCAATTGATCCATACCTGTTTTAATTAATTGTTTGGAAATACCTTTACCTCTATATTCCTCTAAAACAAATAATTCATAAATAAATCCGAAAGCCTTACCAGAAAAATTATCTTTGCTTCCTCCTATAAGAATCCATCCTGTCATTACATTGTTTTCCGTGGATATTAAATAATAACACCCCTTCTTTAAGAGAGGTTCTACCAGCTGTTTTGCTTTTTCCATCGTTGGTTCTGTTTTACCTAAAGTTCCCTCAAATATCGCTTGTGGAGAAAGTGCTAAGATCTTTTCAATTTCTACCTCATTTGGTTTTCTTATGTTCACTTTTCAACTCACCCATTCTAATAAAATATTACACCTATATTCCATATACTTTTATGTAAATATGAGGTTCCTTTTTCAAAAAGTGTATCATAGGTTTCTAAATTTTGTATAAAATTCTATCTAATAATCAAATTTTCAATCGTGACAACGAAAAAAGCTAATGTCAGCAAAATAGTGACATTAGCTTCTTATATTCGTATTTGAAAGGATACATCCATTGTCATTTAAGCATTTTAAAGACGGAACATGTATCCTTTACTATTTTATCTTAATGACGATTTTCCCTTTTGCATGATGTGTCTCACTTAATTGATGGGCTTCCTTCAAGCCAGCTTCTGTAAATGGCATAACGTGTCCGATGATTGATTTAACAATACCGCGTTCCATTAGATCTGCAATTTCAGAAAGCTGTTTTCCACTCGGATTAAGCCAGTAAGAACCAGCCTTTATCCCTTTTTCCTTTGCCCTTTCCTCGCTTGGCGTGCCTGCAATTGATACGAGCTTTCCGCCTTCCTTTAACACATCAAAACTCTTATCCATTATTTCTCCACCCATCGTATCCAGCACGATATCGTAATCGGATAAGACTTCCGAAAAGTCTTGTTCTTTATAATTAATAAATTGGTCAACACCTAATTCATTTAACAATTCTTTATTTTTTTCACTGGCAGTAGAAGCCACATACGCACCAACATGCTTAGCAAATTGAATCGCATAACTGCCAACACCACCAGCACCTGCATGTATTAAAACTTTATCTCCCGCTTTTATATTCGAAAAATCAACTAGACATTGCCATGCGGTTTCACCTGCAAGTGGAACTGCTGCAGCCTCTTCAAATGTTATGTTATCGGGAATTAGAGCCAGTAAATCCTCATCTACTGCTGTATATTGAGCATAGGTTCCTTTGTTAGTTGTTGCTGGTCGAGCAAAGACACGATCCCCTACCTTAAATCTTGTCACATCTTTTCCTACTTCTTTCACAATCCCCGCTGCATCCCAACCTAAAATGATTGGGAAAGAAAATGGAAGCATCTCTTGCAAATATCCGTAACGCATCTTCCAGTCTATTGGATTTATCGATGTCGCATATAACTCGACAAGAACTTGATTATTCTCGATTTCGGGTGTTGGTATCTCTTGCTCCTTTAATTCATTAATAGAGCCATATTTATTAATAATGATTGCTTTCATTTATATAAACTCCCTCTTATATTTTTATTTAAAACCATTACGTATAAAATTTAACAACATATTTATAGTATTAACTACTTTTTTGCTCTTATGAAGTACTACTTGAGCTTTTCAGTTTGGTTTCTGCTGTTGGGAATTAGCTACAATCAGATGATTTTAGATTGCTTTTCCAATGATAATAGTGGAACTGACAAGGGAATAGACTAATAAAATAGTACAGTGGAGATGAATCTGCATTAAAAAGCAAATGGATATAGGAGTGTTATTATGGGAGCTATTAATGGGACGGAATTTATTAATCGCTTAAATCAACTAGATACTGAAATTTGGCTAGATGGAAAAAAGATTGAGGGGAAAATCTCTGAGCACCCAGTATTTAAAGGAGTTCTTCAGACTAAGGCTTCTTTATATGATATGCAGCATCATCCTAAATATAAAGATGAGATGACTTTTCTTTCGCCAGAAACAGGTGATTCTGTCGGCCTTTCCTTCTTACAACCCAAAAAGAAGGATGACTTAATAAAAAGACGAAAAGCAGCTGAGCATTGGGCTAGACAAACTGGTGGTTTGATGGGAAGGAGTCCCGATTACCTCAATACCGCTGTGATGAGTTTTGCCTCCTCTTCTCCAGTATTGAGTGGACGTGTAAATTGTTTTCCGGAAAATATTCAATCCTTATATAAACTAGCGATGACAAAAGACCTTTCATTCACCCATACCTTTGTCTCACCCCAAGTAAATCGTTCCGAAACATATTTAGAATCCTCTGAAGAAGAACCAATTGTCGCCCGGGTGGTTGATCGGAATGAAGAAGGAATAGTTATTAAAGGAGCACGCCTCCTAGCTACTCAAGGCGGATTAACCGACGAAGTATTAGTTTTCAGTAATCCAGCTTTCTTGTTAGATGAGGAGGAAGCTTTTGCTTTTTCCATTCCATCAGATACTATCGGTTTAAAATTTATTTGCCGAGAGTCGTTCATTGGTGGAGATTCACTTTTTAATCATCCCTTAAGCTCTCGATTTGAAGAAATGGATACCCTTCTTGTGTTTGACAATGTTCTAGTTCCGTGGAATCGAGTATTCTATTATGACAATGCTATGGCAGCCACAGATTTCTTATTCCAAAGTTCTTTTCACGCTTTTACGGCCCACCAAGCCGTGACCAGACAAATTGTCAAAACCGAATTCATTTTAGGTCTTGCTGAGCTTTTAGTACAAACCATTAACGTGAGCGAGTACCAACATATACAAGAAAAGCTGTCAGAAATCATTATTGGTCTTGAAACAATAAAGGCATTGTTGGAGAAATCGGAAAATGATGCAGCATTGGACCAATGGGGAACAATGCGACCGAATATCGTTCCACTTCAGGTTGCCAATAACATCTTCCCTAAAATTTATCCCCGCTTCACCGAAATCATTCAATTAATTGGAGCTAGCGGACTGGTTGGTTTGCCTACGGAAAATGCATTTAATTCTCCGATCCGAGACGATCTCAATCAGTACCTTCAAGCAGCAACGAAAAACGCAAAGGATCGAGTGAAAATATTTAGGTTAGCCTGGGATCTGACTATGAGTTCATTTGGAACGAGACAAACTCAATATGAAAGGTACTTCTTTGGAGATCCCATCCGATTATCAAGCCGTCTATACAAAGCCTATCCACTTACTGATTATGTGAAAGAGGTTAGTAATTTCTTAGATTTGGAAACTGAAGTATAAAAAAAGCGAAATAAAAATAATAGATTCTAAGCTGCTTTTAAAGTGCTATTATCATTAGGCCTGCTCGAGTTAGAATGAAACCTTTACTATAAAGCAGGCCCATTTGGTTTTCTTAAGGCTTTATCTCACTAACACCTTTCTTAATTTCAAGATAATAATTATAGAGTGCCGTTTTCGAATGGTCATTAATGATTTTGATGAGCACAACATTATATTTATTAATTTACCTGATGTTTTAAGGAGCCATGAATCTGTTCTGCAATTACCAATGCTTGCTCATCCTGAAGAATGTCATTTGGTTTATTCCCTTGACCAAGTACATATCCCTCAAAAGAAATACCTAAAAAATCAAAAATGTATTGAAATTGCTCAATCAATGGTAGTCCTTTTAATAATGGGCTATCTCCTCCAACCGCAATTACATAGGCTTTCTTGGAAGACATAACATCTTTAAAATCAGGATAGTTCGCATCTTTTAATGTCTGTGACCAGCGATCAATAAACAACTTCATTGTTCCAGACATACTATACCA
This sequence comes from Ornithinibacillus sp. FSL M8-0202, assembly GCF_037975285.1. Taxonomy (GTDB): domain Bacteria; phylum Bacillota; class Bacilli; order Bacillales; family Amphibacillaceae; genus Ornithinibacillus; species Ornithinibacillus massiliensis. Next base: position 1,197,983 of record NZ_CP150248.1, read on the forward strand.
ATAAATAGGGGTTGCGAAAAGAAGAATATCATGGGACAGAACCCTATTCAAGATAATGTTATAATCATCATTTACTTCTTCAAATCCCCCCTGAACATGACGCTGATCGTTAATTGGTTTGATTTCATAATCCTTTAAATATATCTTCTCCACAGGTAAATCTTGAATTACTCGTTCTGTTAGAGTCTCCGTATTACCATTTACCCGTGTTCCTCCATAAATAACGCCTATTGTCATTACTTACTACTCCTTTATCATACATAGTTTGTTGTTTGAATACTCCTATCTTATAATGGAAATAAGAATCGATAAAGATGATGATTTCGATTATATCAATCACAAATTCCGATTAAGAGGTGACTTAGATGGAGACAAAGCAATTAATTACGTTTAAAGTAGCTGCAGAGAATTTGAACTTCACACAAACAGCAAAGATACTAAAATTTGCCCAATCTAGTGTAACAGCACAAATTAAGTCCCTTGAAGAAGAACTCGATACGAAGTTATTTGAACGGTTAGGAAAAAGAATATATTTAACAGAATCAGGAAAACAGTTCAAACATTATGCTGAGAAAATGATTGCACTATCAGAGGAAGCAAAATTAGTAACTAGCGGGATAAAAGAACCTTCAGGCACCATTGTGATTGGCGCACAAGAAAGCCAATGCACTTACCGTCTTCCGCCAATACTAAAAGAATTTAAAAAGCAATTTCCTAATATTAAGCTGGTATTTAAACCTGCTCATTCCGACGAATTAGCAAAAGAAGGATTACGAAATGGAAATCTTGATATAGCTTTTATCATGGATATAGTTAAACCAGGACATTCACTAACCACAGAACCGCTTACCCAGGATGAAATGAAACTTGTAGCTTCACCTGAACATCCCTTAGCAAGTAAAAATATAGTCTTCACGAAAGACTTAGAACAGGAAACCTTTCTATTAACTGAAAAAGGGTGCTCCTACCGCACGATTTTAGAAGATACTTTACATGAAGCTGGTGTCTTCTCAACTAATAAGTTCGAATTTGTTAGTATAGAGGCCATAAAACAATGTGTGATGGCTGATTTAGGAATAGCTATTCTACCAGCAATGGTAGTAGAAGGTGATATTAAGGATGGTCGTATGAAAGAACTAAAATGGGAGCAAAATGTTCCAACTCTTTATACTCAGATTGCTTGGCATAGTGATAAGGAATTGACAATTCCTATACAGTCTTTTATAGAGTTAACTCGACGGACTTTAAGGGAGAATCAACTTTAAAATAGTCAAGATCAATTTTTGAGTTGATACAAAATACTTATTAAATATCACCAAGAAAACTAACTATTTTTAAACTAATTAGTTTTTCTTGGTGGATTAGTGTTCATATATCTTCTTCAAATTTTCGAGTTAACTTTCTTAATACAAGTTATGTTCATTTCAAACCTTCACTATAAAACCATGAGCCACGCTTCCATGTTTATCTAAAGTTCGGGTAGATAATTCTTTTCATTTATCCTTACCTACATTCTCCGAAAGTATTTCAGCATAACTCCTTCATTCATTATTAACAATGTGATCAGTGACACAAGGAAGTAAATAGTCCTTAAAATAATCTATAAGTCTAGATGTGTCATCTTTTATACTGCTTGTCATCACTACTACCAACCGATATTCAGGTGCGAGAATAATATATTGCCCCTCGTACCCTACAGCTAGAACAATCCTACCTATTTGATTGTCAAATTGTTTATTCCACCAGTGGTATGCATAGGAGGTGTCATCATTAACTTTAACTTTTGGACTTGTAGATTCCTCAATCCATTCAATAGGCAAGATTTGTTTAGATTTCCATCGTCCTTCATTTACATAAAGAGCTCCGAATTTTAACATATCAACCGTTTTCATTGTTAATCCGAATCCACCAATGGCTATATCTTGAGCATCACGATTCCACTTATAATCTGTTATTCCTAAAGGTGTAAATAAATACTTTTTAGCAAAGTCTTCCGTATGTAATCCCGTCGTCTTTTGTAAGATGGCACTTAATAACTGTGATGAACCGCAGCTGTATACCATTTCTTTGCCAGGAGGATGATCAACGTCCTGTTTAAGTACAAAGTTGACCCAATTTTTGCTAGGTATCATACCACTATTGCCCGGCCAATGTAACCCTGAAGTCATAGTTAATAGATGCTTGATCGCAATTCTCTGATCCTCTTTATCTTTATTAAATTCCGGAAAGTAATTAATTATTGGTGTATTGACATTTTCGATATAGCCTTTATCTATCGCAATTCCAATTAGTGCAGAAAGAATGCTTTTTGTCACAGAATATATTTTATGTTGTTTTTCTTTCATTTTGTTGTTTCGAAAGTATTCAAATATCACAGTATTATTCCTTTGCACAAGGACGCTATCAACTTTGTCTTTTTTTATTGCCTTTTCAAACTCCGTTAAAGATTTCATTCTACTGGGGATCCCCCTTATATAGTAATCCAATATCTATCACTCCTCTTTGGGAAGAGAAAAATAACAACAAAGTTAATGTGAACTAAGCTTTCTGCTTTAGTACAGTAATTAATATGATTACACATAAAAAAGCCACAGAATTATATAAATAACCCTGTGGCCAAATGTTTAAAATCATACAAATGCCGAAGTTCATAATTGCCTAGTCAAATCATGAAAACAAAATTCCCTTATCTTTATCCGTTTGAATGAGAGACAATATAATTTAACTTCCAAGGTTATCTTCTCTAAAATTACCATTGTTACCTCTCACCCCTTTCAATAATATTAAGAAAATTATACCATTTTTTATATTGAAATCAAACAAGAATCCAGTAGAAGAAAGATATGGTTATAAAAATAATAATTGACCTTTGCCTCTTTATGTTCGGAGAAGCCTTTTTTCACGAAACCCTGATATGATTAACACAGCCGTTAGTGAACATTTAATTACGTAGTCATAGAAAATCCTATTTTTATCCCTATAGGAATGGAAATCCAAGTAATTATAAGTGATATAATGAAATAAGGTATTAAATCCTTATAAAACTGAATTAGAACGAATATCGCACCAACCCCCCAGATAACAAGAATGATGAAAAACTCTGGTGCAACATATGTTTCATCTGTATAATTTTCAGCAATGGTTCCACCAGCAAAAAACATAGATATCATGAGAGCAATAAAACCACTTATTAAAAGATTAACCAGTGCTATTATCTTTCGTTTACTCATGATTTCTCCCTCCCTTCACTTCCTCACAACTATCCTTTCCTTTGACTCAGCAATTCATTGCCCTTGATATACAAAAGCACCCTTTATTTGATAAGCGTCATTAACACTTATATTCCATTTTTAAAAACTCAAATGTACTACCATTTGTATTTTGCATAAAAGTCTCAACATCTTTAAAACCAACTTTTCTGTATAAATTTATCGCTCTTTGATTAAAAGTTGCCACTGATAATGTGATTTTTTCAGGTGTGAATTCTGATTGGATAAAATTAATACCTGCCCTTAAAAATCTTGTCCCATTCCCTTTTCCAGTTAAATCTGGTCTCATTCCTAAACCAATATCAAAAATTCTATCAGTAACTTTACTAACACTAAGGAAAGCAACCAGGTCATCTCCTTTTGTTACAGCAAACGTTGCGTTTCCTCGTTCTTCTGGATTTAAAAATTGTTCTAAATCATATCATAAAAAGAATACTCCCCATCATAATGCCAGTTAAACGCGATATCTTCAGCTTGTTCTTGTGTCAAAACACTAAATTTATAAGCCATTTTTATTCTCCTTTATTGTGCCACTTTCCTACCTCAATAGCTTATTAACTTCTAGTTAAATATTAACATAATTTTCAGATAATAATACCAGGTATTTAACCAAAAGAAAAAGGTGATCTTCTTTGACAACCTTTTCTTGAACTTTTATGCGTATTTTTCATTTTTGGTTAGGAAAATGTAATAATAGCTAATTAAAAATAATACTTCCAGTAATACTAAAGCACCCATCATAGAAGTTGCTATCATCGGAGCAAAATTGAAGATAGCACTTATACCAGCCAAGATTAATAAGAACGACATAACGTTTACTAAGTTGTATAACGGCTTTTTATTCGTTTTTGTCGCTAAACTGTCCAGCAGTTGGAAAATAATAATAAATACCATAAACATACCTGCAATAATAAACACAACTCCAACTACAGCTACAATTATCCCTGAAGTAGTTGACATAGCTATCGATAAGGGCGAATTACCTGTTAAATTCAACAAGAAAAAGAAAATACTGTGAGCAATCATAATAATGACATAGGGTTTGACCTTTAAAATTGTTTGCTTCGTTCTCCCCAATTCAATTATCCCAAAAAATATCGAGACATATCCAATGATGTTAGTTATGTAGTAAGTCACTCCGATATCCCAAAAACTTAAATTTGTTTTAAAGAAGACAAAGATTAATCCTACAAAAATATTTATCATTAATAACTTACCTCCTTTATCATTGGCTATCTATAACGTAATCAGCACACTATCTTCCTTTTAAATAGCCCGTATGTGTAAGTTATTTTTCTACACAAGCCATTTAACCTCACTCTATTTTACCATATATTCAAAATTTTTATAATTTAATTTCACCTGTGATTGCCATAGAACTTACAACGTCGCAACGTATTTACCAATTGAGAGATTTATCATATCGTGGATAAAAAGCCTAATTCCTGCCTGTTTCGGGCGAGGAATTAGGCTTTTTACTTTTGCCGGTATAGATCCCAGTGTCTTTGAATCTGGACGATTCAAGGGGACAGTCAATCGTATTACTAAAAGAGGATCTAGCCGACTGAGACATGCCTTATTTATGGCGGTTCGCTCCGCAATCCGTGATGCTCGCAAGCAAAAGACAACGGAAGAAATCATTCCTCGTAACAAGAAATTACGAGCATTTTATGATAAAAAACGAGAAGAAGGAAAGCCTTATAAAGTAGCGATAATTGCGTGTGCCAATAAACTATTACATTGGATTTACGCCATATTGAAAAGCAACTCTACCTTCCAAGATATTGCGTAACTAGTTAACTTAACCAAATACTCCAAAGCCTTCCAATTAAAGAATTCAGGAGGGTTATTTGGCATGTGCAAAATAAGTATATCACAATTAATTTAAGTTTTTTAGAGAAAAATATTGACAACTATTAGCTGGTTTAGTTGAAGATGAAATAATTTATTATTTATTTATTTCTTCCCACTCACTTAAATACATACGATCTGTTATGTTTTTGGGATTATCTATTTTACAAATAAATTCTAAACTATTACCATCAGGATCATTAAAATGAATTTTAGCGTGTGCATAATCTTCGTGAGGCATAACAAAAGGTTCCACTGGCTTAAATCCAAAAGCCTCTCTAGGTTTATATCCTTTGTTCTTTAACCAAGTTACCGATTCCTTTAGTCCTTGTAATGAAACTTGAAAAGCTATATGTCTTATAGATGGATGGTATTCAAGTTCTACTCTATCGCTTTTCCATAAACCCAACCAACTCTTATCTTTTTCAATCCATAAAAATGCCAACCTATTCTCAACGGTATGATCAAGTTCAAGTCCTAGGTCAGTATAAAACTCTATTGAACGATTTAAATCACTTACTGGTAAATGTGCTTCATATAATCCTTTTATCAATGATTTTCCCCCACAATTCTATAACTTTCAATTTTATTATAACCTTCACGAGATTCTTGTTAAACTAATTCTACCCCTTTAGTTAAATAACTTCAACAAAGAAGGTACTTCTCCTTCTTTAAGAAAAGCACCCGTTTGTTGAATTACATTACTTCATAATCTGCTAGGTTTTCTAATCAATAATATTAGCTTTTTGTGTCTTCTACGGCTATGTAAGTATTGCTATATAGAAGCATATGAATTCTCTTTACATTCCATAGTTTCTTAAATTCATTAATCGGAACTTTTCTGTTAAAACTCTTTTGTTCATCACCACAATTCACCAAATGCCTTAATGATTCTGAAAGGTATATATACTCCTTGTCATAGCCTACGACAGGGACAAAATGCAAATTATTGCTATCTTTCTGCACTTTAATAAAAACAATTACTGGGATTCCTTTACTAACTTCGTACTTTAATGTATTTATATTTCCTTTATAATAGTTTGTTTTAAACCCCTTTTCTCTTAATACTGTACGGATACCCTTTGGATATACATTTCCCGCCCTCGTTTTACTAGGAAAATAAGTATATAAAGCTTCACCATCATTCTCCATACCAAAATGACGCAACAGATATGCCGTTGAAAATGCTGCACACTCCGTTTTATTTTGAAAATCTATTCGATTATTTTGTTGAATAAGATAGTTAATTGGATAATCTCTTTTTCGTAGAACAGGAATGGGTAATGTCATTAAATATGCATTAATGATAGTGGATATAAGAATCCATAAAATAACTGTTCTAACTATAAACATACTACTTCCCCCATTGCTTTCAAGTCTATATCGAAACAATATTCTAAATCCTACTTTCACTAAACTGCTCCGTTAGTTGAATAACCTATCTTAATTCTAACATTAAATTCCATTCAATTCACCCGATCACCCGAATATTTTAAAAACTTATTTTATTCAACTTAGTGGTAAAGATGTTGATAATAATATTTTTGGGAGTGAGCAATTATGTTATTATCGGAAGCCGCAAAAAGTTATGAGGCAGATAAGAGAATTGAGGGTTTTTCAGCACAAACATTAAATGCCTATAGGTTGCAAGCAAAGCTACTTACAGATTACTTTGGGAATATCGACATAAGTAAAATATCAACCCTACAACTGAAGGATTATTTAGCTGAATCGAGTAATAGTTTAAAGCCTTCAAGTTTGTCGCATCGTATTAGATTTCTACGGTCCCTATTTCGATGGTTACACGAGGAGGGTTTCATTGAGTTAAATCCTGCTAGTAAAATAAAGGAACCGAGAGTTGGAAAGAGGATTCCCAAATTCCTTACTGAAAGAGAAATTGAAGATCTTAGAGATGCTTGCTTTTCTACAATGGAAAAAGCCTTATTTGAATTTATGTTTTCTACTGGTTGTCGTATAGGAGAAATTGTTACCTTGGATCGAAATAGTATAAATTGGGGAAGCCAATCTGCCATTGTACGTGGTAAGGGAGATAAGGAACGAGAAGTGTACTTTAATATTCGTTGTGATATTTGGCTAAAGAAATATTTAGATACCAGATACGATAACGATCCAGCTATATTTGTCACAGAACGCTCTCCACATAGAATGAGCATTGCTCAGATGAGGTATATCATTAAACGTATTTCCAAACGAGCAGGAATAAATAAAACAATTCACCCCCACCAGTTAAGGCACAGTTATGCAACGCACTTGTTAAATAATGGTGCCCCATTAGAAGTTATTCAAAGTCTATTAGGTCACGAAAAAAGTGAAACTACAAGGATATACGCAGAACTAAGTGGTAGACTGCGACAAGAGCTTTATAGAAAATATTTCTAAAATATTAAAGAGCAACGCTGTTATAATATGCGTTGCTCTTTTCAACTCTTGCACCCGTTACTTTAAGTGCACTTCTTCACAATCCCTTTTATATATTCCATCTTTACCATATGCATAAAGAAACGTACCTCGCATAAAAACATGACCAATGATAGGTTTGCCGTTTTCATCAGTTAATTGTATTTTTTCCTTTGGAGTAATTGTCCGATTTTTTATTCGAAAACGTATTATTGAATCCATATCTATTTGACCAATTAAGCCTGTTTTATCGAATATAAATTGGTGTATTGTATCACCTTCTATACGATAGCGAATAGTCTCTTTCATCTCATTAAGTTGAACAAGAAAAGAATCATCATAGTAATAAAAATATACTTGCTTTGAACTTACAACATTCAAGGCATAACAATCAATAATTCCATAACTACCTGCACCCCACAACTTATCCCCATTTATCTTGTAAGCAATAAGTCCTTCACTACCCATGGGCTGTTCCCATCCGAAATTACCAAATACACCTTCATCAAAATAACTCACCCAAATTGTATCATTGTCATCAATTTGTACGTGTTCGATGCCATCTCCAAGTGTAAAGGCTTCAATTAACTGCCCGTTTGGGTTGTATCTTCTGGCATTTCGTTCAATATATTTACCATCTTTTAAACAACGACCTTGTACGATAAGTAAAGTACCATCTGAAAATAAGTCCACTCCTGTCGGTATAAGAGGGACATTCTTTAGTTCTACTGTTTCTACACTTTTACCTTTAATAACTTGGATTGTCCAATTACTTTTTGGTACAGGACGTTGAAAAAAATCTAATTCCTGTAAATTACTCTCAATTAGAAGTAATGTACCATCTTTTGTTATTTGACCACTTATAAAATTCAAATTTGAGGAATAATCGATGCACTTTTGTAATACTAATTTTTCTATTTCAATCACCTCAATCTTATTAAATAATCCTGCTTCTTTAGTTGAAGAACATAATTTTCACAATCATCTGTATATAGTATAACACACTATATTTATTACTAATTATGATTAGGCTTTTGCTTTCCCAAGAACGGGTGCCCTTTTCTCTTCACAGCTAGGTAATTTTACCATAGATAGGTTGTAAATAAGTTTTCTGTTTAAAGCTATTGTAAGATGGTCTGTCCCTGCCTAAATCACTTATGTTATTTTCCTAATCATGGAGATAGTTTTTTAACTTAGAGCCGAAACCTTATTTACGACATAACTTATATAGGGTTATGTTTCGGTAATCCTGTTTTTACAAATAATTCCGACAATATATTGTGCGGTAGTGACTTTTTATACCATAAAGTAAGGTAAAAATGCTACTGAATTAGAGGAAGAATAGTAAATTCCCCTTCAGTAGCATTTCCTTTTGCATTCTATTCTGTTTTTCTCACTTTCTCCCTTGAAAGGAATTCTTCTAAATACAGATATATCTCTTCTGTAGACCAGTTCATCCCCATAGTTAGAACCTTGATACGGAAATCAATCTCGGGATTTCGCTTACCATGTTCAATTCTATGAATATAGCTTGCAGAACAACCAACCAAAGAAGCCATGTCTTCCAGCGTAAGAAAGTATTTCCGACGATAATCCTGCAATAAACCTCCAAAATCATCTATAGCCTGATTCACTAATTCAAGTTTCTTTTCTTCGTTATTCATACCATATCTCCTCCTAAATATATTGAGTTGACCCAATGCCTGTCTCTTTTTTGTTACTTTTTATAGTAGTTGGATTCGATATGGTTTATTCCACTAACCAGTGGTTAGACCTATATTAATAAATAAATTTGCTATAAAAATCTATGATATATTAATAAAGTAATACTTAACAACCCCCAATCACATGATTAATCATTCCCTTTCTATACTTTATCTCTAATGCTTTTAATATTTCTTATAACTCGTTATCTTCATCGATTTCCTTTAACCACTGTGGTCTCATTAATTCTTCAATCTCAAGTTTCATATGTTTACTAATTATGTAGTTGTTATCATATATCCGTTTTAACAATTCGTATGCCCTTCTTAACTCGCCTATATTTTCTGTTTTCTCATTCATGATCTTCACTCCTCTCTTCCATCTTCTGATTTACTTCTAGTAGAATTGATTTCCTTATTTTTCCAATCCTGAATTAACTTAACAATCTCTTCCTGGTAATTCTCGTTCCAACCTTCCTCCGCTCTCTGTAGTGCCCCTTCCGTTTTCGCTCCGAATACTAGTAGTAATTTGCAAACATTATAAAAGCCACAGTAAGCCCCAACCTCTAGTGGACTCCTTCCATGCAAATCTTTTTTGTTTGGATCAGCTCCAAGTTCTAGTAATTTCTTTACTATTTGGGCTTGATTCAAAAAAACAGCCCAATAGAGCAAACTAGCTCCATTAATTTCCTGGTTAACATCATGCTCATCAATATAACTTACAAGTTCATCCACATTATTAGATTCTAGTAAATTCATCAAATTCCTATCTGGATCTCTTTGCACTTCACCATGTACATAATCAGACAAAAATGCTTCAAAACTATCATCCTCCAAATAGAAAAGGTCAATAAATATAACAGGACTCTCATACCCTGTAGATTCCTTTTCTATGGCTTCACGCCTTCCAAAATTATTATTTTCACTGGAATATTTATGTTGTAGCATCTCCATAAGTTGAAAAAAACGCATGTCTGGATTCTCCTCCCAAATAGTTTCGATTAAATCCATTATTCTTCTAATTCTCTTTGGATTTCTTTTATTCTCAGTCATTTTCCTATTCATCACCTTTCACTATTTCGATTTACTAAGATAGTTGAAGTAAGCAAAGCTATCAGAAGCATCAACAAATACACGTAAAGTATCATTATCAAACAACCAATTTTCAGCCCTTTCCTTTGCCTCTTTTGTTGGTATCGTTTCTCTTTTCATTAATTGTTGCTTACGGTTTCCCTGTACCATTGTTATACCATCTCCTCCCACTGACTATAGTCAACATAAATAAAAAAGCCCACATTCTCCTTAATAAGAATGCGAGCTTTTTTTTATGTATTTATATAATAAATGTATACTTTTCATAAAATTCCCTACTTCACTATTTATTATGTTGAATTATAAAGCAGGATAATGCGATAATCAAGTTAAATATAATCAAAATATATGGCTTAAAAGAATTCTCTCGAAATTTAGATATTAAGAAGTATCGTTTAATCTGAGTTTTTTACAGAGTAGTGTTAACACAATTTGTAGTATCTAAAGTGTTAACATATTTAAAATCAAACATGATAAAATCAACGTTTTTAATAAAAAAAGTGTGGAGATTACCAACAAAATTGTCTCCATTATTCATAATAAAGTGTATACACAAATATGGGATAACAAGACAAACACTATTTCTCTAATCTGTTTGTTTCCTTACCACTATACAGATCAGGCAATAGTGTGTATAAAATGTAAATATAAGGGGTGATAATATGAAAGAAGAAATCAAGTATAAACGAGCAACTGTAAAAATTCCGAAGATAACTCCATCTCATTCCTATATTAAATTAAAAAAAGATAACGAAAGGGTAATTCAACTTTTAGAGAATTTGGAAAGAGGGCCTTTTGGAATTTGGACATGGTTTAGAAAAGACAGATGAGACAAATGATTACTTAGTTTAAAAAGTTAGTAAAAATCTGCTGATATACAATTATTCCGTTTCATTGCAATTCTATTCTTACCGTGTCTACTCTTTAACAATTCTTCATTTCCCTGCCTCGGCTGTTGTTTGCGATAAAAAGGCTATACGTGAGGTAAAATAAAAAAATGAATGGTATTAGAGCTTGGTTTGATGCTAAAGCGATTGGTATATATATTGCTTACGAAATATAAGGACTCTTTAATGATTTGAGTCACTTGTTTTATACTCTTTTAATAGTTCTTTTAAGAATACTAATGTATGATTCATATCATTCATAATTTGTTCTTCCCTAAATTTGAATCCAACTATACTGTTTATATATTCTGTAATATTTCCTCTTATAGCTTTTGATGTGAGCTTAAAATAGACGTGGTTTGTCATTTTTTCCGTAGGGATCACTATCTCAGATCTAATTCTCCAATCTATAAACTTACCAAGTGACACTCCAGACAACGGCGATATTGGGTAGCTATCATCCTTCAAATAGTTATAAGCCTCTTGAATTTCATTTTCATGAAACTCTCCTGATTTAATCAACAATTCAATTAGTTGCTTAGAATAACCTTTATATATAGCCTCAACTAGAACTCTGTAGAGCCTTCTTTTAGAGTACTCTTTGCCTTCTAAATAGCCCTTTTCATATGCAATGTGTAATTCTTTATCAAATATATTCATATTGTATTTATTTCTCCCCTTTTGATTGCTAACAATATTGCCATAGATTTTAACTATATATCCTCACGTTAACCTCGTCTAAAGACTTACCCACGGATTAGGAATTTAATTCTTTATTGATATTTCTTTCTCTTCTAACTTCTTAATTGCCTCTATCGCTACTAACAAGTGCTTCTCTTTGGGTTTCGATGTAAAAAGGAAATATTGTGCGGCATTCCCAATTAACAACAAGACATCCCATACTATTTTCGGTTCGGCTCTCCTTATTTCGTATCCAATACTCCAAGATAGCAAAAGTCCCCATATTCCACTACCAAATACCATGTAAAGTAATAAAAAAATGATTAACACAGTAATGATTAAGTTTGTTCCACAATCATTATGGATTCTAGGTTGCTTACTTACTTGTTCCAACGTTAAGTTCGGATTTTTCTCATAAGCTGTAGCTGCCATATGTTCTGCAGCGTGATATCGACCTACAGGACTTAACTTTATTATCAAACTGGCCATCACTAAAATAATCGCTATCATTACGAAGGGGTGAACTGGGATGGTTTGTGAGAGAACAGAATTTGATTTTCCGATTATTAAAAACTCCTTTAAAAAAAATATAGTGATGAAAAATAACAGTATCTTATTGTTTATCTGATCCAATATCATGGTAAATGAACGGAAAAAAGGGAGCTTCGAAATAAATACATATAATTTCTTGTTCTCCTTTTTCAATCTTGTTTCTGTTGTGATTTTCTTATCCTTAAATCGGGATACTGACTGATACTTTTTTCCTGTAAAACTTACAGAATTAAAACCTGCTCTTCCTCCATTTATTTCCATATTGTTTCTCTCCTATCAATTATTTTTGGGATACGCTATTCCCATTGACCATAAACAATGGAAGCAATAAAAAAACTCGCATCCGATATCGAATACGAGTTTTTAAAGATTCTACTGGTTTTTCTGAATAAAAGTACTTTCGATACATTTGAAATCACCTTTGCCGCCCCATTTATTATTATTTTGAATTATAGTGTAATACCATTTAAAAATCAATGTATATCTACAAAACCACTAATTCCTTCAAAATGATCACCAATTATTTCTACATATGATAGTTGGTATCTTTCACAATTACTCGTCCAAGTGTGAGGCTACTCAGTTAAATTTTTTGTTAAAAAGAGGACCACCCCTTTAGCTTTTGGTCGAGCGTTTCGGGGTGGTTTTCTCTTTGGATTTTAACTACTTTTGCTTACTCTATCCTCTAAAAGTCTCACTTTTTATAACATGTAGTATAGTAATTTTGGAACGGAGTAGACATAGGAATAATGCGGGTTTTATGTATTTTGGAACACAACTATATAGAAAAAAGAACAACAGCGAATCTTCTACCTTTTACTTTGTTTTTGTTTTGTATAATAGAGGTTTAAGTCGTCATCTACCAAAACTTGACTCCCTGGAGAAACAGGCTGTTCTTTATACATGATACCTCTCCCATCTGGAATATACCCCCTCTTCGCATAAATGCGTTGGGCACTTCCATAACTGTCATACAAACCAACACCAATTCCGACTATTCCAAAGTCCTTTATAGCAATCTCTTCTATCGCATCCATTAAGGCACTTCCAATCCCTTTCTTTCTTAATTTAGGGATGACATTAAAATCGTTGACTTCTGGAATTCCATTTTCTAAAAAATATGGATAGTATGATTTTAAAAGAAGGTGTAAACTCGATATACTTTGTCTATATCTTTACTTGTCATCCGTCGTACCTCTATTTGATTATTCAAATTCAATTCCTCCAATGAACTCTTTTTACAAAAACAACTTTACAGTTAAATATTAACACAATATTCAAAACATATATTATAAAAATAATGACCATCAAATTTGATAATCCCATATTAAACTAATGCAACCTATAAGCGTAAAACTTATTGATTATCTTATAAATTTAATAAGCAATCTGATATAATTTATTTAAAGGTGGTGTTGCTTATGTTAGATGAACAAAACAATGAACCAAAAAGAAAATATGAGTGGTTAAGTAAATGGGCTAAAATGACTGGTGAACGGGCTAGGATTGACGCAAAAGCAAACAACACGTATATTGTATATGAAAAAAACGGTAAACTTGTAAAAGAATTTCCTAATGGTGATATTGTTCCTCTAAAAAAAGATGGTGAATCTTAATGCACAACCACAAACCTATATTTTTTGTGTTTGCAGGTAATAACGGTAGTGGTAAAAGTACATTACGTAGCTTAATAATTGATAAAATTGGTGTTGATATCAATATTGATCCAGATGCTATCGCCAGAAGAATAGATCCAGAAAATCCTGAATATAAAAGAGTATCAGCTGGGAAAGAAGTTATCAAATCCGTCCATAAATACATTAAAGAAGGTAAAGACTTTTCACTAGAAACAACTCTTTCTGGTAAGAATGCTATTAAACAAATACGAAAAGCCAAAGAGATGGGTTATGAAATAACGATGTTTTATGTTGCATTAAGCAATGTCATCCAAAACATTGAAAGGGTTGCAATGAGAGTGAAAAATGGTGGTCATCACATTCCTACTGAAGATATTATCAGAAGAAATAAGACATCGTTTAAACATCTTTTTGAATATGCTTATTTGATTGACAACCTTGTTTTAATTGACAATAGTGAGGATGATGGGAAAATTGTACTCGAAATAAATAATGGAAACATTAATTTCGAAACAACAAATCTCCCCCAATGGTCTCTACCTATTCAAAATCAGTTTAAAAAGAAATTAGAATAAACCGATTCTCCAATATGAGAAAATCGGTTTTTATTATCTTAGAGCCATTTAGATATAAAATTCTTATTGAAGAAAAGCACCCTATAGCTTAATAAGAAGTTTAAATTTCCTGTTTATGTAATTCAGTTAATCCATCGGGGTAAAAGTACCTTTTTACCAGAGTATATTTCTTCTGTGGAAACCCACTTTGCAAGAGTATTCTTATTATCTTCGGATACAGTAAAATGTTCTTTCCGATATATATTTTCATCTTTTCACTAAATATATCTGAGTTATTTCATGACCTATCTTTTCCTCAATTTTAAATATATTTTCTATGCAGGAAATATATCATTCAATGGCAACTTCAACGCCTAGTTCCTCAATAAATTCCCTCATCAAAGTTTCATTTGATTTTTCACCAAATTCGATTGTACCACCTATGGATCCTAATGTATTTGTTCTTGGGTACATCAATTATCCTACTCAAAAATTTAGCTGTGCTTATTCAGATTTCCTTAGTTAAATAAAGGATTATTGTAATTAATCCCCTAGTTCACAACAAAATTATAATTTCCTCTCAAAAAAGCTAAGTATAGCATCTCTTATAAGAATTACTATTAGTTAATCTATCTGTTGTCGAATAAATAAAGACACTAAATATTGCCAATATAACTCACGAAATGAAGTAGTCCATTCGATTCTAAAAAAAACATTTATATCTGGCTGTATTTTTTTTAGCATTAAACATGCCCACACTTCGTCTGATACTTGGTTTATCCGCCTAGCATTAGATATATCATTTTCCCAACGCTCAATCTCTTTAAGATCTGGATAATTTTTATTCCGATTCAAATACATACTAATTTTTTGATTGCAGTAATCATCAATACCTTTATTATTAATTCCTGAAAATAAGCTATAGTTATCTTCAACATTAAGTCCCATATTTTGAATCTTTTCAGCATACTGAAGTAATTCTTTTCTTTTTAAATCTTGAAACCGTTTGAGCTTTTCATCTCTTTCATCTTCAAAGGTATATTGCCAATTTACAAGATCATACATTTCTTGTATTTCCCAGTATTCTACTTCTTCTCCGTTACTGTATTTCACTACTTCAATCTCGTTCGGGTAACGCTCCATAACAGCTCTTTTTAAATCAATCAGAAACGTATTATCCATACATTTTAAATTTCCGATTTTTTCGTTCTTAAATTTATCTTCCCTAGTTTTTATTAAGTCCTCAACTTTCTTGCTTACTATATCTAGCTTAGAAAGAATAATTCTTACGGGGGAAATAATATCTCTTTCAATCCATATCCCCCAATATTCTATATCCCCTAAACGATTATCTGAGCTTTCATCTTTTCTTCTAATCTCTAAAATAATATCTCCATTAACATCTAGTTGTGCAAAGCGATAATTTTTTTCATTCGAACATCTTCAAGATAGGTACCCTTTGTAATACAAAATTTTTCAAAAGATTTATCAGTTGTCTCTAAAGTATGTGCGGTCGTTAAGCTCCTCAAGGCACGAAAGTAATCAATTTTCTGTCGCTCTTCCTCTCTCTTTACTCCATCTTTGTCATTTGGAGCCCCGTATAATTGATCATAACCACTTTTCACAACGCTAAAACTCTTCACTATAATATCAAAAGCACTTAATATTTGATAAGCCTTAATGATAAGCTCATAATACCAACTACTATCTTTCAATTGACTCTGATCATTTAGTTTATCAATCAACTTGTTAATATCTTGAATTCCAAAATTTATATTTATTTTTGCACTAAATATTAAAGATTTATCTTCATCTTTAGGATATAACTCAAAATATCTTGAAGAGAGATTTATGAATTTATTGTATGACTCTAAATCAATTTTCTTAATCATATATTCTACCTCCCCAACGTTTATCATTTATAAATAACTTTCAAGATTTGCAATCATGCCTTATAAACAATGTTTTAATATAGATGAAGGATACTGTCACGTTGGTTAATTTAATAATTTCTACCTTTATACTAACATAATATTCCATTAACAAATTCCAATTTTTAAACATAAATAAGGTGACCTATTAAGATCACCTTGTTTAACTATTGCACCCGTTAAAGAACATAGTTTTCCCAATCATCTGTATATAGTACAACACACTATATTTATTACTTATTGTGATTAGGCTTTTGCTTTCTCAGGAACGGGTGCTCTATTCTCTTCTATGCCTTGAATTTTATAACCATAGGTAGGGTTGTAAATAAGTTTCCCTCTACTATTGTATGAAAGCCTGTGCCTATATAAACCAATTATTCTATTTTTCTAGTAATAGGAAATTTTATCTTAGAATCGATACCTTATTTACGACATAACTTATATAGGGTTATGTTTCGGCAATCCTGTTTTTACAAATAATTCTGTCAACTATTATACTAATAGAGTCTGCATAGGAACCCCATTCGAACCGTTTTGAGTACACTACAAAAATGTTATTTCCGTATTGTCGAAGCTATATGCTGTTAATTACTGTATTTGGTCCCAATCTGGTCTCTATAAAAACTAAACCAGCGATAATCAATTATCTATCATCCATTCACACAAAAATGCTACTTATGGGAAAATATTCAAATCCCTTATAGTAGCATTTTCAAAGTTCTATTCTTTTTTTCTTTTCTTCGACTTAGAAATTACTCCTTCTAAATATAGAAATAAAGCTTCCTCTATATTCATCGTTACCTACTTTCGATTAAACCTATCTAAAATCTTCGATTCTGTTGGATCTTTTGGTCGTATACGGCCTTGATTAAGATTTTGACTCTTAATTTTAGCAGTTACACGATTGACAGTCGCTTGAAATTTTGTTTTATTTTCTCTTACTCTTGTTTCCAAATCTGATAATGTTAGAGTGGTCATTTTATTTTCACCCTTGTTCATTTTATTCAATACCTCTTTTAGAAGTCAGTATATGTATATTTTCAATTTAATATACCATATAATAATCTAGAGAACTCATTATAAAACGCTTATTTATCATTGTCTTTTTCCATCGAACTTGCCTTTAAATTCCAGCATAATCTCTTTATATATTTTACCATATATTCTAAATATTTTAATCTACATCTCTCTTAATATCTTATCTATGTCCATTTCTACACATCTACTATATGTATCTGTTACTTAGTCGTTCTCTGCCCAAATCCCTTATCTTTCAAGGCTTCCACCCTGTTTTCTCTACTTTTTCTTCCCTCCATTATGTTATTAAGTTCTTCCCCATAATAGACGAAAGAATTAAAAGAATAAGGCGGAAAGGTAATAATTTTGGAATGGTGTTACAGTTAGGAATCACACTGAATAGAGATTGAAAATCAGTTTGATTGATAGAGTAGAAAGGATATTGGAAACGGCTTAATACTAATATTGGCAAAGGATTGGAGGAATAAAAGAAAAAGACTGAATCACTATTGGATACAGCCCGAATTGTATTGATTTGGGAGTGAATATTCCTATTGAAAAGTGATTGAAAAACCTATCAGAATACGTACACACTATGTTAAGTTTTATCCTCTTCTAATACCGACCTGGCTCAAAACAGAGAAAAACAAAAATTAATTGATACTAAGTTATCGAAAGACAATAATACACTTTATTTTAAAAACTCATATAAGGAATTGATGTCATTAATATTTATTCTCTCTACAACAATTTTGATTACTTTTGCTTCCTTTTGTTCGACTACTGCATTAAATTTCATCCCTACATCTAGCTTGTCTGCATATATAGATGCCCAATCCTTTGCAATAAATCCAATTTCGTTATCATCATTATCAACTACTAATATAGCATTTCTATCATAAGGATTGTCTTCATCTCTTATTAAAAATAAGTTATCACCGATCTTAACATTACTAACAAATTTTCTTCTCTCTGGTCTTGTCACTCCAACCACAGGTAATCTCTCCCTTTTAATCAAGACAGACGCTTTCTCCCACTCGGGGATTACTTTTTTATACATTTTATCCAATGTGTAATACATATCAGAATCAATTGTTAGCAATTTATGTTCCTTATGTTGTTCCTTAAATAAGGATACTTTTTTTAAACTTTCATTATCCCAAAATCCTTTCACTTCAATAAGTGTATTATTATCAAGAAAAAAATCTGGTATATAATAATGTGAGAAATGATCGGATTCAACAAAGTAGGATTCTCTTTCATATTCCCATTTAATACCTAAATGAATGAATTTCATAATTCTTAGCCCTTGTGTATCAAGGGGTTTAAGAGATAAAAAAAGAAGTACCTCCCCAAATCTTGTATAATGGTAGTTGACCACAAACCATAAAAAGACTGGAGGAGTACTTCTTATGACTATTATACGACAACCTAGCCTATTTGGCATACAGGAATTATTTGACATGGAACCTACCCAAAAATATGAAGCCATTATTTCAGCGGTAGATTTGGATTCGATGTACCATCAAGTGGCGAAAAAATCACGGTTGGGTGCACCGGAAGAACTAAACTATGCAGCCATGATTATCTCCACCTTTGTAAGATACATAGAGCGCATCCCTACGATGAAGGATCTTATAAAACGTCTTCATGATGATCTAGCTTTTAAGTTAAATTGTGGCTTTTTGGTTTCTGATCATGTGCCTTCAGAATCCTCCTATTCACGTCTCATAACGAAATTGGAGGAAAGCGATATCCTTGAGAAAGAACAAGAAAAAGTGGTCCTCCAGGCTATTGCAGAAGGTTTCATCACGGATGATACAGTGGCCATTGATGCAACCCATTTTGAAGCACGAGACCAAGCGCAGCCAAAAGAAGAAAAGCCAAAATCTGAACCCCAAAAACGTGGTCGGAAATCAAAAGATGAGCGTGACGGGTGGCTTAAAGAACAAGCTGAAACGGAAGCCAATTTACCTTTATATGATAGAAAAATTGTGGCCCAATTAGATGTTCCCCTAGCCGAACTACGTGCCGAAGTTCCCCAAGACCCTAAATGGGGCGTGAAAAAGAACTCAGAAGGACAAAATGTTTTTTGGTTTGGCTACAAAGGTCATTTAGCCGTTGGTACATCAAGCCAATACATTCTACAGGCTCTTTTTTCATCTGGGAGTCTAAATGATGGTAAGGCAGCTATCCCTTTACTGAAAGGAATTCAGGAACGCCTTCACCTTCCATTACGTTATCAAACAATGGATGCGGGCTATGACTATGAACCTCGAATGGGACAACAATCCGTCATCGCGTATAATAAGCGAAATGAAGGGGAAATCATTGGCTATGATAAACACTTTGCCCCAACTTGTTTCAGAGAGCATTCTTATCGTTATGATAGTTTTGATCCTAAATATGAAACATTGAAATACACAAGACCAAAGGAATGCAGCGACTGTCCCTTAGCTAATGAAGGTATTTGCCAAAAGGTTTATAAAGTGAAAATCACTTCAGACCTTCGCAGATATACCGCACCAGCACGCGGGTCACAAGCATGGAAAAACATTTTCAAACGTCGTACTGCCGTAGAACGGGTTAATGCCTATCTGAAAGAATTCTTTCAACTGAACAATGTTCGCTATCGTACTGGGAAACGTGCAAAAATTCATTTTGACATGGTAACCCTTATTTATAATGCTTCAAAGTTAGCCGCAGACCGAATTAATGTACAATTAAATCAGCAACAAGTAGCATGATTTCTGTTTTTAAAAATACATTTTAGAAATTCTGTAGGATTCTGTATTTTTAAAAAGAGCAATTATGAAATTGACTCAAATAGTTTAATAATCTAGCTATATTCGCTTCCCAAGAGGAATTAAAAACCAATTTTAAATCATCTCTAAATTTAACGTGTGATTCCCTTGAATCACTTGCCTTCATCCGTATATCTAAACTTAAACTACCATCCATATCCTGATAGATACAATGATTAATATTACTTTTTGAAAGGACACTTAGAACCTTATACGAGGGATAGACATCTTCATTGTAAAAGTTATTGATTTTAAACCAAATTAGCCCATTTATTTCAAATTTATCACTTACTATATCAACATGATTTACTACAATATCCATATCTAAAACATGCTTTACAATATTTCGAGCATCCTCCTCATATTTTTTATCTAAAATGAAATAAGAGAACCTTTTACCAATTACAATCTCGTCAAATTCGTGCATATTTTCGTAATTAAGATTCTGCCCCCATGAATTAACTTCAATATCCCACATTTCTTCATATTCCCCTGCCAAAAAGTCCTTCCCCGCCTTCCGCTCCCCCTCACTCCCCCCAAACCCTTGTGGCTCTAAGCCTCTTACCTCCTAACTCTTCTTTCCGCCACTCTTCCTTCTGTTATAAAGTTCTTCCCCAAAACCCCCATTTTCGCCCTCTTTTTCCGCTCTGGCTTGTATCGAAAATTCTGCCAATGTTAAAGAGTTGGTACCGATAATGGAGGAAAGAATCAGGAGAAAAGAAAGGAAATGCAGCAATTCTAGGATGGTATCACAGTTAGGAAACACACTGAATAGAGATTGGAAATCCTACGGATTTTTGTATTGGAGAAACGATTGAAACCTATATCGGACAAGGGATTGAAGGAATATTTGGCAAAAGAAAAGGACTGGATCATATTGAATCCAGCCCCGAATTTTGATTGGTATTTTATTGAAAAAACCAATTGAAAAACGATTGAGTACATAAAGATCGCCCGCTGCTCTTCCCACTTCCTTTGCCGTTTGGAAACCAACTATAAAGCAGTGGGAACCAACTTTTTAGCATGGGGAAGGGGAAAGTAACAGTTATATATAGTAGAAAAAAGAATAGAGAAATAAGAAGCATGGTATTGGTCCCACCTTTATTCCGCAAAAGCCCTCGTTACTCGAATATAGTCTCATTTTATTAACTTTCTAATTACATACTTTGCAAAGTGTTTCTAAATGATAACGGATTACTTCCTTAACCTTTTCTGAGGAGTACACATCAGGTCTTAGTAGAGCATGAATTGACAAACCTTCAATCAATGCTGATAGCCTACTTGTTTCTAATTCTACATTAATTGACTCGGGTAAAAGCCCTTGTAAAACTAACATCTGAATCATAGAATTCGCTAATTCATACGTTCCGTTAGTCATTTCATCTTTTTTTTCTTTTAATGTATCACTTGTAAGTGAGCGAAGTGCAAAGATCCACCAAACACTCGTTTCAATTTTCTTTTTTTCGTCAATTGGCACAAGCTCTAATAGAACTTCCTCAACTGCTTGCAATGGGTTTTCTGACCAATTTTTACTTTGAGAACGTTTTTTTCCTTCTTCCAGGTAATAATTCATGATAAATAATAACATTTCATCCTGTGTTGAAAAATAATGTCTTAACGCACCAGAGGACATCCCTGCTTCAGTTGCAACTCTGCGTATTGATGCTTTCTCAAACCCTTCTTGCTTAATAATATTCCATGCAGCTTCTGCGATCGACTTCCTCTTTTGCTCATGATTAACAATCTTTGGCATTATTAAAACCACTTCCCTTATTTAACACAGTGTGTTATTATCTTTTTAGCACATTGTATTATAATAATACCACATATTAAAAAGGAGGTACTATTTAATTGATAGAAACGATTGAAGCAATGATGCCATCTTCATTAATAGACATATCAACAGCCTTAATAATTATTTCCATTTGTGCCTTAGTTGACATATTAAGTCCTGGTGTACTAGCTGTAACAGCCTATTTATTATTGATACAACCTAATCAATTATCTTCTCGCTTGCTTGTTTTTCTATCTATTACGCAATTAGGCTACTTTGTAATGGGTTTATTACTATACTTTGGTGGAGAATCACTATTGACGAGAATCGAACAATTATCTGAAATTGACTTTATCAATTGGTTTTATATCCTTTTTGGAATGGTTCTTGTTCTAATTAGCTTCAGTAAACCAAAAGATACTACAAAAAAACGTTTAATTTCAATTATACCCACAAACACAACTATCAAAGGGATGATCATATTAGGAAGCATTGTTTTTCTAATTGAATTTGTAACTGCATTGCCTTACTTTTATTCAATTTTATTAATGGATCACCTAGCAATAGAGCCTACTCCTTCTATCTTAATTATAACTGGGTACAATCTTGTAATGGTGCTTCCTTCACTACTGCTTTTAGGAGTTAATATTGTGCTTAAAGACAAACTACATCAATTTCTAAATAAAATCAGGTCAAAATTAAATGAAGCTCCAATTTCTTCACTCTTAGTAGCGATAGGAGTAGTAGGTGCAGTTTTTTTCAACATTGGTCTTAGAGGCATATTAAATTAAAAAAATTTTAATGAGGTGTTCATCATGAAAGAAATTATTAGTGGACTTAGTTTACTATTCCTTATCCAAGGAGTAGGAGGGCTAATTAATCATCTAACAAATGGAGGTAAAAGCTGGTTTTTAGTTAATTATGTTGATGCCTTTCAAGGATTTGAAATCATTTTAAACATTGTATTTATTATAGTTGGCGGGGTCATAGGTTTAGCATCTCGTAAAAAAGACGACTCTACTAAAAGTGAAAACTAAAATGTACAAATTTACACTACAGCGGAGGAATTCTCACCACTTCCGCTGTTTTCCCTTTACTTTGCCTTTTACAAAAGAAAAGGGACGAAGTCAAACTGGACCCGCCCCCCGAATTTTGATTGATTTTACGATAGAATCAAGATTGAATACATATTTGTTTACCCGCTGGTCTTCCCGCTCTGGATACCAACTATTTAGCAGTAGGTACCGACTTTTTAGCGTGGAAATCAACTTTTTAGCATGGAGATAATTGTTGTCCCCATCGAATTATAACGTTCCCCCGCTCCATCTTCCCCCAATCCCCCTCAAACCCTTGCCACACATGCCCTCACACCCTTTTCTCACCTTTCCCCAATCTCGTTAAAGAATAATAACGTTCCCGCTTTTTTCACCCTTTTTCCTCATTTGTGTAACGATTTTTCACTGAATCCGAAAGAATAATAACGTTCCAGAATAGAGGTAAGATTTAAGGTTGGAGGGAGCGGTTTTTCCCGCTTTCTTTCACACGTTTGCTCATGCCTTTTCTTCTTCTTTTTTGTTGCGAAACCCTGTAGTTACTTGTCTTCTCATGCTTTTCTTCATGCTTTTTCTCATGCTCTTTCTCGCTCTTTCCCCCGCCTTTTTTCGGGCATAAAAAGACCGAAGGTCTGCCTGAATCGGATCAGGAAACCTTCGGATTTAGGAACGTTCTTTTTAGTTAAGGAACGGTTTTATTGTGTAAGAAGCGGTAATTTTAGTTTGAGACATAGTAGGGATAAGGTTTAAGGAAGAAATCATTTCGTTTGTTAGCCCTTATTTCAAGAATGTTTCTGTTGGTTAAGTAACTTTGAAATCCATGAACGGTCAGATGTATTTAATAAATCTAAAACATTCGATGCAACCTTTTCAAAATCTTCTTCTGTTTTTACATTTTCAAAATTAAACCAGATTCCATCTTCATCTTCTGATTTAGCCCCTAACCTATACCGTCTGTTTATATGATGGGCAGTAACTTTATTAAGCGGGACTTGTTCTCCCCAAGACATCGTTACACCTTTAATTGGACAAATTGCTAATTCCACTACAAATGAACCGCCCCATTTGTTAAATTGGAAAGTAATTAAATCAATATTATCTTCATTTTCACGTCTAAAGTGAGGAAATGAGCCTTTAAACCCTTGATTTCTTAATACAGGTATAACAACTTTTTTCAGGGCATTATCCATCATTTTTCTTTCATTCGATGCCACAATATTTCCCCTTACCTTTAGTTTATTCATAATCCTTCTTCATCGTCTAAAAGAACCACTATTCTATTGAACATTCGCACTCGTAGAAAATATAAAGAAGTTACTTATTCTTAACACCTTTTAAATCACCATAATAATCCACAATTTTCTTTAACTCTTTAATGGTTTCTTCAAAAAAACTTTGATCGCTTTCAATTTCGAATTTCAATTTGTTCTCTTGATATGCTTTTTCCTGAAAATAACCGTCTATGGTGATTTGACCTAATTTATCAAATTTAATTTCAATTTTCAGGTTAGTTTCGGAAGTCCAAAACGTAGCAACACCGCTCAATTTACGATAACAACTTGCTAATTGTTCGTGGAACTCATAGATTTCACCAGTAGTAAACCACAGTTCACCATTAACGTAATAATTCCCACTCTTAATTTCTATTCTTCCTTGAACATCATAGCCACCAAAATTACTTGTCAAATCGGGAAAGCCAAATACTTCTTTTAACTCAATTCGTATAAAGCCCTCTTTACCTTTAATGACAAACTCATTCACACTTTTCATCTCATTTCAATTAGGTAGATAGTTAGCTTACTGTTATTAATATGTAGGCGAGTAAATTCTATCGGTATCAGTATCTATAACAAAGTCCACCTTAATAGCCTCTGAATAAGGTATTTGTTCAAAGTTGTAAATTTTGCAAAATACGTCAGAAAAATCCCTTTGCTCAAAGTTCAATTCTTTGGCTTTGAGATACATTTGCTCCAATTGTTGTTTTGAACACTTTTTACCCGTAAGTAGAACTTGTTGAAAGTAACCATCAATTTCAATAATCATAATAATCACCACTGTTTGCTGAACAGTCATATAGCTCAAAATTCTCAATACTTTTCTGTATCATGCATTGCATTATAATAAGGATAAAATAACTAAACACTAAATTTTAACAGAAGCAGACATAGTAGGGAAAAGCTAACCGCCTAAGAACAATCGGAAGCAATATGCATGTTTTCTGCCTGACAACGTAATTCATAAAAATATCTAACTAATTCATGTTCTCCTAAAATAGACACTTCCATATTATGCAATGTTCTTTTTCCTACTCTACGGTCTAACAAACAGAGTATTTTAATTAGGATATCATATGACTTTAGGGATTCTTCAATGGAAGAGTTGAAATATTCCTCTAATGAAGAAAAGAAGTCGTATTGAGCAAAGATACCTTCTTTTTTCAATTGTGTGTGGGCTTGATCTTGTATGAATCTATTTTTTGCTACATCATCATAATCAAAATCATTCAGATTCCTTCTGAGATCTCTTTCTCTATAATACTCTTCTCTTTCTGCTGTAATTGTACACATACTTAATTGCTCAACTTTATCAACAGTAATGACAGCCCGACCTAACCCATCATGTGCTTTTCTATAATTAATGACTTGAAAATCCACCCTTGAACGCAAAGGCTCACAGATAAAACTTTTTAAATGTTTCTTGGCTTTACTCCACTTAGGCTGATATAACAATTAACCATCTCCTGATTATTTTATTTAATCGTTCCCTTTTATTGTGTAATACATTTGATGCCTTAATAAACTATAACGGTTGCCATTCTGAATCTTTTTCATCCTTTTCGTTAGGTTTTCTGACAAACTCCATACACTTCTCCTCGCAAGCTCCAAATAAGATGGAGTTTCTTTGTGCCTGCCTTAATGATGGAGTATTTGCACCACCCTCATAATCAACATCATCATACTGAATCCCGTCATCTTCCCAATAACAGATATTGCATATAGCATATGTTCCAGGTGGTTTTTCATCTAATGTTTTATAACCGCAACAAGGACAAGTATATTTCACTTAATCACCTCAGTATAAGAATCACTTTTATTCCATTTCTGTATATGTATTTTTCAATAAGAGAAGGCACTTTTCTTATTCCAAAAGGATTGGAGCATTTCTTTTGATCTAATCACCTGTTCTGAGTTTTCTAAGAACAAAGGACTTTTTTCAATTATAGGATAATAGATTTAGTATTCTTTGTTAGTTGAAGAATACCGTTTCATTAAATGAAATCCCCAAATAGCTATATCTTATATCAACCTTAAATATTGCCTCATGATGAATAACACTAACACCATAAATTTCATCATCCTTAGTGGCAGTACCATCATCTAATTTATTAAAGTACGAAGAAGGGGCTGTACCTTTTTTAAGAACAATATCCCCTATATTCTTAAATCCATATTTTTCTGATTCTTGATTTTCAAAATCATCCGTTATAATGAAACCTTGTACAGCATCACTTTTTTGTACTTTTAATTTTGATGGTTTTTCATTGTTATTAACTGAAACGTCTAAATTCTTCACTTCGAGAAACCCTTTATTACCAATTCCGACAACAACCGATTTTTTATCTTCACTTGAAGCAAGTGTACCAATTTCTATAGGCGGGTTGAATTTTACTAAGGAATAAAGACCACCAATAACTATTACTAAAATTAGAACTGAAAACCATATTTTCTTCTTCAAATTCTCCCATCCTTTATCGTAATCACTCTTCAACTAACCTGTTCTATGAAAAAATGCGACATTCCTCCGTTTGCTTAGTAAGGTCTAAATTTTTTTAAATTTACTTTGAACTTTAACAAGAACATATTTTTTACTCCACATTTGGGTAGTAGCAATTAATCTTTCTCCCTCTTTTTCAAAGAACAGACCACTACCATCTTTTTCTTTAAATTCCCATCCCTTAGAACCGATCATTTGTTTAATATTTTCATCAGCGATCAAAACAACTTGATTATCTGTTCTGGTAATATACCAAATCGTATCGCCTTCTACTGCAATTTCTACTACTTTACTATCGGAGTTTTCCAATTTTTCAATCGTCTCTTTAGCTGATAAATTATTAATTGGAAGAGAAGGATAGTATAATTTATTTACAAATATGAAAACAACCAAAATAACAATTACAATAGCCGAAATAAATCCAACTCGTTTCAATGAACTCCCCCCTTGTTTTTAAATTGTGATATCTAAATAATTATTCTTCAACTAAACTACGACCTTAGTGAAAGAGTGTCTCCATTATATTTTCATTGAATCACTGTTTCAATCCTTTAGCTCTTAACCTTACAAATACAAATTTGCCTATCATAAAACAAACAATGCCCGCTAAAAATGACAAAATTAAAAGCACTGCACCTCCTGAATTATAAACAATACCAAACGCAACCTCATTTTGGAGCATATGAACATTATCATAAGTATTTATGTCGCTTGGAATATGAGATTTTGTCAGCAAGTATCCTTTAATTATCGTAAATCCAAGGATTAGTACATGAATAATAATCGAAAATATAACTGCATGCAAAATTGTCTTTTTCATCTATTATAAATTACCTTTCTGTTTTGCAAATGAGACAGAAACGAGCATCAACGATAATCATTTTTATAAATTGCATATTTACTTAAACTAATCCATAAAACCTCACTTACCTATTACAATAGTATAATTGGGAAGTCGCTGTGCAATCGTTTCAATGGACTTGTTTTCCTCTAAATCTGAAAATAGCAAAAAACCATATGCATCATGGGTAATCGCTATTGACGTTGATTCTTTAGTCATATCTATTAAAATCGTAGAGTATTCGGTCTCTTTACCTTTCCAGTCTTTCCCCAACTTATTTATAATACTTACATTATCAGAACAGGAAAGGATAAATGTGCAATTCGATTCTGCCATCCAGAAAGAGGTACGAATGATCGATTCAAAGGCAACTGCATCCGTTATTTTCACTTTAAATAGGGGAACGTGGTATTTAAGCATTTCACTATCTTCTGTTGAAACATATGCTACATCAGCTAATGAATTTACTTCATACTCTTGGCCTAACCTTTTCAATAATGTTTCAAATTCATCATAATCGTTATAGGTAGTTATAGTTAAGTGGATTGGAAACCTATTTATTTCATGTAGATAATCAATTAACAGCTTCTCAATTTCTTTTACTTCAATATGATATATGTATTTAGGTTCACCTATAATTTCATATCTATCATCATACTTATTAAGACCGCTTATGCTTGAAATATAAACAGTAGCCACTATTATCACCTTCTTAAAATACGATATTTGCATTTTCAAAAAATTACTGGCCAACGCTACTCATTCAAAAAGAGCAATTCAAGACAGCCCAATATTCTTCAACACTTGCTTCCATTTGTTTAAAAGCGATTCTAATAAAATCCAACACATTTTAATAATTCACAATCGTTGTGTACATGTTGCTTTGACCATCAGTGAAGGTAATTTTTTTGTGCCATTCGTCAAATCCATTTATGCAATACTTCCACCATGCATGGAAAATATATAGAAATCCCCTTCGTCTGTTAAAGTCCAACCGTCAAAAAAGGAACTGGCATGGAAGACATCTACAAAGACATTATCACATTGTACGATTAGAAGTGGACACTGTTCGAATAACTGAATATCTTCAATTTTTTTACCAACCAATAGCTCTTTGACCGATTTCCATTCACTTTGGTTAGATTGAATATCTGTTTCTCCTAACAATATTCCTCCTGTATCCCGAATTCGCCAAGGACATTCAATAATTATTGCCCCTTTTTCCAACCTAATAATGAAATGAACTTCTGAATCAATGGCGGTAACTTTCTGTCCAATCAGTTCCTTAAACGTGATCTTACTTATTTTTGTATGCCATAGATTACGTGCATGAGCAACAATCATTTCATAGATCTTATCCAGGGTATAGCCGTAATCGTTATCTCCGTACTGAAAGTCATCTATGGCATCACTGATCTCCTGCCAATTCATCTGTTCTTCGAATAAATCGTTTGCAATTGTACAAGCATAAATCTCTTTCACAATTGACACAGCATTCTTTTTGGGCATTAATAATTGTGAATGTAGGCATTTTAAATGGTAGTCTACACATTGTTCTTTAGAAGGTGCTTCTCTTTGAATACTATTTATTGCATCGACAAACATCTTTTCAATTTCAAATATATTTAATTTCCCTTTCATACTGGCTAATTTCTTAATTTCGAGAAAATCCAAATACAAATAAGAATTTGCCCATCCTACATAATCTGATGCCTGTACTGTACCTGTATATTTCTTGTAGTACAACTCTAAAAGTTCTATATGGAACACCTCAATTCATACTATTCTTGGCAAAAGTACGGCCCACACCAACCCGTTTCGTGCGTTTTTACATAAGTCCAGTTGAATTCCTTATCTACCACGTACACATCTGCTTCATTTAGGAAATCATTTGCATTTAAAGATGAAGCATTTTCAAGAATAAATGCATCATCAGAATGTTGATAGAAAACGTAACAGGACTTCTTTGACTTTTTGTTAAACGCTATGTCGGCTTGTTCTACTTTTAAGCAATTCTTTTTCTCATAACTAAATATGTACCACAAAAAGTCATAAAGATAAATAGATTTCTTTTCTTGATCGCTGAGATGATTGGCAAAATTGTTTTCCCATCGTTTCCTCAAAAATGTTCCCCATTTGTCTATTTCAGTCACCTTTACTTTTTTGCTTCTAAGCAATGATACTAAGTCCATACGATTTTCCAATAAGACACCTACTTCTCCTTTAACTTTATTAAATTCATTGTTGATTCATCTTATAAGGTAAAGACCGCTTATTTTTGTCCTTTCCTCACCTATTCATCTATTTCATCGTAGGGATTGGCGTATAAATCAATATCAAAATCAGCATTAATGCTATTGGCAAATGCAATTAGAGATTCATCTAAATATAAACCAGGTGTATAACCGTTGTTCATTATGATGACAATGGTGAATCTACATTCTAATCCGAACCGCCTTTTTAAATCATTGATGATTGATGCCTTACCCCCGATTTGATTGATAATTAAATTTAACTGATCACCAACGTCCAATGATTCTTGATAACCTGTACTTAGCTTCCAACGGGTATAACCTCTTACATGATTTTCTGTAGGAGATATTTTCTTTATGATGTCACCTTTTTTATAACTTTCAGTTGGTACGATATCCAATTGTTTTGTTACAGCATCTAATGAAAATTCATCTGCAAACAAACTAAAATACACCATCACTTGCGTTTTCTCCATCAATATCCTCCACTTTTTATTAATTCGTTATGTAAGGAGATTTGAAGTCCTCGACAAATAATCCCGTTTCCTTAACAACCTCTATAGCTTCCGTACAGTCTTCACTCGCCCCAATGTACATATAATAATCGTATCCAAAGTGAACAAAGAATTTCTTCTTATAGCCTAATTTACACCAAATGGCATTCCGTAATGTCAACTTGACTAACTCTCGGACTTCCTGTGCAGTCACCGCTTTTCCTATCCAAATCTTTGATAGAAATTCATTCGCCTTTTGATGTTTGATCTCGTCAGACCTTTGCTCTAAGGCAATTACATAAACTCTATTCAAACCCATTTCCGTCATAAATGTCGTGATAGTATTTATGTACTTTTCCTCCGTAGCCTCATACTCCTCCATGCTTATCTTTGTCCCAACTTCTGAAAAACAAGTCCATTCTTCATGGTCAAGATAACTTCCATCAGCATTCCTTTTTAATGGATCATATTTTGTTATTCTCCAATAATTCAATGAATCACTCCCCTTTTGAATAAATCAAACACATCATTTAATCATTTTTTCTATTGATTCCAAGTTTTGTTTCCAATTGAGAATGTGTAATGATCGTTACATGTTCCAGATTAATTTCGGGTATATCCGCTCCTGAAATCTCTTCACCAATGATTGCTATAGTAAAAGGAGAACTTTCAAAAATAGTTTCAACCAACTTTGCATACAGCTCAACAACCTTACTTAGCCAAGGGTTTAACTCTTTTGTAAGAGGATATCTATATGGAAATTTTTCTTCAAGTATAGCTTGTGGAATTGAAATATCTAACCAATCAGACTCACCATGAACCCTAATTATGCTAATCACACAAGGTAACTGATTACTTGCTGTTAGAGTTATGGTTCCATAAAATAAATGAACACTCTCCTCTTCAATATTTATAGGAAGAGGAACAGGAGACGTTTGATAATCACTTTTTTCTACCCACATTCCATTAAAAAAATCACATTGGTATAATGAGTCCAGAGCATCATTTAGCTTTTTATGATCACCTGATGGATGATACTCAATTGAAAGTTCATAAAATCCACCAGTCCATATTTCAGGGTTAATATAGTCTGCATACTTCATTCATTTTTTCTCCTATTTTGATGCGTTGATTTCTTTTGTTCTGTTTCAGGCTCCCATCTAACAAATGCCCATTCGTGTATTGTATTAACAGTTAATGGTGTTGGATGGAAGATGTATTCCTCTTGAACCTCATTAATGTTAGGGAAATCAGATAACACTTCAGTGCAAGCAACACTTAACACTTCCTTTTCATCCTCTGTTGGCTCATAATCGAAAAAAGCCTGCCATAACAGCCGATTATTTGTTAAAATTACTTTTAATCCTCTCAAATTTTCAGGAATTGCACCGATTAAAGCCCGATGTAGGCTTAATACTAATGAGTTGTTCATTGGAAGCCTCCTTCCTCTCACTCAATATTTTCAAACTGTCTTTTATCGTCAGCTCTACAAACATTCCTATCACTTACACAAACACACAAACACTTTACAATGCCCCATATATCTACTACTCTATTATTTCAATTAAGTCAGTGTGAATCTTTACGAAATACGTTTCTAATAATTCTCTCAGTTTTTCATTGAGATGATAGTATTCATTGTCTGCTTTTTCGATAACGCTATAAAATTCCTTTTCGTCAATCTCGTCATTTTCTAAGGCAACGTACAAGTCCGACATTTCTTTTCCATACTTTCTCTCAATCAGTACATACTCATGTGCATCTATTTTATCAAGAACACCGATCAGTTCTTCCAAATAACGAGTGATTCCTACTCCTTCTACATGGTCTGAATTCCATCTTAAAAAACTTTCATGACCTCCACTTTCCATTTCGGAATAGTATTGAAGAACAGTAAATGCTTCATAAGCTACTTTATTTTCTAATTGATAGGCAGATTCAAGTAGCACATCACTAACGGCGTTCCAAATATCATCTTTATTTAATAAGTCTGATCTTTTTAATTTAGGCTTCTTATCCATATTTGGGGGCACCTTTCCATACTTTGTTGCCCAAGACAACAATTCTTTCTGTTAAATACTTATCACTGTCAATCAAGCTACAAATCATCTAACGCTATCACTTCCCCGTTTGATGCATTCACCCCATACTTGCAATCTAATTTCCCGCATAAAACGTATTGTTTTTGTTTAAAGTCATACACATAGTAAGATTTTAACTCAAACAAATCTTTAAGTTTTTCATAGGCTTCTTCTTTTGTGATTGTTACCTTGTCAGGTGCTTGAAAGTCATTAAAGGTCTCCAACATCGGTTTACTATCCATGTAATTTACAACTTGAAAACTTTTTGGATCTATGAAGACCTTTATTTTCCGCTGAAATACACGAACATCCTGAATATTCGCTTTCAATGTAACGTGAATATACCCTTTATCACGATAACAGTGTTTTAATACCCAATTCCCTGATTCACTTGGATATTCCCGCCGTAAAAGGTTTTTAACTGCTATCATACATTTCTCTTGTTCTATCTCTGTAATGGGGAATGAATCAGGAGATGGCTCACATGAAAATGCTTGTTCTGCTGTAAGATCTTCAATCCATTTGATTTCTTTCCGTTCAAACGGTTGATTCATTGGTTCATCCCAATAAATTGTTTGATCGATATTCAAAAAATAATTTTCATCTGCAAAAACCTCAAACGGAATCGTTGTTGTCCCATCATTTGTAACAAAAATCTCTTCCAATGCATATATAGGGTATAATTTTTTCTGTTCATAGGAAGGATATTCAATCAACTTCAATTGTTCCTTTCCCAAATCTTCTAATCGATCAAGAGAAAGAGTATATTTTTCTTTCTTAATCAGCTCTTTTGAAGGAAATTCACCATGCATTGAAAACATAGTGAGCTTCCCTTCTTCGTTAAACTTGATGTCAATATATCCAGGAGGTGAAACGGCAACACCATCAAAACACGACATAAAGTTAAGTTCCCCTTCATCTTCTCTTACCCATTGGAATTGTTCCCCATACGATAATCCTGTTTCACACTCAACCCATTTTATAACGGCTTCCTTATTAAGATTGCTAAATGTAATCCCGTCTTCTGCATAAGGCTTACCTTTTGCAAAAATACGTTCAAATTTAAGACTTTTCAAGTTGATTTCAAAACTTACTGTCCCCTCTGGATTTAGTCCATCATCATCTTGTACAGCATCATTGGGGAACCACTCCATGGACAATGTATAAATTGTCTCATTGAAGATATCTACACTCCGATAAAACTGTTGTTCATGTAAATAATAGTTACTTAGTCCGAACTTTTTCTGCGTAAACTCAACTAATTCTTGTATTCTTAAATCCATTCGCTATGACCTCACTTGCAACTTATTTTGAAACATTCAGATACCGCATCAATAACTATAGCTCTACTATACTTTTAGGAAAATTAGAAAGTTCTTATACTAAATAGATTAATTATATGGTCTAACTACTTCTCCTTGGATTGGTTCAGAACTACCTTCAAGTTGGATACGAATAGATTTACCAGTATAATAATCAAACGAATCCATGACTTGAAAGTGCAAATGAGGCTCTGAGGAATTTCCAGAGTTTCCACATAATCCAATCACTTGCCCCTGTTGTACATGATCTCCAACCTTAACAAGAATCGAGTTTTGTTTTAAATGGGCAAGCATGCTGTATTCATTATTTGGATGTCTAATCACAACACAATTTCCTTCTGGCTGACTTTCATCCATTTCACCTGGCACATTGTCCTTCACACCTTCTATTACTTTTACCACCTCGCCATCAAACGGAGCGACTATTTCTTTATTGAAAGCATAATAGTTTTCATTCTTAGTAGGTGCATCACGATAGGATTGACCATCTTTCATAATGACCAAATCATATGCGTATCTTTGAGTTTCATAAACATAATGGTAATTAATAAATTGATTTGTTCCTCCCCAAAAAACAAACCATTCTTCTTTTATTGGCATGATATAAGTATTCTCAGTGTATCGGTTATCACTTTCTGGATAAGAAACAAATGGAGCAAGAAGCAGACTTTGAATGGTGTAATCTTCATCAAATGCTACACTAATTGCCTTTTCCCTCTCATTGTCTAACCATAAAAATTGCTCAATATGTTTACCTAAACGGTTACTCATTTCTAAGTTATACTGCTTAACTTCAAGATTAAAAGACTCTCCTAACTCTATGAATTGCTCCAATATGACCAACTGTTTAAAATCCTTAGAGGTTTGTTGATATATAGTGGAAAACTCTCCATTCAAAAAACTTTTTCCAAATTCGTCAGGAATAATCCTTTTTTCTTTTCCCTCTTTCATAAATATCACCTCATATCCTATTGTCCTCACTCTATCTAAAACCGTTTTTCATGTTTGCATAAGATTTCGCACTGGTAGATGATATGAATTTTATTTTATATTTACCGCCAATTTCTTGTTTCACCTTTTCCGTTAATACGAATCCCATTTGATTAAATTTATCTTCCAGTTCAATCCCATTAGGAAGCAATTTATCTGAATCCCAATCAATCCATTCTCCATGTTGCCCAAGACAACAATTCCTCTGCTAATCTATCTGAAATCGGAACATCTTCTAAGTCGAGATTGCCACCGCACCTATTACACCAAATTGGATCTGCCCCAACATCTCCTTCTATTTTTAAATCATTTGTTTCTTCACTATCACAACAACAGTTCAAGCGTTTTCACCTCTATTCAATTTAACAACTTTAAAGTTTCCTTATTTTTTCTCCCGACTTAATGATGATATTTACACCTGTTGAACTACCCTGTTCAATATGATTTTCCATATTTGAAACGTCTATATTTGACTCAATTTTCACTGTTTTTCTTTCATTTCCCTTTAGCTTCACCTCATACGGATCATTGTTGTTCATGAGTGAAACCATGAGTACATCATCTTCAAAATAGTATTTTTCATAAAATTCAATGGTGAATTGGACATCATTCCTACTCTAATTTTCAAAAGGAAGTTCACATTCTCCACGCAATGTTGTTTCACCGATCATTTCAAATTGACAGTTGCTCCAATCACGCTCATAAGAAACAGCATAAATACCTGTTGCAAATGTTTTTTGAAACGAACTGGCAATCATCGATGGTGCGAATAAAGCGAGAACAATGGCAACCAAGACAACACGCCCATGATATTTTTCTACCGATTTGGTAAGGAAATACAAACTTGCAATCAATAAAGCTAATGAAGCAATTCCTACATAATGTAATCCATTAACAGATTGAACTGGTATATTCAATACCGATGCGACAGTCTCACCATAAGGACTTTCGTGTGGAAAAGGGAAATTTAGGACAAGAGATGCAATAAAAAGAATAAGAGAAAGATATAACATTTTTTTACTTTTCATCATAAGGAACACATCCTTTTATCCAGAATTAGTTAAAAATTGTTTTCACTATGTATCTACGAAACTTAAATGATTTTGGTATCACATTTTTCAATTATTTTGACTATTTCATTTAACTAAATTTACTCTTTGGGATTTGTGGCAGAATTTTAAAAGGGAAATTCAATAAATAAGGGCATTATCCCAGTGATAATGCCCACGTTTTTAGAAAAAACCTAAACTCAATCCAACGTAAATTAATCCTGAAACAACTGCAAAACCTGAGAAGAATAAAACCTTTTGGAGATTTGACCAGTTCTTCATCCATCCCCATCTTTTTTTATCAACATCGAACCAAAAGAAATCCGCAATAATAGCTAAAACAATTATGATAATCACAATAAAAGAATTCATATTGTTATAACTCCGTTCCTTTTCGATCATAGCTAACTTGATAATCGAAGTATTTTTCCTTTAGCAAACGTCTTCCTCTAAAAAGTCTATTCTTAATGACACCAATATTTTCATTTAAAGTCTCACTAATTTCTTTATAGGAATACTGTTTAAAATAAAAAAGTAAAATCGGTTCCTTGTATTGGTTAGGTAAAGAATTAACTGTGTGGCATAACCATTCCTTCTCAAACTTTTCTATTGCTTCAATTTCTGCCGAGTCAGTATTTGCTACTTTAATTTCTTCGAGATATTCAATTAACATAGGAGATTTTATCGTTTTACTTCGAAAATAATCGATGCATTGATTATAAGTAATTTTATATAACCACGATCTAATAGAAGATCTTTTTTCGAACGAGTCCAACTTTAGAAATATCTTAATGAATACCTCCTGCATAATATCGTCAACTATTATCCAGTCACGAACAATTTTGTAGGCAAAATAGCGTAATTCTTTTTCATATTCATTAATTAACTCTTCTAAGTCTGTTTCACATAAACCGTGAGATGGAACAAGAGTCTTTATGTTCCCTTTTTCTTCTAATACAACCAATGTTCCTCACTCGCTTACCAATTCCCTAATATTTGTTAATATTATGGTAACACAACTTTGGAAATTGAGGGAATCAGATTACCAGTCTATTACATAATTATTACATTAGTGTATCAACTTTGCATAACAGGTCTTTAATCACTGACAATCACTCCCTTAACTATTTGACCTTGTGCGTCTCTTAAATACGAAAAATAAAACAATACCGATGGCTATAACTACTGCACCCCATATATATAACCCATTTCCTTCCTGCTTATCTGTTAAATCAACTTCTTCAATCGGAGGCTGTCCTTCCCCAAGTATCGCCAAATCTTCCTCTGAGGAACCCAATTCATTCGTACGATCGCAAATGATTGTTACAAGCGTTTTTTTCCATACATAGTTGATTCGTAAGCATAGACCAAATACTCTTCCCCTTCTTTAAAGTCATATCCACAGTCTCCACCACCTTGTCCAGTGGTAATGATTATTTGTGATTGC
This sequence comes from Ornithinibacillus sp. FSL M8-0202, assembly GCF_037975285.1. Lineage (GTDB taxonomy): Bacteria > Bacillota > Bacilli > Bacillales > Amphibacillaceae > Ornithinibacillus > Ornithinibacillus massiliensis. Next base: position 1,235,455 of record NZ_CP150248.1, read on the forward strand.
TCTACACCCTTCCAGGTGTTCGTTACTTCAAAGAGGACTGATTTAGTCGTATATCCTTTTAAACTTCGTTTCTCTCGTATATCAATAACTTTCCCACTAAATACGGCTTTTGAACGTTCAAATTCTTCTTCTACACCTGGTAATTCTGCACACGAACAAGCACTTGTTATCGAAGGAAATGAGCCTATAAATATAATACCAATGATTATACAAACGAGAATTGGAATTGCCATTTTCAAATAATCACCTCAATCTCTCTGAATATATCATTTGAACACCGATTTCCTCATTTCTTTAAATACATCAAGAAATAGCTGAGTAAATAGGCAAAGCATGTAACCCCAAATAAAGCAAAAATGCTTGGAGTCATCGTTACATATAAACTGATTGGTAACGACCATATAAAAGCAATTAACAATAATACTTTTTTAGAGATTAAAGAAGAAATAATTGCTAAACAAGCAGGAATACATAGCATGAAAAATGTATTTAAAATGGGTTCAATATCAGTTGTATTTGAATAAGGATTGAAGAAGCTAAAGATAACCCATAAGCAAATTGAAAACGCCCCTGAAATTACTCCCAACATAGCTGACACTTTTGGAATTTCTCACACCCCCTCATAACCTCATTTTTAGGTTTCTATGGAGCAAAAGGTACAAAGTATCGAAACATAAAAGCCGTAAACGCTAAAACTGAAATTGTGCATATGCAAGCTAAATGCAACAGGATATACAGAATTTTACTTTTTCCTTTAACGAAAAATGAATAGATAAAGCCAAATAATGGGTTAAGCATTAAGAAAGGTAAAGAAATTGCAATTGTCGCTTTACCAATCATATGTACAATCCTTGAATCTACTCCTGATAACCTCAATACACACAAGAGTAAAACAGTAACAACTATAGTAGCGATTAGGGAAATTAACGCAACCTTAGACGGCTTTCGGAAAAATTTATTCATGCAATCCTCCTTATTCGTTTCTTTATCGACAGTACTTCTACCAATCCTTATTTTTCGTTAATAGATCAATCATCCTTTGATGGTATTCAGGCTTTTCCTCTTCCGCATCGAAGGTAATTTTCCGATCAACATATTCATCAGACCAAGAAAAGTCTATATTATCTGTCCAACTAACTAAAAATATCTTTTCAATATTTCTTTGCTTAAATAAATCATCCATAATGCTCTGTTTATTACTGTCTTTCGTTACAGAATCAAACGGATAAACAACAGCGAAATTGAAACTGTTAGGAGAACTCCTCCATGTTCGAGGGTTAATGGTGTCAACAAACATTGTGTTACTTCCTAAATTGTATGCAACACCCGTCTTAAAGTTTTTATTAGCCCTAAAGAATGTGCTTAAATTCTGCATTGAGTTGGCTCTAAATAATATTCTGCTCCCTTTGAATAAATCATTTATAGTCCTTAAAACTAAAGGATGTTTCTCATTTTGAAAAGTCCCAGTTAATAAAGCACATTTTTCATCAGACTCAATAAACTCGATAATACTTTCCATAGCCATTTTTCTCGTATTCATACATAAACCTCCATTTTTAATTAGAATTGATCTATACTGTGTGAGCCTCTATAATTACGCCTTGAAGTTACTATCAAATTAACTAATTAAAAATGATAGTCATATTCAACAACTACAGACATCATTAATCAAAACTCATCTAACCTACAGCTAGTAGTGTACCTTCAATATACTGGGACATTATATGTGTTGTAAAAATAAAACAACAAGTTAATAACTATATTCCCCTGCCAAAATGTCCTTCCCCGCCTTCATCTCCCCCTCACTCCCCCCAAACCCTTGTGGCTCTAAGCCTCTTACCTCCTAACTCTTCTTTCCGCCACTCTTCCTTCTGTTATAAAGTTCTTCCCCAAAACACCCAATTTCCCCCTCTTTTTTCTGTTCTGGCTTGTATAGAATATTCTGCCATTGTAACTAAGTTCTTCCCAGAATAGAGAAAAAAAATTGGAGAAAAGAATGGAAAAAATGATGAAATCTTATTGGAAAAACTATTGAAAAAGACCTGAATTATAACTGGAAATCCCTCAGATTGATATGGTTGGTTTAACAACTGGAAAGGGATTGGATACCGCCTTATCCCTTATTGAACAAGGGATTGTAGGGGTATTGGACATAATGAAAAAGACTGAATCACTATTGGATCCAGCCTTAATTTATATTGATATTTGGTTAAAACAAACGTTTGATTGAATATTGAAAAACCATTGAATTGGTATTGGATTATCCCCACTTTTTTTCTCTCGCTCTTTCCTCTAATATACCAACTTAGTTACAGCAGGGAAGAACAAAGTTACATGAGAACCGAGGGAGTTACAGGGGGATAGAAATCTAGCAGATAACGTCAAACGAGTGTATGCAGCAAACTGGGTGTTATCTGGTGTTATTTTCATACAAATCCCGCCTTCAACATATCCTGTTTACAATAAGTGTAACTACTTTGTTGTGTTTAAAACTACCCGTTTGATTAGAATCTTAACAACTGTACTCATAATATTTCGATTTCTACGGATAGTACAAAGGTAATACCCACTCAACGCTTCTATAAAATCGTTATTGATTCTAAATACCTATAAAAAGTTCACAATTAAGTAGGTTAAAAGTATTGGAAATTGTCGGAACTAGTAGTATTATGTATTATAAAATGAATTGAATTATCAAATGACACAGGATTACAGCCCTTTCTTAACATCCAGGCTACAAAATCACAGTAGCCTTAACCTTTTCATAAGGACTTTCTTTTCGCATGGGCTATTTATTTTTTTGGGGAAGATAATGCTTATATTAATCAAGTTTAATAGGTTGAACGGCTATTCATATCTGAATTAGAGAGTCCTTAACACTTATTTTAGTCAGAAAAGGTTTTTAGTTTGTGCATTATCTTCATTTATTGAAAACGGGAGGTTGTTATTGATGAAATTTAGTTTTAAGGCTTTCTTTACTAAAACTATCAAAAGAAAGTTAATAACTGTATCTATCTTACTATTGACTATTCCATTGATTGTCTTAGGTACATTTAGTTATCAAGAAAGTAGTAGTAGTTTAGACGAACTTGGAAAAACAAATTTAAAAAATAGTGTAGAACACACTATTGAATTAATGGAGGTATTAAATGAACAGGTAGAAAATGGAAACCTCTCATTAGAGAAAGCACAAGAGAAAGTCAAAGTTGCTATACTAGGAGAAAAACAAGAAGATGGTACACGTCCAATTAATAACAATTTAGACTTAGGTGAGAATAGTTACTTGTTTGTTAATGGTAGTGATGGACTTTCTATTGCTAATCCAAGTAACGAAGGTGATAACTCTTGGGAACTTGAAGATTCAGAAGGAAATAAATTTGTGCAAGAGTATATTGATAAAGGAATGAACGGTGGGGGATATACATATTATAAATACCCTCTCCCTAATGATGAGAACCAAATAGAAGAAAAGGTTGTTTTCTCTGAATATTTTCCAGAGTGGGATTGGATAGTTAGTGCTGGTACTTATATTTCAGATTTTAATGCACCTGCAAAAGAAATAAAAACGTTAAATTATATCATTATTAGTATAGCCTTACTTGTTGGTATTATCATCATATGGCTATTTGCTAATAATATCGCTAATCCAATTAAAAAAGTAACCGAACAAGTGGTACATATAGCAGATGGCGATTTAACACAAGAGCAACTTGAAATTAAATCGAAAGATGAAGCAGGTCAACTGGCTAAGGCTACGAATGATTTGCAAAGTAAATTAAAATCAATGGTTCAAAACATAGCTAATGCCTCCGAGCAAGTTTCAAGTCAAAGTGAAGAATTAACACAATCTGCAAGTGAAGTAAAAATGGGTACCGACCAAGTTGCTACGACGATGCAAGAGCTGGCTTCTGGTTCAGAAACACAAGCAAATCATGCTAGCGAGCTTTCCTCTTCAATGGCAACATATGTTGAGAGAGTAGAAGAAGCGAATGATAATGGAGAGAAAATTCACGATTCTTCCAATGAAGTTTTGAAATTGACTGGAGATGGCTCTCAATTGATGATACAATCTGTCCAACAAATGACGAACATTGATCAAATAGTCCACGAATCCGTACAAAAAGTACAACAATTAGCTAACCAGTCCAATGAAATCTCAAAATTAATAACTGTAATAAGAGATGTTGCAGATCAAACCAATTTGTTAGCTCTTAATGCAGCTATTGAGGCGGCTAGAGCTGGAGAACACGGAAAAGGATTTGCAGTTGTAGCTGACGAGGTAAGAAAACTTGCTGAACAAACAGCAAATTCTGTTTCAGATATTACTCAAATCGTTGAAAAAATTCAAACGGATACTACTGGGGTTGTTCATTCATTACAAAGTGGTTATACAGAAGTTGAAAAGGGTACTGGTCAAATTAAAACAACAGGAGAAACATTTGAAAAAATTAATGATTCCGTTAAAGAAATGGTTGCTAATATTCAAACGGTTAGTGATAACTTAATCCTAATTAAATCCACAAGTCAAGAAATGAATGCTTCAATACAGGAAATTGCGTCAGTTTCGGAAGAATCAGCAGCAGGTGCAGAACAAATTTCAGCCTCTACACAGCAAACAAGTAGCTCAATGGAAGAAGTTGCAACAAGTTCTGGTGAGCTTGCAAAACTGGCTGAAGAGCTAAATGATTTGGTACAGCATTTTAAACTTTAAAAGAAAGATTATTTTGCAGCTTTTGTTTAGTGTATACAGAAACCTAAGTCTAAAAAAATAACATATCCCAAAGTGGTGAGATAAATGACAATTACAATTGTTAAGAAGCCTTCTATTTTTAGAGATATACTTTTATTAACAATAAAAGAAAATTTCCCCAACCTTTTAATGAAGGTATTTGATACATATTCGCTAGGTCGACTTGTAAAAAATGAAAATATTTCTGATTTAATTATTATAGATATTGATATTGACGTTAATCTGAGCCTTTTAATTCAGTCTTATAAACAATTAAATCGAAAAGTTATTGTTTGGACTAATAGAATAAATGAAAATAACTTAATTGAATTTTTCAAATTAAACTTAGACGGTTATTTTTATAATAGGATGGAAAAAGAAGAATTAGCAAAAGCAATTTATATAGTAATTAATGGGGAAAATATGTATATCCAAAATTGACCCCTATATTATTGATCGAGTATTTACAAATAACCAATTCTATTTAGAGAAGAAAGCCATATGGATTATTAACAAAACGTAAATGGGAAGTTCTTGAACTTATAACGAAAGGTTATAAAAATGAAAAAATCGCAAAAAAATTAGGCTTAACTGAAAAAACTATAAAAAACCATGTAAGTTCTATCTTGAGGAAACTAGAAGTTCAAGATCGTACGAATGCTGTAATAAAATCTTTTAGAAACAAATGGTTTTTTTGAATGAAAGTAAAATCTCTGCATGTACGAAAAATGAGGTGAAGTAATGAAACACGTAGTTGAGGATTCGTTCATCAATGATTTAGAAATTTATCACGATATACAACCTATTATAAATTTAAATAATAATAAAGTTATTGGTTATGAGTTTTTACTTCGATCTAAGAATGTTAAAAGCCCAGAGGCCTTATTTAGTTATGCTATGGAGAAAAATAAATTATATGATTTAGATATCAAGTCTATTTTTAAGGTGATTGGAAGTATTCAAAACCAATCTGCAAAATTGGAGAACATACTTCTATTCATAAATGTGTTTCCATCAACATTGACAGAGGTAAACTTTTATAACTGTTTATTAAATACCTTATCTGTGATAAATATTAAGCCGGAATCAGTTGTTTTAGAGATTAATGAAGCAGAAAAAGGGCTAAATATTTCAGTATTCAAAGAAGCAATAAGTAAGTATAAAAAGCAAGGATTTGTGATTTCACTTGATGATATCGGTAAAGGTGAGTCAACTATAAAAGCAATTATAGAAATTGAACCAAACATTGCAAAGGTTGACAGATACTTTTCTAAAGATTTGGCAAGCTCACCAAAGAAACAGGAAATAATAAAACATCTATTACTATTTTTTGGAAAAGAAACCACAATGGTATTAGAAGGAATTGAGAATATGAAAGATTTGAGTATAGCTAAAAAATTGGGTGTACCTCTAGGTCAAGGATTTTATTTCGGAAAACCTAAACCATTTGATTATTTACTTTAAAATAATTAGTCTATTTAAATGATTGTTATTTAGATAACTATTTTTTAGAAAGATGGATTAGGTGGGAAGAGGTCAATGTATAAAGATCAAATACTGATGGATGGCATTACGGACATGGTTTTTGTTGTTACAGTTAAAAATAAATCGGAATTCATATATTATTTTATAAATCGTGCAGCTATAGATAAAACTGGACTTACTCAAAATATAATTGGAAAGACTATAGGAGAGGTCCATTCAAAAAATACTGCCAAATTTTTATATAAACAATTTGAGAAAGTAGTAGCTAGTGGGGAAAGTATTACGTACGAGGATTCATTTGTAGCCCCATCTGGAGAAAAGTGTTATTTGAAAATTAAGCTAACACCACTCTTTGATGAGCAGAAAAATTGCAAGCAGATTGTAGCCGTTATAAGGGATATTACAAGAGAAAAACTTTCTGAAATAAAAATAAAAGTGGCATGGAAGAAACTTAACGAAAGTAAGCAGCGATACCAGTCTCTTTTTCAAAATAATTCAGATGCAATACTTTTAATAGATCTAAATGGTCGTATATTAGATGGAAATAAGTCAGTTGAGAGCGTTACGGAATATAAAGTAGATGAACTAATTGGGTTATCATTAAATTCTATAATTGTTGAGGAAGATGTTCGTTTTGTAAGTAACCTTCTTTCAATGGCTACCAATGGATTCATAAATAAATCTTATTTAACAATGAAAACTAACACTGGTAATAAAATAGAAGTAACTATTAAAATTATACCAATAATAATTGATAACGGAATTATTGGAGTATACTGTATATTTCGTGACATCACTAGCCTTTTAGAGTCAAGGAAAAAATTAGAAGAAAGTGATAAGCGTTTCAAAATTATTACAGAGCATGCAAACGACTTGATAACACTAGTAAATGAAAAAGGGATAATTATTTATGCCTCGCCATCATATAAAAAAATGTTAGGTTATGATTATAAAGAATACGTAAGAAAATTGTTTCTACATAATATTCATCCAGATGATAAAGATGATTTAAGTAAAACATTCGTACAATCCATTAAAGAAGGTACAAGTTTTACTGTGCAATTCAGGCAATTTAACTATAAAAATGAAATTATATGGTCGGAAGCTAGTGGATCCCCTGTATACGGAGAGCAACAGGGTTTTAAATATATGGTTGTAACTACCCGAGATATTGGGATTCATAAAGAATATGAAATGAAATTGGAATATTTGTCTATGCATGATAGCTTAACAGGTTTGCCTAACCGAAGATTTTTTAATAAACAATTAGAAAAGGCATTAAATGAACTTCGAACAAGCAATAATGGTCTAGCGGTAATTATGATGGACATTGATGATTTTAAACGGATCAATGATACCTTTGGTCACGATATTGGCGATGAAGTGATTGAAGAATTTGGTAAACGAATAAGCAAAGCGATAGGAAAAGATAATATTGTTGCTAGATTAGGTGGGGATGAATTTGTAATTCTTTTACCTAGTATTAGTTCTAGTGGTAGTGTATTATCAATCGCAAAGATAATCCAGTATGAAATGCAAAAAACATGGAATATCAAAGGTCATAATTTAGATGTAACAACTAGCATGGGTATAGCTCTGTCAAATTCAAACGTATCTCCACAATTAATATTAAAAAGTTCTGACACTGCACTTTATGATGCAAAAAACACAGGTAAAAATTCCTTTAAATTACAAGAGGTTAATAAAGTTGTATCTGATTGATTGACTTTAAAAAGTCGCAGGAAGGGATTACCTAAACACTTCAGTGCTCTATATTTTCATACTGTAGTATATATAAGTAATTCTAAAGTCAAAAAATTAGTATGCTCCCTATTTAATTACAAAATTATGTTATTTAATGAGGAGCATAAAATAATCAATAATCAATCATTATCTGAGTCTTTTTCTTGAACTCAATTTAGTCCATAAGTACTTTATAAAATACTCCTCTTCTAGCTTACATATAATATGCCCTTAATTTTAATAATTTGTATAGAATCTTCCGGTAATTCTAAGGAGTCGGTAACCATAATGGAGGAAAGAGATAAAAAGAAAAGAGAGGAAAAACTTAGGAAATGCTATTGGAAAACTATTGAAAAAAGACCTGAAAGATGACTGGAAATCCTTCGGATTGATACAGTTAGGATAACAACTGGAAAGAAATTGGACACCGCCTAAAGCTACTATTGACAAGGGATTGGGGCATATTGAATAAACAAAAAAAGACTGGCCCTACTATTGGTTCCAGCCTGGTTTGGTAATACATTGATTAAAAGTAATTGATTGAAGATTGATAGCTATTAATCCCAAATAGTCCTTTACCAATTAATTTTTTCGAATTCTGATAAAATCCTATTTCTGACACTAATTGCGTTTTCTTTCCTACTTTGCATAGATTGTGATTGGGAAGCTACACTTATATCATCCATTATTGTTAGGAATTCCGGTAATACATTGTCAAGATATAAGTCATAAATATCTTTTACAATTCTATAAACTTGAATATCTTGTAAGTAATCTCCTTGGTATACTGTAAATGAAATGGCATCTATATCATTATAATGTTTAACGTCTATCCAGGTTTCAACATCCCACCCTGATTCTTTTGAACAATCTTCATAAGGAAACGTATTTGCAACAATAATTAAATTATCCTTTAGCATATGTTTGCTGTAATATATATACTCTACATCTGAACCTTCAATGTATTTTCTATGTAAACCCGTAATCAAACAACGCATACAAAAATGAAGCACCTCTTGCTAAGATAGAAATATCAATTGAAGGAGGTGCTTTTCTATGCCACATGAAGAACTAATCATCGTGCCCGTAACACTCCATCCTGAAAAAGAAGAACCTATGTTAGCGACCCCGCCAGTTTCCTCGGCAACTCCTGTTTTTATGATGAAATCAGGCGGCTTTGAACTTTCCTTCTTTAACGGTGTGGATGAGCATATCATTCAAACCGTCATAAGGGAGTTGAGAAATGAATGAGGCAAGATTATACAGACGTCAAGAACATTTATATTGTTTGTGGAAAGACGGATATGAGAAAGGGAATTGACGGACTAGCTACACTAGTTCAAGATAACTTCGAGCTAGATCCCTATGGCGATTCCATCTTCTTATTTTCCGGTTGGAGCAAAGACCGTTATAAATGTTTATATTTTGATGGGGATGGATTCGCCATGCTTTATAAACGTTTAGATAATGGTAAACTTCAGTGGCCTAAAAACGAAAATGAAGTTCGCAATTTATCGCAACAAGAACTTCGTTGGCTCTTGGAAGGGTTAGCTATTCAACAACCAAAAGCAATACAAAAATCTCCAAAAGGTGTTTTTTAACTATTCATTTTTCGTTCGATAGCGTATACTATAGCTATCTTAACAGAACGAAAGGTGGTGAAATTGCATGGTTCAATCTTCTCCTGATCAGAACGATAAATTAATTAAACTTTTAGAGGAACAATTAAAACAATCGAATCGACAGATCGAAGCTTTGACCGAGCAAGTTCGCCACTTAACGAAGCTACTATATGGTTCGAAAACGGAGCAATCGAAATACAATCTACCCGATGGGCAAACGTCGTTATTCGATGATGAGGATGATGACGATTCTTTTAACTATTCTGAGCACACAGAAGAACAAAGCGAACAGAAGATTGCATATACTGTTGAACGTAAAGCAAAAAATAGAAAACGCAATGATTTTCTGGCAGATGACCTCGAAACAGAAGTCATTCATCATCACCCAGAAGATACGACATGCGATTGTTGCCAGCAAGCAATGACAGAAATGGGCAGCACCGTTGTCCGAGAAGAAGCGATGTTTATTCCAGCAACGATGAAGAAAATACAGCATGTAGAACATGCTTATGAATGCAAGAATTGTAAGGGACATTCCTTTCAGAACGCACAAATAAAAAGAGGCCAAGCACCACAGGCTCCTATTCAACGTAGTCTGACAAGTCCTAGCATTCTAGCGAAAGTAATCTATGATAAATTTATCCAGTATCTTCCGCTTTACCGTCAGGTAAAAGAATGGGAGCGTTGTGGCCTACATACGAACGATAAGAATTTGTCTAACTGGGTTATACGAACAGCTCAGGATTGGTTACTTCCCGTGTACCAACGGATGAAGGAAATGATGATGAACAAATCTATTTTACACGTGGATGAAACCTACGGAAAAATTATTCATCGTTCCGACGGGAAACCAGGAAATTCCAATGCCTATAATTGGGTGTACCGTAGCGCTCCTAGCCAAGGCCCCGTTATCATTCTCTTTCAAAGTGCGTTGTCACGTGCGAGATCCGTTCTCCAAGGATTTGTAGAGAACTTTACAGGGACCATTATCTGTGACGGCTATTCTGCATACGATAAACTCCCAGGCGTAACCTTCGCAAATTGTTGGGCACACGTTCGCCGATATTGGTTGAAAGTGAACAGTAAAAACGGGCAGATTGGAGTGAAATTTTGCGACGAGCTTTATCGCCTAGAAAGGGATTTTAAAAAATTATCCCCGAGTAAGCGAAGAAAAAGACGTCAAAAGCTTTCGAAACCAATCGTAGAAGAATTCCTGAAATGGATTGAGGAATCCCCTTTTTACGGCAATAACGCACTTGGAAAAGCAGCCGAATATACACTGAAATTGACAGATGGGCTTCGTGCCTTTCTCTATGATGGTCGCATTGAAATGGATAATAATCCAGCAGAAAATGCGATACGCCCTAGTGTGATCGGTCGAAAAAATTGGATGTTTTCCGTCAGCGAAGCTGGTGCCGAGGCCAATGCGATTTGTTTGAGTATGGCAGAAACAGCGAAAGCTAACGGTGTGGATTTCTATCAATATTTGGTGAAATTACTAACAGAACTACCAAATCTGGATATCCATCGAACGCCAGAAACTTTAAATAAGTACATGCCTTGGGCGAAGGCGATTCAAGCAACATGTGCAAAAAAATAAAATAACCGTAAATCTGTTTAAAACATCTCAGATTCACGGTTATTTGGCGTTTCTGTTTTTAATTTTAGTTGCTTCTATTATAAAATTTCTTAGTTCGGGCTTACTTTTCTATTCAATCCATTAATCAATTTCATTTCTGCATCTCCATCCTGTTTTATTATTTTCTATAATTCCATTTTAAATAGTCAATGATATAAAAGGGTTGCCTGAGAAGTCACAATTAGATCTTTTTGAAGGATGAATACAAAGAGACTAATCCACTGGATTAGCCTTTATAAAGATTATCATATACTTTTATGTTTCTTATTTGAATGGATAATGAAAAGTTTAGAATATCATTTTCTAACCCGAATTTATCTCTGAACTTTACATTCAGATCAAATCATTTCCCTTTCTTCTCTCTATTCCCAGACTTTGGATGAAATATTACAAGTCTAACTAAAATTCTTTTCTCTACTATGTACAACCAAAATAAACTCCTGCTAAATCTCCCCCCTCCAACCCGCATTCCACCGTTCGAGTTAAAATAAAGTTTTGCTACGGAACCCCCATTTTGATGGATTTCCGGTTCAAAAATGACCGTTTTTTCGCTTGTTTTCCACTCGTTTTTTCACCTTTTTTTCGGAGTTGGAATAAAGTTTTGGGAATGGAATAAGGAAAAATTCTAGAAAAGATAGTGGAGAAAAGAGGGATAAAATAAAGAGAAAATATTGAATGAGTATTGATTTATTATTGAATTGGATATTGGATAAACCCAGTAATGACAAGGATTTAGGAACATAACTGTATTGAAAAGCTATTGGAATAGACATAAAAAACTCGGGCTCCTGATGAGGAAAACCCGAGAAATTATTGGATCTATATTGAAATAAGCAAATGTTTATTACTACGGAATTGGTGTTGGGAGTAGCAAGAGTTTATTTTGGTTGTCAGGTGTTTATTCGTGATCTACAACCGCTTCTCCAACCAAACCACACTCTCAATATGCATACTCTGTGGAAACATATCTACAGGCTGAACTTCCTTTGTTTCGTAACCACCCTCTTCCAAAACACGTAAATCCCGTGCTAAGGTAGACGGATTACAGGACACATAAACAATCCGCTTCGGTCCCATTTCAATCATGGCATTTAACAATCCTTCATCACAGCCTTTGCGAGGTGGGTCGACAACAATTACATCTGGTTTAAGCCCTTCTTCCTTCCATTTTGGCATTACTTCTTCGGCAGTACCAACTACAAATTCGGTATTGGTCATGCCATTTAATTTCGCATTCACTCGTGCGTCTTCTATCGCTTCAGGTACAACTTCTACCCCATATACTTTCTTTGCTTTTTGCGCTAAGAATAGAGAAATTGTTCCAATACCACAATAGGCATCAATTACAGTATCTTCTTCACCTATTGCAGCGTATTCTAACGCCTTTTCGTAAAGTCTTTTCGTCTGAGTAGGGTTGACCTGATAGAACGACTTAGCCGAAATCGCAAAGCGAATCGAACCGATAGAATCGTAAATATACTCTTGTCCCCAAAGAACCTTCGTTTTCTCGCCAAGAATCACATTGGTTCGCGCTGGATTAATATTATGAATGATCGACTTCACATTAGGATATGTTTCTGTTAGTTCACGAATGAACTCCTTTGCATGGGGAAGCTCCTTCGTTCTTGTAATGATGACAACCATCGTTTCCTTTGTTTCTTGACCAGTTCGAACCATAATATGTCTTAGTACACCTGTATGACTTTTTTCATCATATGCCTCAATACCGACTCTATTGGCAATCCTTCTAACTGCTTCAACCATACGATCATTCAAGTCCTCTTGTACAATACAGGTATCCATATCTTCAATAATCTGGTGGCTGCGCATCTGATAGAATCCTGTTATTAATTCGCCGTCTTTTTCCCCAACTGGAATTGCTACTTTATTTCGATAGCGCCAAGGATCTTCCATTCCAATGGTTGGATGAACAGGTACATGTTCGAGATGGGCTATTTTACGCATCACGTTTTTAACTTGTTGTTGTTTCATCGATAGCTGAAGGTTATAACTCATGTGTTGAATTTGACATCCACCACATTTATAAAACACATCACATGGTGGCTCTACACGCTCAGGGCTTGGATTCTTCACTTCTAAAAGCTTACCAAAACCAAAGTTCTTATTAACCTTTACTACTTTTACAATTGCCTCTTCTCCAGGCAAGCCATAAGGTACAAATAATGGATACCCTTCGATTTTTCCAACACCATTTCCTTCATGGGTTAAATCCTCAAAACGAATCGTTACCGTTTCATTCTTTTTTACAGGAACTTGTTTTGCCATATATGTATCTTCCTTTACGTTCTATTGTTGAATTCTATCTTATCAGCTTGACACGGAATAAACAAAGGAGACTACCTATTATTCAGTAGTCTCCCTATTTAAATAGGATTCTGGTACAAAGAACTCAATATGTTGCTGGAGATTGTAGAATTCACCTGGTAGTAAGCCGCCATATTCCCCATCAATATTGAGCTGCATTTTATCCTCTGGAACAACCTTTACATGCTTAGCCTTCGTATAAATCACGTGACTATCCTCTAAATGGGCTCCCCTTAGTGCTAAGCTAGCGATCCGTACAAATTCAGCAAGATTAGTCTTCCGCAAAATTAACAAGTCAAAATAGCCATCATTTAGACAAGCGTCCGGTGCCAGTTTTTCAAATCCACCTACCGAGTTTGTATTCGAAATTAAGAATAGCATAATATCCTCTTCAATCTTATTTCCATCATACTCTATCTTAACAGGAGCAGGCTTTAAAAACGGAAGCATCTCAATTCCTTTTACATAATAGGCTAGTTGACCTAACATTGTTTTTAGTTTACTTGGTACATCATAAGTTAGTTCTGTCAGTTTTCCGCCACCAGCTATATTTATAAAGTATTGACTATTTACTTTTCCAATATCTAGAAGCATTGTTTTATCCTCGATAATCACATCCACTGCCTTTTGAATACTATCACGAGGAATGGTTAACGCTCTGGCAAAATCATTCGTCGTACCTACCGGGATAACGCCCAATTTTGGTCGATATTCCTGCTCAGCTAGTCCATTTATAACCTCATTTATTGTACCGTCTCCACCAGCAGCTATGACAATATCATACTTTCGCTCAACCGCTAGTCTAGCTGCATTTGTTGCATCACCTTCACCGGTTGTAGCATGTGCTGATGCTTCATACCCCGCTAATTCCAATTTTTCTAGAACGGCAGGCAATTCTTTCTTAAAAGCCTCTCTTCCAGAAGTTGGATTATAGATTATACGGGCCCTCTTCATCATACATGTCCCCTCTCCAATGCTACTTTACATTATGCATTAAATATCTATATTAGTATCTCTTTTCGTATTTGGATAATTTTACATGCATTACTATCATAGCCATAATTTATAGTTTTGAAAAGCTTTACGTAAAAATTAGTCTTACAAATAGTTAAATTCTTGCTTTTTAAATAGAAAAATAGACTGCCGAAAATACCCGACAGCCTATCATTATAGATAGTTATATGTCTAACAAACCTCTTAATTTTCTTTATTTGCTAGTTTAAAGTTTTCTACTACTTGTTGAAGCTCCTCTGCGACATTTGTTAACGAAGCTGCAGAGCCTGCGATTTCTTCCATGGATGCTAATTGCTGTTGGGTCGCTGCAGAAACATTTTGTGCTTCATCGGAAATCGCGTCCCCAATTGATGCAACTTCTTGGAATGTATTGTTAAAATGCTCTGTAGCTGAAGATATTTCCTGAATTTCTGAGCTAACACGCATAATTTGATTGGTGATAGTATCTACATAACCAGTAATATTCTTAAATGATGCTCCAGCATTATTGGCAATATCGATTCCTTTATCTACTTCTGTTGTTGCTGTTTCCATAGATTTAACTGTATTAATCGTTTCTGTTTGGATTGTTACGATTACATCTTTAATTTGGTCAGCTGAGTTAGAAGATTGTTCTGCCAGCTTACGAACCTCATCTGCTACAACAGCGAAACCTTTACCATGCTCTCCCGCTCTAGCTGCCTCTATTGCCGCATTTAATGCTAGTAAATTCGTTTGTTCAGAGATATCGGTAATAACGTCAACAATATTACTAATTTGTTCAGATAGTTTTCCAAGGCCTTCAATATTACTAGAAAGCTCATGCGTATTTTGCTTAATGAACTCCATCTGTGTAATAGTTGTACCTAATGCATTATTTCCTTCTGTTACCGCAGACATAGCATCTGTAGCTGTGTTAGAAACATCATTAGAGCTTGATGCGATCTGATAAATAGACTCAGCCATTTCATTTGCTAGTTTAGAGCTTTGTGAAATACTACTATTTTGATTTTCCATACCTTGAGCAACCTCTTGAACCGATGTGGAGATTTGCTCTGTGGCTGATGTGTTTTGTTCAGTGCTTGCATTTAGTTGTTCTGCAGCAGCAGCTAAGCTAATCGATTTATCTCTTACTTGCAGAATAACTTCATTTAAGTTTTCACGCATCTTATTAAACGCTTGCGCCAATGTTCCTAATTCGTCGTTACGTTTTAAATCAATTGTTACACTTAAGTCGCCCTGACTCATTGTATTACTTGCATCGACCAATTGCGTGATTGGTTTAGAAATAGAACGAATAATGAAGACGATGATAATCGCACCTAATAATAACGATACCCCAATGACAATCAAGGTCGTATTTAAGATTGGTTTTGCTCCTTGTACGATTTCACTATTAAACATTGTCCCCACAATTTTCCAACCAGTTAGTTCACTAGTATCAAAGGCTAATTGTTTTTCATCTCCATCTAGATCATAGCTGAACTGCCCGTTGTTAGCTTCAAATAATCGATCGAATAGTGGTTCAGTTGCTTCTGATCCAGCTTCATTGCTAGGGTGTGTAATATATTTTTTCGTTCCGTCTAATAGGAACATATACCCTTCCTCACCAATGGTAACCGAGTTAATAATATCAGTTAGAGCTCCTAGCTCTAGATTTACCCCAACTACTCCATTATTATCCGCTGTCACTTTGGCAATTGTCACAACAATCTCACCAGAGGATGATGATACATATGGGTCTGTTACAACAACATTTCCTCTATCAGCAATAGCCTGCTCGTACCATGGACGTTTTCTCGGATCATAATCTGGGGGATTTTGAAACGATGAAGGCGAATTCATAAATTCCCCTGTTTGTGTCCCAACATAAATTTGTTCGTATACAGCACTCTTAGAATTCTGTATTTCGTCTAATATGTCCCTAGTTCTTTCATCATGATCATTTTTGATATCTGTCGTGATGATGGTATTAGCTAAATAATTCACCACATCCATCTGATCTTGAACAAAGCGATCGACGGTTTGTTTCATGATACTAACATTTTTTTGTGCAGATTCGATCATGTTTTTTTCTACACTACCACTTGAGCTTTGAAAAGAAATCGCCCCTATAGCAATACTTGGAATTAATAAGATAACTAAGAATGAAATAATAAGCCTATTTCGTAAACTTAATGAACGGCCGCTTTTTACCACTTGTGCCTTCTTCTTATGCATTTTACCTTTCAATGTATACCCTCCCTCAATAAAGTTAATTTTTCTTCCAAATACTCGCGTATTCTCAATATTTTATAAACACTAGTTAGTTGACACACCTTATAGATAGTTAAAAATTGAAAGTAATTCAATTTATTTACAGGTTGGGGGCCATCCTATCTGCCAAACTGGTATTGTTTGGAAAACAGTTTTATAACCGTGCTAGGAAATCTCCACACAAATCACGGTCGCTAACCCTCCCATGTCTCTCCGGATCGTATCCATACTTTCCTTCGTCCTGCGTATCCATGAGGTGGAGGTTGGAAATGCTCCTATGCTGGGTCTAATGCCCGAATGGATAATATATACTCCAACTCTGCACTATTGGTGTTTGTATGAGAACTAATAATCGTATTTGATGTGTTTCTAAAGGCTTAAGCAGCCTGTAATGCTTCCTTTTGTGACAATCCTCTTAATAACTTAGATCCATCAAACTCACATTGTCTTTGGCCAATGACAAATAATACACGTAATAACTTACAACACAAGGCAATGAGTGACTGTTGCTTTTTCAATGGTTTTTCAGACCGTGTTGTATAGTGTTGATGCAGGGCTTTAAACGTTGGATTATGGGCAACTAGCGGACGAATAGCTAAATATAGGGCTCTTCGCAAACGACTTCGTCCTCTCTTAGTTATCCGTGTTTGACCTTTAAACTTACCAGAACTATGTTCTCGTAAAGATAGCCCTGCTAAATTGACTAATTGTTGAGGGTGTTTATATTTCGTAATATCCCCTACTTCAGCGAAGAATAGAGCCACGGTTGTGGATCCAAGCCCTGTAATATTCATCATTTGTTTAGCACCAGGTAAAGTCACGACAAGTGATTCTAACTCTTTGTCTAACTCCTCTAACTGTTGCTTATAAAGTTCATATTGATCGAGTAAACAGTCCAACTCGCGTCGGGCAAACTGAATACCAATTTGAATGCCGATACTCTTTTTTGCGACTTCTACTAGCTTTGTTGCTCTTTTAATTCCCACTCCTCGTTTAACGAAGGGCTTCCACTTCATCACCACATCTTCTGGTGACAATTCCTTGATTTGAGACGGAAATGGAAACAGTCGTAATGTACAGTAAGCTGCTTTTCCTTCCCAATCACCAAATACATCAAAGAATTCCGGAAAATAGCGTTGAATATGGTTTTGGATACGCCCTTCAGTGATCATCAGTTGGTTGATAAGTTGATCTCGTAATTTGACGCCTTCTCTTAATTCGGCATAAATGCCATCTAAGAGATTTGGTACAGAGTATCGCCCATCTTTAATCAACTGACCTATCACACGGGCATCTTTCGTATCATTTTTGGTAGGGGAATTATCATCAAGTTCTTTACTTTTCTTTACGTGCATAGGATTTACGACAACAAAATCGTATCCTTTCGCTACTAAAAAGTAAGCTAGACTAAACCAGTAATGGCCAGTAGGCTCGACACCCAGAATGACATAATTTTTGTCATTTTCCTTTCGAAGGTTCTCTGCCCAATTTACTAGTTTTTGAAAGCCATGCATTTTGTTTTCAAAGATCAAGCGTTTCCCGAATTCAACACCTCGGTCGTCTTGAGCACGAGCTACGTGTTTGTCTTTGGCAATATCAATGCCTACAATGAGTGTTGAAGGTGTGATTTGAGAGATTTTTTGATTTTGTGTATAATTCATTATTGAGTCCTCCTTGGTTACTTAAATTAAGGGTCCATTTTTGCTTCGAAGCTTTGGACACCTCGTATGATACCAAGAGGACTCTTTTTGTTTCAATCCTCAAATTTCTTCATTACAGGAATGCTCCTATAGTGATGTATATGCTTTCATAGTGACTATATCGGACTATAGAACCATTTATTAAACTTTTCCGCGATAGTAAAACTAATATGAAAAGTGGAATAATTACATTAGTTTACTTGAATAGTCGTCTTCACAGCAAAAAAGCCTGCAGAATATGCATTCTACAGGCTTAGGAATATATTACCAAGCTTATCGTTTATTCATTTCTTCAATTAAAATCTTATTAACCATTGGTGGATTTGCTTGTCCTTTGGTCGCTTTCATTACTTGTCCAACTAGGAATCCAAGTGCACGGTCTTTACCATTTTTGTAATCAATAATGGATTGTTCGTTTTCATTTAAAATACCTGTAATTACTTCACGTAGTTGGCCTTCATCTGAAATTTGAACAAGACCTTTCGCTTTAACGATTTCCTCTGGGTCTCCACCTTTTTCTACTAGTTCAGCAAAGACTTTCTTTGCAATCTTAGAGGAAATCGTGCCGTTCTCGATTAATTGAATCATTTTCCCTAACGATTCTGGGGTTAAAGCTAAATCGTGTAGCTCCTTGTAGTGCTTGTTCATGTATCCAGATACTTCACCCATTAACCAGTTAGATGCTTGCTTGATATCAGCACCATTTTGAATCGTTTCTTCAAAGAAATCTGCCATTTCTTTTGATCCTGTTAAAACTGCTGCATCATATTCTGGTAATCCTAGCTCTGTGATGTAGCGTTGTTTACGTGCATCTGGGAGCTCAGGAATTTCATTCTTGATACGCTCCTTCCATGCTTCATCAATATAAAGTGGTACTAGGTCTGGTTCTGGGAAGTAACGATAATCATCGGAACCTTCCTTTACACGCATTAAAATGGTTTCTTTCGTCTTCTCATCAAATCGACGTGTTTCTTGAAGGATTTCGCCACCAGATAATAATACTTTTTCTTGTCGTTTTTCTTCAAACTCCAATCCCTTTTGTACGAAAGCAAAAGAGTTCAAGTTTTTTAATTCTGTTTTCGTTCCGAACTTATCTTGACCATATGGTCGAAGCGAAATGTTCGCATCACAACGAAGGGAGCCTTCTTGCATCTTCACATCGGAAACCCCGGTGTACTGAATGATTGTTTTAAGCTTTTCTAGATAAGCATATGCTTCCTCTGGTGTGCGCATATCTGGCTCTGATACAATCTCAATCAGTGGTGTACCTTGTCTGTTAAAGTCAACATAGGAATAACCATCTTCACCGTGGGTTAGCTTACCAGCATCCTCTTCTAAGTGGACACGTGTAATCCCGATTTTCTTTTTCTTGCCGCCTACTTCGATTTCTATCCAACCATGCTCACCAATTGGTTGATCAAATTGGGAGATTTGATATGCCTTTGGGTTATCTGGATAGAAGTAGTTTTTACGGTCAAATTTTGTATGTGTTGCAATTTCACAATTAAGCGCCATTGCAGCCTTCATGGCAAAGTTTACCGCTTCTTCGTTTAACACTGGAAGAACACCAGGATACCCAAGGTCAATTGGGTTCACATTAGTATTCGGTTCTGCTCCAAATGCGTTTGGGCTTGGACTAAAGATTTTTGATTTTGTTTTAAGCTCTACGTGTACTTCTAAACCAATAATCGTTTCAAAATTCATTAGTTTGCACCTCCTATTTGAGGTCGTTTTGTATGATGATCTGTTGCTTGTTCAAATGCATGTGCAGCTCGGAATACAGTACGCTCATCAAAGTGCTTACCGATAATTTGCAACCCAATCGGAAGCCCTTCAGGAGATAAGCCACATGGGATTGAAATTCCTGGTACGCCAGCTAAATTTACTGGAATCGTTAAAATATCATTCGCATACATCGTTAGTGGATCATTAATTTTCTCGCCCACCTTAAATGCTGGTGTTGGCGTTGTAGGTCCAATTACAACATCATACTCTTCGAAAATTTTCTCAAAGTCATTTTTAATTAAGGTACGAACCTTTTGGGCTTTTTTATAATATGCATCATAGTAACCTGAGCTTAGTGCAAAGGTACCTAACATGATACGACGTTTAACCTCTTCACCAAATCCTTCACTACGAGACTTCTTAAACATATCAATCATGTTTTCCGCGTTTTCAGAACGAACCCCATAACGAACTCCGTCAAAGCGGGAAAGGTTTGCAGATGCCTCGGATGAAGATAATAAATAATACGTTGCTACTGCATACTTAGAATGTGGTAATGAAACCTCATCCCATGTTGCACCTAATGATTCATACACCTTTAATGCAGCTAAGACTGCTTCTTTTACTTCCGGGTTTACCCCTTCAGCTAAATATTCTTTTGGTACAGCAATCTTTAAGCCTTTTACATCACCAGTTAATGCTTTTGTATAAGATGGAACTTCTACATTTGCACTAGTAGAATCCATAGGGTCATGACCTGCGATAACTTCTAATACACGTGCATTATCTTCTACTGTTCGAGTTAATGGGCCAATTTGGTCTAAGGAAGATGCAAATGCCACTAGTCCAAAACGAGAAACTAGTCCATATGTAGGCTTCAATCCAACTACTCCACAGAACGCTGCCGGCTGACGAATTGAGCCACCAGTATCCGAACCTAAGGAGAATAGAACCTCTCCTGCTGCTACTGCCGCTGCAGATCCACCACTTGATCCACCTGGTACATAATCTGTATTCCATGGATTACGGGTAGGGGTAAAGCCTGAGTTTTCATTGGATGAACCCATTGCAAATTCGTCCATATTCAGCTTACCAATCGTAACAGATTTCTCTTGATTCAATTTTTCTACTACCGTTGCATCATATAGCGGATCCTCAAAATTACGTAAAAACTGACTTGCACAAGTCGTACGTAGTCCCTTTGTAACGATATTATCCTTAATACCTGCTGGAATACCGAATAATTTAGCAGTAGCATCTGTTTCAGAATCTAGTTCTTTCGCTTTTGCTCTGGCATTTTCTTCATCTAATGTTAGGAAAGCATGAACCTTATCCTCTACTTCATGAATACGTTTATAAGAAGTATCAACAAGGTCACTAACTGTTATTTCTTTGTTATGTAATTTTGCCTCGATTTCTTTAATACTATGGTCAAATAGTGACATGATTTTCCCTCCTTATTCTAAAATTGATGGTACACGGAACTGCCCATCCTGTTGATCTGGTGCATTCTTCAATGCATCTTCTCTTGTAATCCACTGTCTAGGCTCGTCCTTACGCATTACATTTTTCAAGTCTAGTACGTGTGTGGTCGGCTCAATGCCATCTGTATCTATTTCATTTAATTGTTCAGCAAACTTTATGATAGAACTTAATTGTTCCGTAAACATTTCTGCCTCTTGCTCTAAAATTTCAAGACGTGCTAAATTTGCTACGTGCTTTACTTGCTCTTTATTGATTTCTGCCATTTTCCGCACCTCCATATATTTTGTTAAAAAGTAAAGATAGTCTAATCCAGGATGTTGTAGTTCGGTCACCGAGACTAGCAGATTTCTGCATCTATACCGTCACAGGAGCAGGCTCACTTTACTTTTCCTTATATCTAAAAAAACTTCTACAATACTATTGATAATAGCAGAATTTATTAGGTATAGGCAAATATCAGGGATATATTGGAGAAGCCACTCCCCAAAATAACAGGAGTGGCTTTAGAATATACTCTATTTTACTTTAATTGTGCTTGTACTTCATCAAATTCTTTTTTCATTTCAGGACTTGGCTTGCTAAGTAAACTAATAATCACAGCAGCCAATAAATTAAGAATGAAACCAGGTACAATTTCATATAGGTCAAAAATTCCGCCTTCCATATTGCCCCATATTACTACCGTAGCAGCACCTAATACAATCCCTACTAATGCACCCCAACGAGTAATTCCTTTCCAGTACAATGCTAGTATAATAGTTGGTCCAAATGCTGCACCGAAACCAGCCCATGCATACCCAACTAAATCAAGCACTGACGCCTCTGGGTTAATAGCGATAATGGTTGCTACCAAGGCAATTACTACGGTTGCGATTCTTCCTACCCATACAAGTTCTTTTTCTGAAGCTTTCTTGCGAAGAATTGCTTTATAGAAATCCTCTGCCACAGCTGAAGAAGAAACTAGTAATTGCGAGTCAATCGTACTCATAATAGCTGATAAGATTGCTGCTAATAGAATACCAGAAATAACTGGATTAAATAATAATTGAGAGAAGGCAATAAAGATTACCTCATGATTGTCTAGCATTTGCTGTATTCATCAATTAATTCCTCCTTTTGTTCGTAATGAGTGAAATAGTTGAAAATATAATCAGTAAAGGCATAGGCACAAACAACCAGAACCAAGTTAATCCATCAATCTCCATTTTTGTAACCCCTTTCTTTTGGATGGTAGTTTATTGGAATACATATGTAATATATCATTTAATATCTAGCTCTATATCCCAATAAAGGTTCAACTCTTTCATTTATAATAACATAAATTGGTTACATTCCATTAATGAATCGAAATTTTTGTACAATATTCTAAATAATGTTACAATAAGAAAATTGTCGGTTTTTCGTGAAAAACTATGTAAACAAAAAAAGACCTGAGGTAGCTTTCACCACTTCAGGCAAATCTATCATATAGTAATAGGGTAAAAAACATAGATTACTGACAAGCTTAAGTAAATTGATTAATAAGCACTAAACGGCAATACAATAGTTGAGTTTTTTAGTACACTTGGTTCTGATTCACCATGTGTTGCTAAATCTGTTTGTTGATCCTGCATAAAGAAAAATCCTCCCATCAGAAGAGTACCTAGTGCAATTGAAGCAAATAATTTTTTCATATCTTCACCCCTCCTCTCCTATAGATTAACTACTCCCTCATATGTGAGGTTCGCTAGTTTATAGTATTTAACAGAGTCCTTATACCGTCCTACACTTTCGAAGTGCTTTCCTAACATGTTGGAAAATAGTATTAGGTTAACTGAATCCTTCTTCTTTTGTAGATACGGTATAAATTCCTCTGTAACTAACCAAACAAACTTTTCATAGTTACCTTCAATCGCATACATATACGTATGGATTAGATAATCAAATAACTGATAATTAACATTGTTCTTTGGAAGTTCAGCTAATAACACTTTTGCTTTATCTATCGATTGTTTTGCTAAATCGAAATTTTGTATTTTATAGTATTCCTTGATTAAATTAGTCATGCCAATAACTCGTTCATTTAATTGTGTTTCTTCATTATTCACAACATCATTAAAACATTTTATAGCCTCTTTTGAGTCACCAATCGTTGAATAAAGATAGCCAAGATTTTGATTAGTTAATTGAATAATAGGCTTACTCTGATTAAGTTCACCTAAATGTCTAGCCAAGTTGTAATGTTTGATCGCTTTATCATACATTTTAATCCTTCTATAAGATATGCCTAAAATAATATGACACTGCGCACAACGAATAAAATTATAAGCTTTTTGAAAAACATCAATTGCTTTATTTGAGAATTCTATAGCTTCTAATGCATTTAATAGCTTACTATGAGTTACTGCAAAAGCATATTGAAGGTCCGCTAATTCTTCTTGAGATATAACTATATGCTTAAGCTTCTCTTCCGCAATTTTATACATCCTCATTGCTTGGTTGTATTCACCGATTACAGAATTGTAATTCCCTCTAAACTTATACCAGTAATATTGACATAAACTATCAAAAGTACTTGAAACTTCATTTAAACTATTAATTTGCTTTAATGCATTATCAATTTCATCTAGTACTAGATAGTATCTAATTTTATGTATTTCAAACAACATATAACTATCGGAACGAATCATGGTCATTAATTCATTTAACTCATTATACTTTTCCACTATTTCCTTTTTATCATTAACCTCGAAAAGTAAATTAAACCACTGTTCACATTTTTCCTTAACAGTTATATTCTTCTCGCTGTCAAGCTCAATACCAAGTCTAGTACATAGCATGCTCACCACTTCTGGACTTGCCTCTGCACGAAGATTTTCTATCTTAGACAAATAGGACATAGAAACAATTCCTTCTGCTAGTTCTTCTTGAGTCATACCTTGCTTCACTCGCTGTAATTTGATAAAGGAGCCGATTTCCACGTTAAATTCCTCCTACCATTTGCCTCTATTTCTATTTGTTAAATATATAATAGCATATTTTTTGAATTTTCATATTGGGAAAGTTGGGGGTAAAAAGTACTAATAAAGCCCAAAAAACTTTCCTACTTTCCTAAAATGAGGAAAGTAGGAAAGTTATGATGAAAAAATCCAATTCACTTTGACGAATTTTGTCGTTTCTTGTCGTAAAATTATCTTTCCATGTATAGTTTTTTCCTAAATTTCATAGGCCTGTAAAAAAAGCCTCTTTCGGCTAATGGAAAGAGGCTTCATGATTATTATAACATTTCAGAAGTTGTTTTACCTTGCATGTGTTGGATTAGATAGTCTGGGCCACCTGCTTTTGAATCTGTACCTGACATATTAAATCCACCGAATGGTTGGTAACCAACGATTGCAGCAGTACATCCACGGTTGAAGTATAAGTTTCCAACATGGAAGTCTCTGCGTGCTTGTTCTAGATGCTCACGATTATTCGTGATTACAGCACCAGTTAGTCCAAATTCTGTATTATTAGCAATCTCGATTGCTTCTGTGAAATCTTTTGCTTTTGTTAGACCAACAACTGGTCCAAAGATTTCTTCTTGCATGATACGAGCTTTTGGATCAAGATCAGCAATTACAGTTGGGTTAATAAACCAGCCTTTAGAATCATCACCAGTACCACCAACTAGTAAATTCCCTTCTTCTTTACCGATTTCAATGTATTTCATAATCTTATCATAAGAACCTTGGTCAATAACCGGTCCCATGTATAGATTTTCAGTTGGATCACCAACAGTTAATTTTTTTGTTAATTCAACAATACGATCTTTGACTTGCTCATATGCATCCTCATGAATGACTGCTCGAGAGCATGCAGAACATTTTTGTCCTGAGAAGCCGAATGCAGATTGTACAATAGATTGAGCTGCTAGTTCAAGATCAGCTTCTTTATCTACCACAATCGTATCTTTACCACCCATTTCTAGGATAGTACGTTTTAACCAAATTTGACCTGGTTGAATTTTCGCTGCGTTTTCAAAAATATTTAGTCCAACTTCACGTGAACCTGTGAAACTAATAAAGCGCGTACGTGGGTGATTAACTAAGTAATCTCCTACCTCACTACCAGGACCAGGAATGTAGTTAATAATACCTGCTGGCATACCAGCTTCTTCAAGTACTTCCATAAATTTATAAGCAATTACTGGTGTTACACTTGCTGGTTTTAATAATACTGTATTACCAGTTACCATCGCAGCAACTGCAGTTCCTGCCATAATTGCAAATGAGAAATTCCAAGGAGAAATAACTAGTCCTACCCCTAATGGAATGTAATCAAAACGGTTATGCTCGATAGGACGGCTATTTACTGGCATACCATCTTTTAGTTTAAGCATTTGACGACCATAAAACTCTAAAAAGTCGATGGCTTCTGCAGTTTCACCATCTGCTTCCTTCCAAGGCTTACCAGCTTCTTTTACAAGATGTGCATTGAATTCATGCTTGCGACGACGAACAATAGCAGCTGCACGGAACAAGATATCTGCACGGAACTTAGGATCAGAAATTCTCCAGTAATTTTGGAATCTTTCATCAGCAACTTTCATTGCTTTTTCTGCTAGTTCTTGATTAGCTTTTGATACATACCCGATTACTTCCTCTTTATTAGACGGATTGACGGACACAATCTTATCTTCTGTAAAGATGCGCTCTCCACCAATAATGAGTGGATATTCTTTCCCTAGGTCAGCTTCAACCTTTGCAATTGCATCTAGCATTTGTTGCTTATTCTCTTCAACTGTAAAGTCCAAAAATGGCTCATGCTTGTAAGGTACTACCATAAATTAAAACCTCCCATATTGTAATCCAATTTATTCCTACCGTTTTATTAATCTATCTTAGGAGTCTAATATACAATATATCGCAGAAAACGGAGTGGAATATATCCACCCCTTATTCTAACGTAATATCAGCTTTGCTTCAAACATCTTACTAATTGAACATATGAACAGTTGGATTTTGTTCTCCAGCTTCACGATAAATATAGCCCTCTAACCGATCACTTGAGGTTATTTTAATTTCGATATCATAGTTATTTGGAAACTCATCCTTAACCAATCCATACGTATATTGCGCAAATCCGACTATCTCTGCCTTCCCATTGAATTCAATTGGCACTTCAATGGTTAACTTCTGCAATTGTTCATTCACATAAAATCCTTCACCGATATATCCAACATAATTCGGGAAAAAGTCTGCTATATCTTTACCAAATGAATTCACAATTTGGGCATCATCAAAATACTTGTCTTCTGCTTCTCTAGATGGGAATAAAACATATTCTTCATCAATCATTCCCCAATCATTAATCTTCCTATCGCCTTCTTTAACATACGTTTTCGCAACAAAGTTCCCTGGTACTGCTGAACCCTGTTTCTCTTCGCGATAGATAGCAAACATAATGGGTACATTTTGAAGACCGTCAATCTCTCTAATCCGTTCTAAAATCGTTTGAGCGAACTTTTCACCCTCTGCTAGCATTGCTTTCTCTGAAATCGGTTCATAATAATATGGTCCGCCTATTTCCATTTGAAAGCGGTACTGGGATTTCATCGCTAAACCAATCGACAACCCTGCCAATTCCGCTGTTTTATCTTCATTTCTCTTTATAAAGTTTTGCTCTAGGATATGCGTTAAATATCTCGGGTTTTCTCGATATTCTTCCTCTTCTGCATTCGTTTTAATTTGTGGATTCAATTCATCAATCCACTCATATACGGTTGTACTATCCAAATATTGACCTTCTTCAAAATAAAATTGACTCGGATCAAAATATTCCTTCGAATGCCTCATTAGCCCTTGTTCCAATTCATCGATATCAAGACGATTATCCGCCATTTGGTGTGTAGTAACCCCTCTTGCTTTACTCGTTCTGTACGGTAAAACTACGCTATACTCTTCATCCGAAAGCTTATAGGTTGGTACAATAGAAGGCTGTCCCGTTGGTTGTTCTTCCGTTTGTAGCAATTCATCGTCCTTATCATTTAAGCCTGGTATACAACTTGTTAACAGAACAAGCATACTTAATAGGAATATACTTATTTTTTTCAAGGTGCCATCCCTCCTTATTCGCCTTCCAGCCTATCAATAAATTCTTCCTCATTCCAAATCGTAATCCCAAGTTCAACTGCTTTATCATATTTCGAACCAGCGTCTTCTCCAGCGACTAGGACATCTGTTTTTTTACTAACACTTCCAGTCACCTTACCACCCAAGGCTTCAATACGCTCTTTCGCTTCTGGCCGTGACATTTGCTCCATTTTTCCAGTTAATACAAACGTTTTACTAGCAAATGGATTTGAATCGAGACTTACTTCAACTCGTTTCGGCCCTTTATATTCCATATTTATTAGAAGCTCTTTTAATTCATTAATTAAAGCAGTCACTTTTTCTTCAGAAAAGTATTGCACTATAGAGTCAGCCATCTTATCGCCAATTTCATCTACAGCGATTAATTCCTCATATGTTGCTTGCTGTAACTTATCCATCGTTTCAAATTCTGTTGCTAACGTTTTCGCTGCCTTAGCTCCGATAAAGCGAATTCCTAGTCCAAATAATAACCGCTCCAGGGAATTTGCTTTGGAGGCTTCAATAGCGCTTAATAGATTATCAACAGATTTTTCACCCATCCGTTCAAGCTTAAGCAATTCTTCCCGTTCTAGACGATAAAGGTCCGCAATTGTATGAATTAATCCTTCACGGAATAATTGGTTAATGACCTTTTCACCTAGACCATCAATGTTCATGGCATTTCTTGATACGAAATGAATTAGACCTTCTTGAAGCTGTGCAGGGCAATTAGGGTTGATACAGCGTAAGGCAACTTCTTCTTCTAATCGCACTAATTCACTACCACATGCAGGACATTTCTCTGGCATATAAAATGGTTGTTCACTTCCAGTACGTTGCTCAGGTAGAACACGAACAACCTCAGGAATGATGTCCCCTGCCTTCTTGATTACGACTGTGTCACCGATTCGGATATCTTTAGCTCGAATTAAGTCCTCATTATGTAAGGAGGCACGTTGAACCGTTGTACCTGCAACTCTTACCGGGTCTAATATCGCTGTCGGTGTTACCACACCAGTACGACCTACACTTAATTCAATATCTGTTAGTCGAGTGACAACCTCTTCAGCTGGAAATTTATAAGCGATTGCCCAACGTGGACTTTTGACTGTAAACCCAAGCTCTTCCTGGATTTGTAAATCATCCACCTTGATAACGATCCCATCAATTTCATATGGTAGATTAGGGCGTTCTGCTGTCCAATACGCTACATAGGCTAACACTTCTTCAATCGTGTCACATTTCTTCCATTCCGGATTGGTTCGGAATCCAAGCTCTTTTAGCTGCTTTAGACGTTCACTGTGAGAGGAGACCTGGTCTGCTTCCCACTCGCCAATCCCATATAAAAACACATCTAAATTACGGGATGCAGCAATTTTCGGGTCTAGTTGCCTTAACGAACCTGCAGCTGCATTTCTCGGATTAGCAAATAATTCTAATCCTTCTTCCTCCCGTTGTTTATTGAGAGCTAGAAACGATTTGTGTGGCATATAAGCCTCTCCGCGAACTTCAATCTTTTGTTTTTCCTTGATTGAAAGTGGGATACTTTTGATCGTTCGGAGATTCGTTGTAATATCTTCCCCTGTTGTCCCATCTCCTCGCGTCGCTCCTCGGACAAACTTACCATCTTCATATGTAAGTGAAATAGCGAGTCCATCTATTTTAAGCTCACAAACAAAGGAAATTGGTTTATCGGTTCCTTGGCTTGCACGACGAGCAAAATCACGAAGATCTTGCTCGTTAAATGCATTACCAAGACTAAGCATAGGAATAGTATGCTGTACCTTTTGAAATCCTTCTAATGGTTCTCCTCCAACTCGTTGGGTAGGAGAGTCACTTGTTATGAATTCCGGAAATTCCGCTTCTAGCGCTTGGAGCTCAGCTAACATTTTGTCATATTCTGAATCCTCAATAGAGGGATTATCTAACACATAATATTCATGTGCATATTGATTTAATAAATTTTTTAAGGACTCTATTTTTTCCTGTGCCGTGGCCTTATCCATTTCCACAAGCACCTCCCTATTGTTCTTTCGTAATTGGTGCAAATTTTGCTAGTAATCGTTTAATACCTGTCGGTGCTGGGAAGGCAACATCCAGTTCCATCTTATCTCCTTCACCTTGAACCTTTACAACGGTACCAACGCCCCACTTCTTATGTGATGCCTTATCCCCGGGCTTCCAAGTTTCCGATTCAGCACCGGTGGTGGATTGAATCCGTTCTGCCTTACGCTTCGGTTGCGCTTGTCCTAACGGCTGGCCAGGTGTCGGTCTCGTTCTAGACGGATTACCAAATGGCGATCTTTCCTGCTTATTAAAATCATTACCAAACGAGCTAGAACCAAACATAGATTGCCTCATCTGCTCTAATCCGTCGATTAGCTCTTCTGGAATTTCATTGATAAATCGACTAACCGGGTTCATATTCGTACGGCCATAAAGTGTACGCATTTTAGCATTGGTTAAGAATAATTGCTTCTCTGCTCGTGTAATCCCTACATAGGCAAGCCTGCGTTCTTCTTCCATTTCTTCATTGTCGAACATCGCACGACTATGTGGAAAGACGTTTTCTTCCATCCCGATTAAGAATACTACTGGAAACTCTAGTCCTTTAGCAGCATGAAGCGTCATTAAGGTTACTTTTTCCTCGTTATCAGGGTCTTCCTCATCCACCCTGTCAATATCAGCAATTAACGCTAAATCGGTTAAGAAGGCTATTAATGTCTTATCCTCACTTGCCTCCTCAAAGTCCTTTGTAACCGTCATAAATTCCTCTAAGTTCTCCAGTCGGCTCTGGGATTCAATGGAACGTTCATTTTTCAGCATTTCTTCATAACCAGATCGTTCTAACACTTGCTGTACCATATCGGTTGCGGTTAAAAATTCTTGTTGTTGATTTAAGGTTTTGATAAGAGTTCCGAACTCTGCAAGTGCCTGTGCAGCCTTTTTGGTCACACCGGTAAAATCAACCACTTCCACCGCTTGATAGAAGGACATGCCATTTTCTGCAGCGTATGCTCGTAACCGGTCGATAGATGTTTTCCCAATTCCACGCTTCGGCTCGTTTACGACACGTTCAAAACTGAGATCATCATCTGGGTTAGTAATTAACCTCAAGTAAGCGATCATATCTTTAATCTCTTTACGGTCATAGAATCGCATGCCACCAACCATCTGGTACGATACGCCAGACTTCATTAAGGTATCCTCAACCGCACGAGATTGCGCATTGGTACGGTAAAGAATCGCAATATCATTTGGTGAGTAGCCCTCTTCACGAACTAACTCACGTATTTTATCTGTAACAAATAAAGCTTCATCCTGTTCAGTGGCACCTTGATAATAATTGATTTTCTGTCCATCAGGATTTTCTGTCCAAAGATTTTTAGGCTTACGTCCTGGATTGTTTGCTATGACTTTATTTGCTGCTTCTAGAATTGATTTTGTAGAACGATAATTTTGCTCGAGGAATACAGTTTTTGCAAGTGGGTAGTCCTTTTCAAAGGTAAGGATATTCGAAATATCCGCACCACGCCAACGATATATAGACTGGTCAGAATCCCCAACCACACATATATTTTGGAATCGATTAGCTAGTTGTTTGACAAGTGTATATTGCGCATGGTTCGTATCTTGGTACTCATCTACGTGAATGTATTGAAATCTCCGCTGATAATATTCCAATACTTCTGGTACACGCTTGAACAAATGAATCGTCTGCATAATTAAATCATCAAAATCTAGTGACTGGTTTTTACGTAGTACTTTTTCATAACCTTCATATACTCGCGCAACCTGTCTATCATAGAAATTACTTGCTTTATTCGAGAATTCTTCTGCCGTAATTAGTTCATTCTTCGCACTACTAATTTGTCCTTGCATAGCACGTGGTTCAAACTGCTTCGTATCTATGTTCAATTCTTTTAATACTTGTTTGATGACAGATAACTGGTCACTACTATCTAATATTGTAAAATTACGACTAAAGCCAATCCGATCAATATCTCGTCGTAAAATTCGTACACACATCGAGTGGAAAGTAGACACCCACATATCGATTGCCTCTGGTCCTACTAGTTTACTAACACGGTCTTTCATTTCACGGGCAGCTTTATTCGTGAATGTAATGGCCAGAATGTTACGTGGTGAAACACCTTTTTCTTCCATTAAAAATGCTATTCGGTGTGTTAGCACACGAGTCTTTCCACTACCAGCACCGGCCATAATTAATAATGGTCCTTCTGTATGTCTTACAGCTTCTTGTTGCTGTTTGTTTAAACCTTTGATTAAGTCATCGATTGCACGACTCATGTTAAAACACCTTCCTTCAAAATCTTTGGCAAGTTAACGTCCTATCCCTATTCCTTCTAACCACCATGGCTTGTATACTTCCAGAAATTCAATAGATAGTACTTATTAGTTACTTTTTACTGCGTAAACTGTTTTTAAAGCTTCCTTCAAATTTGTGTAGATGCTATTGCCAACAACAATTACATCTGCATGATCCTTCATTTCTCTTGCTTGTTCTGGCGTTTCTATTCCGCCTCCATAGAAAAGAAGTGTATTCGTTAACTCTCCACGTACCTTCTGCAATAACTCTGGATTTCCGTATTTTCCACTATATTCTATATAGAATATAGGAAGATGAAACACGTTCTCCGCCATATATGCGTAGGCTACCACATCTTCATCACTCGGTAACTTACAGTTGGCATGCTGGAAGGCTTTTGCCTCTTCATTTAAGATGCAGTATCCTTCTACAAAGATCTCATCCCAATTCATGATATCTTTATATTCTTTAATGGCTTCATGCTGAATATCCATCATCCATTTTTTCTCGGTACTATTCATAACCATTGGAATATAGTAATAATCAAATCCTGGAGTAATAGCCTCCATCGTCGAGATTTCTAAGATAACAGGAACCGTGTACCGGCGTATACTGGATAATAAATCCAACACCCCGTCAAGGGTTACATTATCTGTTCCGCCTACAATAATTGCGTCTGTACCAGATTCGCAAATGAGCTCTAAATCCTCATCATCAATTTCCTTCGCGGGGTCTAGCTTAAATACATGCTTCCATTCTTTCATATTGGTATACAAAGGTCTAATCCTCCATTATTACAAACTTTATCTATCACGCCTTGTAGCAGCTTAATCATAAGATAATAATCATATCGTTTATCTCTATCTTTCCATTAGTTTATTATAGCAAAAAAAAGACTATCACCTGAATGATTTGATAAGTTTTTTTGGTGTAATAAATGAACTGAGCTGAAGTGTTTCAGATGATGTACAATCCCTTCTCAGCAAAGGAAAAACCCTCTAAGTTTAACATGATGCTAACTTAGAAGGTTTTTCCTACTTGATCTTCTTCACAAACACTACCTTCAAATAATTACCTTCTGGATATTCTTTTATAGTACGGAAATCTTCTGGTAGTGAAAATTCCTCCACTATTTTAAAGCGAAACCCTGTTTCTTGAAAGGCTTTTTGGATAAACCCTTTGAACTTATTCATACCAAATGCACTACTATTCGTAGAGGCGACGATGACCCCATTATCTTCTGTTATCGCAATTGCTTCTTTCAGAAGATCTTTATAATGCTTATCTGCACTAAACACATTCTTTTTAGACCTAGCAAAGCTTGGTGGGTCTAAAACTACTAAATCAAACAATAATTGCTTCCTACCAGCATATTTAAAATACTGAAATACATCCTCGACGATAATATCCTGCGCTTCATAATCAATTCCATTTAAGCTGAATTGTTCTATCGTTTTGGGCTTACTACGGTTGGCTAAGTCAACACTTGTCGTTTTAGTAGCTCCTCCTAATGCGGCAAACACAGAAAATGCCCCTGTATAAGAGAATGTATTTAACATATTCGTTCCATTGGCATATTTATCGCGGATTGTTTTCCTTACCTCACGTTGATCTAAAAATACACCTACCATTGCACCTTCATTGAGATAAACTGCAAAGTTAACACCGTTTTCTTTTACGATGATCGGGAACTCTCCACGCTCACCACTAACAAAATCATCATCTTCCATGTATTGTCCTTTAGCATCGAACCGTTTTTTCTGATAGATTCCCGTATAGTCAACAGCGTCTTTTAATGCTTCGATAATAGCATTTCGGAATTGGTAGATACCTTTGCTATACCAATTAATTAAATAGTACCCGTTAAAATAATCAATCGTAATTCCACCTACACCATCGCCTTCTCCATTAAAAACTCGAAAAGCAGTAGTATCTTCATCGGAAAATAAGTTTTTTCTTTTATAAATCGCTGAGGTTATTTTGTTTTTAAAGAAATGCATATCAAATTTCTCATGCTCTTGTTTACTTAGAACCCAGCCATATCCTTTGTTCTGTTTTCCATAATAGCCTTTAGCAATAAACCGATTGTTCTCGTCGACCAATTTGACGATGGTGCCTTCCTCTTTTAAATCCTTTAGATTGCTAATTGCTTCTGATACTATAAGCGGAAATCCGCTCCGATACTTCTTTATAAATTTAGGCTTTATCTTTAAATGAACCGTATCTGCCATTTATTCCAATCCAATCTGTATGTATTTTTTCTTTAGATTTCTTGATTGTATCATACCTCGCGTATGATCTTGCTAAATCTAGTAGGAAACACGCTTTTGCTTTAGTATTTTCCTATTCAACCATATTATGAGGAAGGTTATCCTAACTAAAGTGAAAAAGTCTGCATTCGTTTTTAGAATACAGACTAGTACATTTCACTCTGCTTATTCTTTTTCCATCGTCCGTTCTAGCACCAGCTTATAGCCATCACTACCATAATCAATACATCGTCTTACTCTTGAGATGGTGGCTGTTGATGCTTTTGTTTCTTTTTCAATCGTTTTGTACGTATAACCCTCGGTAAGCATTTTGGCAACCTGGAGTCGTTGAGCTAGGGATTGAATCTCTCCCATCGTTGCAATATCATCAAAGAATTGATAACATTCTTCTCGATCCTTCAATGATAAAATTGCGTCAAATAAATTATCGAGAGCTTCCCCACGTAATTTATCAATTTGCATATTGTTACCCCCTATTCCCTACTCGAAAGTATCGTAACGGAACTCTCCATACCTGGGCTAGTAGGAACTACATTAATCCATGTTTTACCTGGTACAAAGCCCACCACTTCGCCATCTTTAACTGGCACTATCTTTCCATTTCGATTTTCCCATTTAAGCTGTTGGACTTTTCCTTTTTGAATGAGATAAGCATCTCCGCCTGAATAGAAATCAATATCCCTGCGTCCTGCATCATCTATTACTTCATGATGTGTTTCCACAATAAAGACATTATCCACTTGTATTGGCTCATTCGTATTTAACTCTACTGTCATCTCTCTATCATTAAAGCGAGTGTATTTCTCGGTCGTCGCATCATATTTATACTCCACGATTTCCATCGGATTATTAGAGTAGACGATTTCTACCTCATGTGCAGCTTCTCCATGTATTAAATCTACTTCCTCTTCGGTTAAAAATGGCAAGGATTCGTTCTCGGCAGTTACCGCAAAACCATTTTGAGCT
Source organism: Ornithinibacillus sp. FSL M8-0202 (assembly GCF_037975285.1). Lineage (GTDB taxonomy): Bacteria > Bacillota > Bacilli > Bacillales > Amphibacillaceae > Ornithinibacillus > Ornithinibacillus massiliensis. The sequence goes on from NZ_CP150248.1 coordinate 1,270,815, forward strand.
GCTACTTGATACACATTATGAAATAACAAATAGGAATTATGTGGTGCTACACGGAATGATTCCCTCTTAAATAATTTACCATCATTATCATAATTTGCTCCATCAAGATGATCGATACCACGATTATCTAGCATATCATTTACAAATTCTGCCGCACCATGATAAATATATAATGCACCATATCGATTTGCAAGGTCGAAATAATATTCACGTGCACTCCGTACGGGACCAACCACTTCTGGCTGTTCACTATGGAATAGTGCTAGAAATCGTGTAATCATGCCCTCAGCAAGAATCTCAAATACAACATCCGCCTGTGAAAGCCCTGATTGTGGACGGGCCTTCGTATGATTATTCACCATAACACCAACTATACGATGATCCACACTGTCATTAGTCGCAATCCCTGTTAATGGAAACTTATTAACATAATGCTTCTCGGACTCTCCTGGTTCGGTTACGGACACTTCCGTATTCTCCTCAGGCTGTTCTTCTGTCTGAGATTTATCTGAATCATCATTACATGCCACTAATAGAATACTAATACTAAAAAGTACTAGTAAAAACAATTTCTTCATATTCCCAACACCTTTTATATAGTCTGTTCTACCTATAATAGTACTTAGTACCATTATATGCTATCGCATGGTTGCTGGGAAGAGTACTTCACGTTTCTTAATATCCATAATCCCTTCTTGGGTAATACGAATGTATGGCAAATGAGTAGAGGATAAAAATAGAATACTGTATATCGGATCATGAAATTGATATCCGAATTCAAGAAGTTTAGCTTTTAACTCCTTCTCCTTTTCGATTAAATCATCCATACTACCAGCAAACATCCTCCCTCCTAATAATAAAGGAAGCTCTGCTACTACTTTGCCTTCTTGCACAAGAACAATCCCGCCACCTAATTCCTTTAGCCGTTTCCATGCAAGTAACATATCCTGTTTATTTTTTCCAATAAAAATTAAATCTCCTGTTTGAGAAAATGAACTAACCAATCCTCCTAGGCTCTTCGTAAAACCTCGTATCGTAGTATTGACCCGCCACTGCCCTTTCTTATCCAATAACAACAAGAAAGCATCATCACGATATTCTGGTAATTCATTTACCGTAATATCAGTTTGAATAGGGTATGGTTTGATGATAACATCATTAATCATATCTAGTCCGATTGGTATCGAAAACTGTAAGTCCCGTAAGTCCATATCCCACTCAAACTGAAGTGGTTTTATTTTATATTTCTCCCAATTAATATAAGAAGGTAATTCTTGCTCTACATTTTCCCTGACAATCCATTTCCCCTTCGCTAGTACACTCTCTGGGTGTGGAATATCCTTTGCTTGTAATATATTAATATTAGCAATTCGCCCCGGCGCTATACATCCTAACTGCTCTTCCAAATGGAAGTGCTTCGCCACATTGAAGGATGCCATTCGATAAGCATCTTCAATAGGCACCCCCTGTTGGATGGCAATTTCAATACAAACATTCATTAATCCATTCTCATAGAATCCTGGCGTTGCCCCATCTGTTGTCATCGTTAACTGTTCGAAGCTCGTTAATCCCGCATTGATTATTTCCTCTAAAAGTTGCGGAAGATCTGGTCGAATTGAAGAATAACGTAAGCCCACCTGATAGCCTAGCTTCAGGCGGTTTATTACATCCTCACCAGAAATAGATTCATGATCTGCCGAAATTCCAAGAAGCTTCATCTTAGTTAACGTATTCTCAGACGCACCCGGAAGATGCCCCTCTACACGCTTTCCTTTTCGCTTCATTTCTTGAATCCAATATAATAATCGATCATCACCATTTAACAGACTTGGCCACCCAGTCAGTTCCCCGCCCTGTAGGACCGATGGGTGATTCAACCAATCTAGCATATCTTCAGTATTGAATAGTTGGTCTTCTTCTAACATAGCTGTTTGGGGGTCAAATCTACTCCACCAATACATAGAAACTGGTAGCTTATCAAAATCACGCAAGATAGAAAACGCTTTCTTTTTTTCTAACAAAAAAAGCCATGATAAATTATCATTAACTAATGTAGTTGTTCCAAATTTTGCAGCATGTTTCGCTAATACTTCAGGATTATATAATTGAAACGGATGAGCATGTGGTTCCATATAACCAGGCACTACATATTTCCCCTTACAATCCACCACTTCTTTTGCCTGTTCAGGAAGCTTATCCCCAACATAAATAATCCGTTCATTATAGATCCAAATGTTCGCTGTTAACCATTGATTTAAGTACATATTTAAATAAGTAGCATTCTTTAGTACTAGTGTTGGTGCTATCTTACCTTCTACTACTTTCACATGCTTACGAAGTTCAAAATTTCTCCAATGTCCATTCTCTAACATAGGCAACTCTCCAAATTTATTCTTTTTCCAATTGTATCACAATTCACGCTTTATTACTGTAAAGTTCTTGTGAATTACAGTGAAAATTTTGTGACAAATTGGAAAAGGGGGGTGGTGTGAGGGAGGTGGATTGGTCTATTGATTGATTAGAGGGGGGCTTGGGATTTTGGGTCGGGTTATTGGGTTGTTCATTTGGGAGGGGATAGCGGACTTGGGGAATCGATTGGGCTAGTCTATTGTTTATTTGGGAGGATTTAGCGGCCTAGTTTATCGATTGAGTCGTTCTATTGTTCAATTAAACTATAATTTTAATTGAACAACGGAACCTTTCAAGCTTTCAATTAAACTGAATTTCAAGCTGGCCCATTCATGTGCTTTCAATCCATATTTTAAACGGAAGACAAAGAAGACACTCTTACGAAAGAGCGTCTTCTTTCATTTCCCCTATATCTGTACGATAGAAAAATCCTTCTAAATCTTTATTTGCCGGTAAGCTTTCATATACTAATTTTCCCGCATTCTCTAAAGTAGTACTTTTAGCGCCAACTAACAGTACTCTGCCTCCGTTTGAGACAAAGCCGTTTTCCGTTTTATCGACACCAGCATAGACAATAAAAGACTCCCCATCTAAATTAGGTAGTAGTACACCTTTTTGATAGGAACCTGGATAGCCATCAGATGCTAGCACCACACCTAAACAGGACTGTTTTTCCCATTCTAGCTGTGGGGGTTCATCATTTAAAACATCTACCAATACCTGTATCAAATCATTTTTCAATAATGGTAATACTACTTGTGTCTCTGGATCACCAAATCTAGCATTAAATTCAATAACCTTTGGACCTTCAGCCGTCATAATAAGACCAGCATATAATATTCCAGTGAAAGAACGGCCTTCTGCAACTAACCCACTTGCAGCCTTTTGAAGAATCTCTTTTGTAGCATAGTTGATAGCTTCTTCTGTTATATCCGGAACTGGGGCATATGCACCCATCCCACCAGTATTCGGACCTTCATCATGGTCGAATGCACGCTTATGATCTCTAGCCGGAATCATCGGATATACTTTTTCTCCATGGACAAATGCCATTAAAGAAAATTCATTTCCCATCAAAAATTCTTCCACTACAACCTTAGCACCAGCTTCAGAGAACGCCTTCGACACTAGCATATCATCAATTGCTTGAATGGCTTGCTTGGTAGTTTCAGCAACGACTACACCCTTTCCAGCTGCTAATCCGTCCGCCTTAACAACAATTGGCGCACCCTGTTCAATTACATATGCTTTTGCTTTTTCTGCATCTGTAAATGTTTCATAGCTCGCCGTTGGGATCTGATATTTCTTCATGATTTCCTTTGCAAAGCTTTTACTTCCTTCAATTAATGCAGCCTCTCTCGTAGGGGCAAAGACGCGTAAGCCTTCCGCTAGAAATTCATTAGCGATTCCATCTAATAACGGATTTTCCGGACCTACTATCGTAAGCTCAATACTATGCTCTTTTGCAAAATGAATCAGTTTCATAGTTTCGGTTTCTTCTATTGGAACACAGGTTGCCACATTTTCCATCCCTGCATTACCAGGTGCAACAAATAACTTATCTATTAATTTACTTTCTGAAAGCTTCATTACGATACTATGCTCACGACCACCACGGCCTATTACAAGAACGTTCATCACCCGGCCCCCTCTTTAATGTTTGAAATGACGCATACCTGTGTATACCATTGCAATACCATGTTCGTTACATACATCAATGGAATCTTGATCGCGTTTAGAACCACCTGGTTGGATAATGGCGGTTACTCCTGCCTTGATTGCTTCTTCTACAGTATCAGGCATTGGGAAAAAGGCATCCGATGCTAACACTGATCCAACCGCCTTATCTCCAGCTTGCTCGATCGCAATACGTGCAGCTCCAACCCGGTTCATTTGTCCTGCCCCAACACCAATTGTTTGATTATCTTTTGCTAAAACAATTGCGTTTGATTTTACGTGTTTAACTGCTTTCCAAGCAAAAAGGAGATTTTGTAGTTCTTCCTCCGTTGGCGCTCTATCGGTTACAACTTCAACGCTTCCTTCGTCTACACTACCAATATCTTTATTTTGAATTAGGACACCGCCATCAACTGTTGTTAGCTTAAAGCTCTCATCCTTCTGAGCCATTTCCATTGTTAATAGACGAATATTTTTCTTTTGCGTTAAGATTTCTAGCGCTTTTTCCGAGAAGCTCGGAGCAATGACGATTTCAAGAAAAATCTCACTTAATTTCTCAGCAGTTTGAGCGTCTACTTCTCTATTCAATGCAACAATTCCACCAAAAATTGAGATTGGGTCAGCATCAAATGCCAGTTGGAACGCTTCTGCAATTGATTCAGCCACCCCAATTCCACAAGGATTCATATGTTTTACAGCAACTGCTGCTGGTAAATCATATTCTGTTAATATTTCCACGGCAGCATTTGCATCTTGGATATTGTTATAGGAAAGCTCCTTACCATGTAATTGCTTAGCTGTGGCCAAACTCATCCCGTTTTGAATTGGATTTTTATAAAATGCAGCATCTTGATGTGGATTTTCCCCATATCGTAGGGATTGAACTTTTTCATATGTAACAGTGTAGGTCTCTGGGAATTTCTCACCAGTTTGTGTTAAAAAGTAATTAGCAATGATTGCATCATAGTTTGTCGTGTGGCGGAATACTTTAGCTGCAAGCTTTTGACGGAATTCCAGATTAATAGAAGCATCCTTAATCCCTTCTAAAATGGGGGTATAATCTTCCGGATCTACCACAACTAAGACGTCCTCAAAATTCTTCGCTGCAGAACGTAACATAGTTGGACCACCAATATCAATATTCTCTATAATTTCTTCCTTTGTAACGCCTTCTGAAACAAGCGTTTGTTTGAAAGGATACAGATTAACGACCACAACATCTATTGGCTCTATCTCATTCGCTTCCATTTGTTGCAAATGATCCGGATTCGAGCGCTTACCTAATAATCCACCATGAACCTTAGGATGAAGCGTCTTCAGACGACCATCCATAATTTCTGGAAAACCAGTAACCTGATCAATGGAAATCGCAGGCACACCAGCATTTTGTAATGTCTTTAATGTACCACCAGTTGAAATAATCTCATAATCCAGTTCAACTAACCCTTGAGCAAACTCTACAATCTTCTGTTTATCTGAAACACTAATTAATGCACGCTTTTTCATAGTTACACTCCTTGCTTCTATCGTGTGTACTTTCTTCTTTTAGGTAACATGTTCTTTCGTTTTTGGTGTATCTTTTATCGGATCGGGCTTATTTGCTTCGGGGGTGGGGGCGTCTCTTTTTCACATGGGCGCATCTTCCTTCTGCTTGGGTGCATGTGCTCCGGGTTTGGGCGCATCTCTCTCACACTTGGGCGCATGTACCCCGTGTTCGGGCTCATCTCTCTCCCTCTTGGGCCCATTTGTTTCGGGGTTGGGACCATCTCTCTCTCTTGGGCTCATGTACTCCGGGTTCGGGCTCATCTCTCTCCCTCTTGGGCTCATGTACTCCGGGTTTGGGCTCATCTCTCTCCCTCTTGGGCTCATGTACTCCGGGTTTGGGCCCATCTCTCTCCCTCTTGGGCTCATGTACTCCGGGTTCGGGCTCATCTCTCTCACACTTGGGCTCATGTGCTCCGGGTTTGAGATCATCTCTCTCCCACTTGGGCTCATGTGCTCCAGGTTCGGGGCCATCATACTCCCACTTGGGCTCATTTACCCCAGGTTCGGGCTCATCCTACTCCCACTCGGGCTCATTTACCCCAGTTTCGGGCTCATCCTACTCCCACTCAGGCTCATCTGCTCCATCTTCAGGCGCATCTCACTCTCACTTGGGCGCATGTACTCCGTTTTAAGGCTCATCCCACTCTCACTCGGTCACATCTACCCCAATTCCAAGCCCATCCACCGCACCACATCACATCTACATTACCGGCTATCTGCTACCACCTGATTAATCACCCTTGGATACAGCACATGCTCGACTTGCTGTATCCGGTTCTTTAATGTGTCTTCTGTATCCTCTGGTAAAATAGGGACTTGTTCTTGTGCGATAACTGGGCCTGTATCCATTCCTTCATCAACGAAGTGGACGGTAACACCTGTAACTTTGGCGCCAGCTTGAAATGCTTGACCTATGGCATTTTTACCGGGAAAAGCTGGTAAAAGGGATGGGTGGATATTTAATATTTTCCCTTCGTATGCTTCTAGTAGAGTCGGACCAATTAATCGCATATAGCCTGCAAGAAATACCCATTCCACTTTATGCTTACGTAGAGCGCGCAGCACTTCCGACTCATATTCGACTTTAGACGGGTAGTTTTTAGGATTTAAAACAAACGTTTGTACACCTAACCGCTCCGCTTTTTCAATGACTTTGGCTCCTGGTTTGTCACAAACTAGTAAGACAATTTCACAAGCTACAATCTCCGCTTTCATGATGGCTTCAAAATTACTACCTGTACCAGAAGCAAATACGGCTGCTTTTATTTTACTCATAACGGAAGTGTACTCCTTCGTTTGTCCCTACTTGACCAATTATTGTAGCATGCTCGCCTGCCTCCGCTAGGGCATGTAGGGCTTGCTCTGCGTCTTGTTTGGCTACTACGATTGCCATGCCAATTCCCATGTTGAATACGCCAAACATATCATCAAGCGTCATGTTCCCTCTTTCTTGTAGGAATGGAAATATTTCTGGTATCTCCCAGTTTCCATAAACTAAATCTACACCTAGTCCTGCCGGTAGCATTCTTGGAATGTTTTCATAAAATCCACCACCAGTTATGTGTGAAATGCCTTTTATAGAAACTTCCTTCATGACACTGTTAATCTGCTTTGTATAGATCTTAGTTGGTTCCATCAACCACTCACCTAGTGGCTTGGATAATCCAACGGGAGTCTCCGTTAAGTCTAAGCCATTAACTAGTTTCCGGACTAAGGAATAACCATTCGAATGTATCCCACTGGAGGGTAGACCGATAATGATGTCACCTGCTTGAATTTGTTCTCCGGTAACTAGTGCTGACTTTTCAGCAATTCCAACAACAAATCCAGCTAAATCATATTCATTTTCCTCGTACATTCCTGGCATTTCCGCTGTTTCGCCACCTATTAATGCCGCTTGTGCATTAGCACAGCCTTCTGCTATTCCGGAAACAATTTGTTCTATTCGTGCAGGATCGTTTTTTCCACATGCAATATAATCAAGGAAAAACAAGGGGGCTGCACCTTGAGCAACGATATCATTGACACACATAGCAACTAAATCGATGCCAACTGTATCGTGTTTATCCAATTCAAAGGCTAGCTTTAATTTAGTTCCAACTCCATCTGTCCCAGATACTAAGACAGGCTCTTTATACGAAAAAGATGTTAGTTCAAATAATCCGGCAAAAGAACCAATTCCGCCAAGTACTTCTGGTCTTGTTGTTTTAGCAATATGCTTTTTCATTCGTTCAACCGCTTCATAGCCCGCTTCTACATCGACACCTGCTGCCTTATATACATTCGACACGTTGTCACGCTCCTTAACACTTCGTATAGGAAATTTCTAATTGACCATTCTTCGTTACTGGGTACTGTCCAGTCATACATGCCATACAGACACCTTGATCTATCGAATCATCTGAAACGATTGCTCGTTCTAAACCTTCACTAGAAAGATAAGCTAAACTATCTGCACCAATGATTTCGCAAATTTTATCAATCGAATAATTTGCTGCAATTAGTTCCTCTTTCGTAGACATGTCAATTCCGTAATAGCAAGGGTTTGTAATAGAAGGAGATGCAATTCTCACATGAACCTCTTTCGCACCAGCTTCCTTCAACATGCGGACGATTCGCTTGCATGTTGTACCTCGAACGATAGAATCATCAATCATAATGACACGCTTACCTTCCACAATTGCACGTACAGGAGAAAGCTTCATTTTAACCCCTTGCTCGCGAAGTTCCTGGGAAGGCTGGATGAACGTTCTCCCAGTATATCGATTTTTAATTAAGCCAATTTCGTATGGAATACCTGTTTGTTCTGCATAGCCAATCGCCGCAGAAATACTAGAATCCGGTACACCTGTTACCACATCTGCTTCAACAGGAGCTTCCTTAGCTAATTCAATCCCCATACGCTTACGTGATGCATGGACATTGACCTCATTTAAATTACTATCTGGGCGGGAAAAATAAACATACTCCATCGCACATAATGCCCGCTTTTCTGGTAGAGCAAAGCGTGTAGACTCTAATCCATCATCGGAAATCGTAATTAACTCACCTGGTAAAACGTCACGTTCGTAGGTCGCACCAATAATATCAAACGCGGAAGTCTCAGATGCTACGACATATGCATCTCCTAATCTACCGATCGATAATGGACGTAACCCTTTTGGATCTAACGCTACATGCATGCGAGTTTCCGAGAGAATGATAAAAGCATAGGCGCCAACTAATTGACCAAGAGCATCCTTTAATCCGGAAACGGTATCCATATTGCCATTTCGCTTCAATAAATGAGCAAGTACTTCTGTATCAGAAGAGGTTTGTAAAATACTGCCCGCAGACTCTAATTCACCACGGAGCTCATATGCGTTCATGATATTTCCATTATGAGCAAGCGCCATACTTCCCGTTTGCGAACGAAAAAGCAATGGTTGGACATTATCAATTGATCTTTCCCCTTGGGTTGCGTAACGGACATGCCCGATTGCAGCATGGCCACTAAGCTTGGAGAAATCAACTCGCTTGAATACATCATTGACTAGTCCTTGCCCTTTATGAAGCTTTAATTCTAACCCATTTGTTGTGACGACACCTGCACCTTCCTGGCCACGATGCTGTAAAGCATGAAGTCCATAATATGTTAATTCCGCCGCCTTATCATGACCCCAAATGCCAAAGACACCACACTCTTCATTTAAGCCTCTTATTTCAGCAAGCATGGAATTGCTCCTTTCCAAAGACGGTATAACTCATGAACACTTTCGGATAATACGTCACCATCTTTGCTCCGAACTGTTAATTGACCATCTGATGTGACGAGACCTATTTGTACTGCATCCTCCACTACTTGTTCAAACACTTCCTGTTGCTCAGGTCTCACACTTACGATAAAACGAGATTGTGTCTCACTAAATAGTTCTACTGTCACATCACCACTCACTTGGATATCAGCACCTAATGACGTGTCATAGAATAAACACTCACTAAGTGCAACACCAAGTCCACCTTCAGCAAGATCATGTGCTGAAACAACTAAGCCGCTTTGGATTGCTTCGAGTAACTGGGCTTGACGTTTAGCTTCGATATCTAAATTGATTTCTGGTGCTTTCCCTTCATATGCCCCGTTTAGAAGGTTTTGCAATTCACTACCACCAAATTCCGGCTTACTTTCCCCAATGACATAAATGGCATCACCGGATTGTTGGAAAAAGCTTGGTGTAATATGTTCTAGTGACTCATGTAAGCCGACCATTCCTACAATTGGTGTTGGGAAAATCGCTTTCCCTTTAGACTGGTTATATAAAGAAACATTCCCACTAATTACTGGTGTACCTAATTTTTCACAAGCATCACTTATACCTTCTACGCTTTTTTCCATTTGCCAAAATACTTCTGGATTTGTTGGGTTACCATAGTTTAATCCGTCTGTTAAGCCAAGTGGTCTAGCACCCGAACAAATAATATTACGTGCCGCTTCAGCTACAGCAATCTTCCCACCAGTTTCTGGATCTAAATAGATATAACGGGAATTACAATCTGTTGTAATCGCTAATGATTTATCCGTACCTTTAATTCGCACAACGGCAGCATCGGAGCCTGGTCCTGTCACAGTATTTGTTTGTACCATCGAATCATATTGATCATAAACCCATTCTTTACTTGCAATGGTTGGTTGCTGTAATAATTGCTTCAATACCGCCCCATGGTCATCAATGATTGGTACATGATTGCCAATCTTCTGAAACTCTTGGTAATAACGAGCCTCCTGAGCAGGTAAATGATAAACAGGTGCTTCCTCTGCTAATGCATCAACAGGGATTTCTGCTTGTACTTCACCATGCTGTTTAATTCGAAATACCTTTTCCTCGATAACTTGCCCTACCGCTACTGCTTTCAGACCATATCGTGTAAACACATCAATGATTTCTTGCTCTCTACCTTTTTTGACAACCAATAACATACGCTCTTGGGATTCCGAAAGCATTAATTCATAAGCAGTCATGTTTCGCTCACGTTGTGGAACTAAATCTAAATCCATTTCCATTCCAGTACCAGCTTTACTTGCCATTTCACTTGCTGAAGAGGTTAAACCAGCTGCCCCCATATCCTGCATACCAACAAGCGCATCGGAATGGATCACCTCTAAGCAAGCTTCTATTAATAGTTTTTCCATAAATGGGTCACCAACTTGGACGGCTGGACGATCTTTCGCTGCGTCTTCTGCTAAATCATCCGAAGCAAATGTTGCCCCATGAATACCATCACGCCCGGTAGGAGCACCAGCATATAGAACCGTATTGCCAATACCAGCAGCAATCCCTTTTTGAATATCCTCATGATTAATGAGGCCAATACACATCGCATTGACTAATGGATTATCTTCATAGGAGTCATCAAACTGTACTTCTCCTCCAACTGTTGGAATACCAACACAATTCCCATAACCAGCAATCCCATTCACAACCTCTGAGAATAAGTATTTCACTCGATCCGTTTTTAAATTTCCAAATCGGAGCGAGTTCATCAATGCAATTGGACGAGCACCCATGGAAAATACATCACGGATAATTCCACCAACTCCAGTAGCTGCCCCTTGATATGGTTCTACGGCAGACGGATGATTATGGCTTTCAATCTTGAATACAACGGCTTGATTGTCGCCAATATCGATTATTCCAGCCCCTTCACCTGGGCCTTGTAACACATGTGGCGCTTTTGTCGGAAACTTCTTTAATAGAGGTTTAGACGTCTTATAGCTACAATGCTCTGACCACATGACCGAGAAAATCCCCGTTTCCGTAAAGTTCGGTAGACGACCTAAGATTTTTTTGACCATTTCAAATTCTGAACTGCTGAGTCCCATTTCCTCATAAAGCTTATCTCGTTCAATTTGCTCTGGGCTGATCTCATGCGTTTGTAACATAATAGGACTCCCTCCATTTTTTCACCATTGATTGGAATAGCTTTAACCCATCATCACTACCTAGAAGTGCTTCCACTGCACGCTCTGGGTGTGGCATCATGCCTAATACATTTCCTTCTTTGTTCACAATGCCTGCAATATCTTCTACAGAGCCGTTGGGATTCTGTTTATAGGTGAATACGATTTGATTATTCGCTTTTAGCTCTGTAAGTGTTTCATCATCACAGAAATAGTTCCCCTCACCATGAGCAATCGGGAAGCGGACTACCTCGCCTTTCTCATAGCCACTAGTAAAGATGGTTTCGTTATTTTCAACGATTAGTTCTTCCTGGTGGCACATAAAGGATAGTCGTTTATTTCGCATTAAAGCCCCTGGAAGTAGGCCAGATTCTGTTAAAATTTGAAATCCATTACAAACACCTAGTACTGGCTTTCCCTTCGCGGCATGCTCCCTTACTTGGTTCATGACATCCGATGTTGCTGCAACAGCACCTGAACGGAGATAGTCACCGTAAGAAAATCCTCCCGGAAGTAAAATACCATCATAATCCTGTAAATCACTATTTTGGTACCAAACTAGATCTGCTTCTGCACCAAGTACTTCTTTTACCGCATGATACATGTCTCGGTCACAATTGGAACCTGGGAAAACAATTACAGCAAATTTCACGAGTGTACAGCCTCCCCAATTTCAAAATGGTAATCCTCGATTACTGGATTGGCTAAGAGTTTATCACACATTTCTTTTACCCGGTCCTCTAGTTTAGGACCATCTTCTATTTTCATCTCAATGTACTTTCCTACGCGTGCTTCCTCAACCTCTTTATACCCCAGTGAGTTTAATGATTCTTGAATCGCTTTTCCTTGTGGATCTAGTACACCTTGCTTTAATGTGATATAAACCGTTACTTTTCTCATACTCTTCGCTCCAGTCGCTGTAATATTTGTTCATAAACAGTGATTAAATCACCTGTACCTTGACGAAAAACATCTTTATCCATTTTCTCATTGGTCTTTAAATCCCAGAGTCTACAAGTATCTGGTGAAATCTCATCCGACAACACAATATCGCCATTCGGAAGACGACCAAATTCTAGCTTAAAATCTACTAGTTTTAGATTAATAGATTGGAAGAATTCTGTTAAAACGGTATTAATTTCTAGTGCTTGTGCTTTTATTTCTCGTAATTCCTGATGGGTTACGTCTGTTAAAAGCAGAGCATGGTCATCATTAATTAACGGATCATCTAAAGCATCATTTTTATAAAACAGTTCGACAAGCGGAGGGGAGAAAGGAGTCTTCTCCTTAAATCCCAGACGTTTTGTGATGCTCCCCGTTGCCAAATTACGAACAACTACTTCCAATGGAATAATGGTTGTTTCCACCACGAGTTGTTCTGTCTCATTCAACCGCTTCATGAAATGACTCTTGATTCCGCGTTCATGTAAATAAGGGAAGATTAAGGAAGAAATAAGATTATTTAATCTCCCTTTTCCTGGAAAACTTTCCTTCTTCTTTCCGTTAAAAGCTGTTGCATCATTTTTATAGGATAAAACAAGCTTCTCTGAATCTGTGGAAGAGCGGTAAACCTTTTTCGCCTTCCCCTCATACAATAGCTCTGCCTTCATGACGTTCACCTCAGTTTAAGCCGATGCGCTCAAAGATCACATCAACATTTTTTAAATGGTACGTATAATCAAAGCAATCCTCAATTTCTTCTTCTGTTAATAATGTCGTAATGCGGTCTTCTTTTTTAACTAATTCTCGGAAATGTACTTCTGTCTCCCATGCCTCCATCGCTTTTGGCTGTACGATATCATATGCTTCTTCACGACTCATTCCCTTTTCAATTAGAGCAAGTAGCACTCGTTGGGAGAAGATAACCCCATGTGTCTTATCAATATTTCGCTTCATGTTTTCAGGGAAGACCGTTAAGTTTTTCACGATATTGCTAAAACGATTTAACATATAGTTAAGTGCTATCGTTGCATCTGGTAAAATAACGCGCTCCGCTGAAGAATGGGAAATGTCACGCTCATGCCAAAGGGAAACATTTTCATAAGCTGTTACCATATAACCGCGAATGACTCTGGCCATACCTGTCATATTTTCTGAACCGATTGGGTTTCGCTTATGTGGCATAGCAGAGGATCCTTTTTGACCTTTCGCAAAGAACTCTTCCACTTCACGAGTTTCGGTTTTCTGTAATCCACGAATTTCTGTCGCAAACTTTTCGATAGAAGTCGCAATCAGAGCGAGGGTCGACATATATGCTGCATGACGATCACGTTGTAAGGTTTGTGTCGATACTGGTGCTGGTGATAGCCCTAGCTTTTCACACACATACTGTTCTACAAAGGGATCGATATTTGCATATGTTCCAACCGCACCAGATAGCTTTCCAAATTCAATATTTTTTGCCGCTAGTTCAAAACGCTCTAAATTACGTTTCATTTCCTCATACCAAAGGGCAAGCTTCAATCCAAAGGTTGTCGGTTCTGCATGTACACCATGGGTTCTCCCCATCATGACCGTATGCTTGTTCTCGATTGCCTTATTTTTTAAAATTTCGATGAAGTTATGTAAATCCTTCCGAATAATGTCATTCGCTTGTTTTAATAGGTAAGAAAGAGCCGTATCCACTACATCTGTGGAAGTTAAACCATAGTGAACCCATTTGCGTTCTTCCCCCAACGTTTCCGATACAGCACGAGTGAAGGCAACTACATCATGCCTTGTCTCCTGTTCAATTTCGTAAATACGATTAATATCAAACGAAGCATTCTCACGTAGCTTCACAACATCTTCTTTAGGAATAATGCCAAGCTCACTCCATGCTTCACATGCTAAAACTTCAACTTCTAACCATGCCTTAAATTTATTTTCTTCCGTCCAAATAGATCCCATTTCTTCTCTTGTATAACGTCCAATCATTGTTTTGCCTCCTCAAACTGTTTAACCTGCTCTATGCTGTCTTCTCCAATAAATGTAATATGCCCCATTTTCCGCTTTGCTTTCGCTTCAGCCTTTCCATACAAGTGAATAAATCCTTGATTTACGTTAACCATTGCTTTTAAGGTTGGTTCTACATCTTCCCCTAAAATATTGATCATCGTAGAAGGTTCAAGAAGCTTCACTGGTATTAATGGTAACCCACAGATTGCTCGTATATGCTGAGTAAACTGTGAAATATTACACGCCTCAATGGTGTAATGTCCCGAATTATGCGGGCGTGGTGCCATTTCATTTAAGTAAATGTTATTTCCTGAAACAAACATTTCAATTGCAAAAGTCCCTACAACCTCTATCTTGTTTGCCAGTAATGTTGCTGCTTCGTATGCCTTTTTCTGTACTTCTGTCGATACCTTTGCAGGTGCTGTTGTTTGAAACAGAATATGATCCTTATGTACATTTTCTGCAATAGGGAAAAATTCGATTGCACCCTTTGCATCTCGAGTAAACACGACCGAAATCTCTTTATCAAACGAAAGCCATGTTTCGATGATACAATGCCCATTTTGTTCTACAAACTGAATCGCATTTGGAATATCCGCTTCTGATTCTAGTTTTAACTGTCCCTTTCCATCGTATCCCCCTCGACAGGTTTTCATCACAACAGGAAAGGATGCTTCTTTCAATGCCTCCTGACACGCTTTGCCATTATGGACAATAAAAAAGTCAGGGACTGGTAATTGTAATGCCTTCATGACTGTCTTCTCTTTTTCGCGATTTTGCGTTACTTCTAATGCATAGGCGCCTTGTGGAAGTTTTCCCTGCTCCTCAATAAAGGTTGCAGCTTCCAAATCGACATTTTCAAACTCATACGTCACAACATCACTTTTGTCGGTTAATTCTTTAATTGCATTCATGTCATCATAGGCTGCAACGATTTGGCCATCCGAGACTTGTGAAGTGGGACAGTTCGGTGTTGGGTCTAACACAATAACCCGATAGCCCATATACTTCGCTGCTATTGCCATCATTCGACCAAGCTGCCCGCCGCCAATGATACCGATTGTTTGTGGTGGTAGAATACTAGTATTGCTTTGCAAGGTCTTCCCTCATTTCATCCACTTTTGCTTTCATGTTGGTACGATAGTTTTCTAATTTATTTGCGATATCCTCATCAAAAGATCCTAGAATTTGAGCCGCCAGTAATCCTGCATTTATAGCACCTGCTTTTCCAATTGCAACCGTAGCAGTCGGAACCCCACCTGGCATTTGCACAATAGATAATAGGGAGTCAAGTCCATTCAATGCTTTACTTTGCACTGGAACACCGATAACTGGTAATGTTGTTTGTGAAGCTACCATACCTGGTAAATGGGCTGCACCTCCAGCTCCCGCAATGATTACTTTTAAGCCTCGTTCACGTGCGGTTTTCGCATATGTAAACATTTCGTCTGGAGTTCGATGTGCAGAAATGACATCTTTTTCGTAACGAATATTTAGTTCTTCTAATAGGGTACATGTATGCTTCATCGTATCCCAATCCGATATACTACCCATGATTACACCAACTAAAGCCATTTCGATTTCTCCTTCCTTTAGTAGAAAAGATTCCCTATCCTATACCATGAAAAAGGTCTATTCACCTCTCTCATTGGATGAGAGAAGACGAATAGACCAAAAATAAGGTCGACAAATAACCATTGTTGTACCAATAACGCATCTTCCCTCATAGTCCAGCATTTACGGTGCCAGGTAGAAACTTCAAGGCCATATTCCAAGAAATATATGAGGATCTGTATTCTTTTGATGCCTTTAGCATAACAAAGATACCATTAATGGTCAATTAAAAAATCGAACAATTTCTACTCAATTTTAACGATTGTTCGGTTTTATACAGTATTTAGTATAAATATGGATAAACTGTTACATGTATTGCATCTTTTACTACTGTTTTTCCATTTCCAGCTAGTATGTTACGATGGTATTTATAACTTATTCAATGAAAGTGTTTGATTGCGGAACTACATCCGTACTTTCAATACTCACAATTCATTTATCTTGTAGCGTTCATTACTTTAAAAACAACACTGCCAAACGTAAACTTAACAGGGTATAATGAAAATACCACAGCAATAATCACGCAGAGTGTCTTTATCCCTCCAGTTAAATGAAACATATCGTTTATCAGGTAATTAGCTAATTGGATTAGACCAAATACAATACATACTGACACAATAAAAGCAACCAATATTAGAATTACTTGCAGTAAGGACATCTGCTTTATTTTCCCTAATTTTTTTATACTGCCATCGTTAATTGAAAAAGATAAGTACGCCATTGGAGTTACTAATAAGTACCAATTTGAATAGCCAAACCCTATCCACGAAGCACCCATTCCCAAAAGCAGAATCCAACCAATTATGTTAAAGGTTTTTTTATTCACCTAACCACTCCTAAAAAAAATGATATATTGTTAAATTGCTATATTGTCCTGATTGATGCTCATTTTATTTCGGAATTGCTCTCGTTAGTGAGATTGAAATAGCTATAAGTAAATTTTTCACCCGAGAGTTCTTTTAATTGTTCAATTCCAATTTTTATTGCATTTTCCTCTGTATCTATTAGCGATAAACCTTTTTTAATTGGGCTCCAATACTCATATGTATACTCATCATCGCACCTAAACCACCTTGAGACCTCCGTTGTATATAGTCCATCGGTTCTTTTAATAATTTCAACCTTATAAATTTTACTTGGTGAAAAAAACTCTTTCACAATCTCCCTCATTATTTTCACCGCCATTTTCTTGTTAAACCTTGCACCCTTAGTTGAAGTTCTTTTCTTGATTTTGTAGTCAATCCCAATAGTTGAAGACTACATCTCCAACTGTTTTAGATTTCCAATATTTAATGTTATTTAACTCAGCCTCATTTAGTTCATTCTTGTTTTCCACAATGATTCTTCCCTTATTTTCCTTTATCACTAGCGGTTCATTTAACTCATTCGAACGTAGAACTCGATAGTATGGACTAAATCCATTTAACAACGGCTCATTATCAATAAATTTAATATAGCCATGGTCAACTAATGAAGCAAAAGCGATAAATGGATATACATTATTGAGTAGGATAGACATATTCTCCTCAAGAACATTTACTTTCACTTCATAATAATTACGAGCAGCTTCTGGTTCGCTAAAAGATAATACATTCCCATTTAGTCTCTGAATTAACGAGTAACATACTTTTTTGAAGTATTTTCCATCGGTTACCGGATCAGGTCCATTAAATCCACTTACTCCATTTAAAAGTATCACTTTCATCTTCCCTTCTATACATTTGAACCTTGTTTAACTAGTTATCACAACACCTTTATACCTTGATATTAGCATAATTCAAAATATATATTGTAAAAATAAAGACCATCGATTTGATTATCCTAATTGCCTAACACACCTATTCCTTATATAACCTAATTTATAAGTTGGCAAGCTAGCCTTCAAGATTAATCCGTTTCATTTGCATTTTTTGTATTAAATTTCATTAATGACCAATGTTATCGTTGTCACCATTAATTGGTTCTACTACCTTTCCATTTTTATCCGTTATGATAGTATCGGTTTCTTTAATAGGTTCCTTCAAAGTCGGATAATAAGTAATGGCTCCAATTATAATGGTTATCATTATCAACCCAATAGTAACTTTTTTTCTCATAGGGACTCCTTTTTAACACTTCATATATTATTTTTTCTCGCTTGTTTAAATTATAGTATGTTAACCACTGCACCTGATAGTTTAAGTGCAATATATCACAATTTTTCCTAGAAAAGGGCTACCTTCTTAATGGAAAATATAAAAATTATGATAAAACATAGGTAGGCAGAAGAAGTGATTCCCCTTTGATACAGTAATCGCCTTTATCATTTTTATTCAATAAAGTTTATATTATTTCCCTGACACCACTTAATCGCAATTTGTTTAAAACACTCGTAACGGTATGTATACCATTGCTCTTCCATTTCAAAATCAATTATTTTATCCTTAAACCTTCTGAAAGCCCCCTTTCCCTTAATTGCTCTTAATAAAGCTTCCTGCTTCCATTGATTACTTACACTTAAGCAAAAGTTTTCCATTATTTTATATTCATTCACATCATATTTAGTTGGTAACTCTATATAATTTTCAAAGTTATCAACTATATCAATTGCAATCTTTCTATTTTCTTGTTGCCATTCAGGTAAATGATCAAAAGGTTCTTCTTCTTCAGCAGCTCTCAAGTCCTCTGATGTTACTAACACTATTTCACCTGTTTTCATATTTAATAATGAAAGTGACTTTTCAAATTGGATTTCCATTTCTTCAATTATATCTTTCAGATTGACTTGTATATTCACGATTAAATCACCCTTTTTCATTTGAATATTGCACCTGGTAGTTCAATAAGATTTATACTTTATTTTTGTGTATGACCCATTTAACAGCGTCTAATAGGTTCTCAGCTACATAATCTGGTTCAATTTCCGCCCACTTATCCCTGTATTGATTAAGGGAACTGTACCCCCATCCTGTAAGCACTAAAATTTTCATTGCACCAACGGAATGAGCTGCCAACATATCAGTTGAACCAACATCACCAATAAATACAGTCTTTGTTAAATCTAATTTATATTTTATTGATGCTTCCAAAAGCATTCCTGGTTTTGGTTTATGACAATTGCAGTCATCATCTGAACTATGAGGACAAATAAAGGCATCATCAAATTCATATGATTGAAATTCCTTGTAAAAATCATCAAGGGTAGCTTCACCTCTACTAATTCTATGTTGATTAGTACAGGCAAAAGTTTTAATATTATTATCCTTTAAAATTTGTAATGCAACTCTACTGAACGAATATGGGGTGAAATCTTTTGGATGAATAAAATGTCCAGTACCACCAATAGTTCCATCACGGTCAACAAAAACTGCTTCAATATTCATTGGTAGGTTATTCCCCCTTTTATTTCTTGATTTTCAACTCTTCTGCCCCGTTTGCTTAATATCTTCTACCTAAACACTAACATAATATTCCAAAAATAAAAACGAGATTTTAGCCATAAGAAAAAGGCGATACCACTTGGATCACCTTATTTAACTCTCACCCGTTACTCTAAGTATAATAATTCACAATCTTTTTTCCACATCAATAAACTTAGTCACTTTAATGTGTTGTCCATGCAAAAAGACGCTTTTTATTAAAGAAAATTGCCCCGATTGCGGTATAGTTAAGCAATATTTTCACCAAAACTTTAAGTAATGAACAAGCGTGTTAATTCCTACCAACTTTACAGCCATAATTGCAATTATAACTATAATACTTAAAACGGCAGCCTTTTTACCAGAATTAGCCATGTTATCACCCTACCTTAAATCATATTTTTTCGTCAAACGATAAATTTACTGGCTCGTCCAGCAGTTCACCATGCACCTCTAAATTAGTTGTTGGAATACTTTCATTTACCTCTTCAAAAGTGAATTGATCTGCCCATACAGTTCCTTGTCCAGACAGAATGATACCAAATGAAATAACAGCACTTTGGGTTGGAACATCCAAAATAATAGAATAATGGTTCCAGTTTGTTGTTCCTTTAATGGGGCGATTACTCATATTATCAAATTGAAGAACATCTTCCATTGTGTCATCTACTCGCATCCACATCCCAGCGTACACATCTACCTCTTCCGTACGGATGAAACAAGAGAGTCTAATACGTTTTCCAACAAACTGATTAGCCCTAAATGTTTGCATCATGGTAGCGAATTCTGTTGAATCTAACACTGTTTTGGATTTTAAATAACCTGATGCTTTCCCCTGATGAACAACTTCATGGTCAATCCCCATTTCGTAATTAAATGGATTTGATCCACTTAAAAACCAACCTTTTACCTTTGTCTCCATATTTGTTTCCTCCTTAATTTTAATCATTTCTGACATCATTTTGCGATATTTTCCAGGTGGTAGCTTATAAATCTCTTTAAATGCTCTTGTAAATGATTCTTGTGATTCAAACTGATAATATAAAGCGATATCAAGAATGCGTTCACGTGTGTAAAGCAAGGCGGAAGAAGCATTAGCCAATCTTCTTAACCGAATATATTCAGTTATCGTCATGCCAACCTTGGATTGGAATATTCGATGAAAGTGATACTTTGAAAAATTTGATTGTGCTGCAATATTTTCCAAAGTAAGTGGTTCATGTAGGTTTTCTTCCACATACAATATAATTTTCTTAATTATAATTTCATGATTATACAACGAAGGTACCTCCTTTAATTATAGGATATCAAGGTTCTTCATTTTTTTTTGATATATCTTGCGAAGTAATCGCTGCATCCTAAAAATCTTTAAAGAGAGGTTGATGTAAATATCAACCTCTTTTTATATCTGCAACAATATCGCACGATTGTTGAATATGAGCTAAAGACGATTCTTCAACTATCCTGCCCCATTAATTCAATAACTCCACAAACCAATACTAACTAATATTCCAAATATACTATCGGAATTTTACCATAAGAAAAAGGCGAACTTCATAGATCCCTGTTTCACTATCCGTTTGTCAAAGTACATTTTTTCACAAACAAATCCCTTACAATATTTATTAATTCAAATCCTTAAGAAACTCATATAATTCATCAACACTATAGGATTTAAAAATAAGTTCTTGCTTGTCAAACACAAACAATACTGGGAATTGTTCTATGTCAAATTCTTCTTTATAATCAACAACATAATTTTCTTCATAATACACCCAATTGACGACTGCATCCTGTTCTTTATCCTCCATGATGTCCATTATGTCTTCAAAGAATGTTTCCTGTAGCTCTGTAGGTAATGTTTCATACATTACAACTATATTAAATCCATCTGTATGTAATCGAAGTTGCCAAAATTTTTCTTCATAAGACATCTCTAACAGAATGATTTCATCTGGATAACCTTCGAAACTATCTCCTCTTGGCGGATTAACTAACACTTTTTGTCCCTTTTTTAGGTTATCGATTGATACTTCCTTTCCATCTTCGTGCTTTATAACTGTCTCATTTGATAATTTTGCTATATAAGAGTATCCCTCATCTGTCATACCAGGACCTTTTCTGTCTCTTTTTTCCCATTCAGAAATGTCCACGTCAATACTCTTTTCATCTTCTAAAACTTCCCAAACAGTTCCAATCATTTTATCATCTTCATAATACCCGTAAGGAGACTCTAATTTATCGCCCGTACTTTCACTACATGCAGAAATACATAACATGGTAATTAACAAAAATGAGATTCTTTGACGCAAGTTACCTCCTCCTCCCAATCGAAGCAGACATGTTATTATAAAAATGATTTATTTTCTTACATTAATCTGCCCCTTTAATAATGACACAATATTCCGAAAATATTATTAAATAAATAGAAAAAGACGATTCATTTGAAGACCGTCTTGCTCTACCCTTGCCCCGTATGCTCAAACATATTTTTATGAATTTGTAGTAAATTTCAAATGTTTATCACCTAAGATAATAATATTTATATTCCATCTTGGATGCATAACTAAATTGTCGTTTCCATCAAATTCTAAAGCCATATGAATTTCATCATCTTCATTTGTAAGAATGGCCATTCTTTTATTTTCCATATCTATATAAGGCTTTAAACCTTCTACCATTTCTATTTTCCAATCAAAAAAGTTCATCATTTCGCCTCCATTTTCTCAATATATCAATAACATATAAGAATATTTTAATCACTAACCTGATCCGTCAATTAAAGCACTTAATACTCTAAATGTTATATATATTTTAACATAAATATCCAACTCTAGACTTAACGCCCTTTAAAAAATATCCCCGATAATTTCTAAGATTCCCAATCACTCTATAGTACTCACAAAAAACCTCTGGCCTATATAAGGGCAGAGGTTAAAACTTTAGTCTATATTTCTTTTGTTTAAGTTGAGCATTTTTTATCAAATATTGAACCATATTTTCGTACTACAACATTTACTAAAACAAGGATCTGAATTGAAAAATTCAATCATGAAATAATAAGTAATCCATTCCTTTCCCGCCTTTGCCATCCATATTACCATGTTAATAATATTCTTCCCATTAGTTCCTTAAGACATCTCATCAAAACTTTTTGTTGTATTCTCAATTTCAGGATTCGTTTTTTTCTTCGGATTGAGTAAACGTCCTTTTCGAACTTGTTTTACCCAGAATCCGCCATGAATTTGCTTCGGTTCATAGGAAATGATAAAGGCTTTCGGATCTATGGTTTTAATTTCTTCATATAATCGTAGTTCGTATTTTCTTGGTGTTAATATTTGCATAGATAGCCGGTCTCCATCCATTCCATAAGCAGACCAACTGGTTACACCATACCCCTTTTCCCTTAATCTACGGGTAAAGTTTAAATCAGGATTACCAGAGATAACATTTACAGTAATATATCCAAGTGCAAGCTTTTCTTCAATAATGGAACCAACAACTACCCCGATTCCATAACCAAGAGCATAAGCTAGTACGTTTTGTATCTCGTTCAAATTATCTAATACAAGACCTAGCCCAAATATGTAGACAACAATTTCAAACATACTAACAAAGCCTGCCACATAGCGGCGTCCTTTTAATGTTAAAATCATACGAATGGTAAACATGGAAACATACACGATATTAATAATCAGAATGATAGCAACCATGATTAGAGCATTTTCCAGCAATAACATAACCTCCTATTTTCTTATACTCCTAAGGGCATACACCCATTTTTTAGACTTTGCATATAGTATAACTATCATACTGCAAAAAATGAGGTGTTGTCATGGATCCATTTCAGCAAATGTCTGATTGGAAACGGAATTTAGATCACTTCTTTGGCGAGCAATTTTGGAATCAGTTTGAAGGGATCCTTAAACCAACCATTCCCCAAATCAATATTTACCAAACGGACAATGAAATATTATGTATTGCAAGCATACCAGGATTAACGGATTTGGATAAAGTAGATATTTATGTAGACCATACAACATTAGATTTACGTGGAACGATAGATATCGGTTTTAGTGCCGGTACAGTAGTGAAGGAAGAGATACTACAAGGTGTGTTTGACCGCAATCTTTCCTTACCATTTCCAGTTCGCTCGGATAAAATCAAAGCAACCTATCATAATGGACTACTATATATCCAATTACATCGGTTAATTTCTGATTCTAGTAAGAAGAATCGCGTTAAGGTTGAGTTACTGGAGGAAAACTAATGATAAGAACAGAAAATCACCTAAGCGCTATTCTAATCTACACAAATAAAAGCTCCGGCGATATTCCGGAGCTTTTAATAGCCAAATACCATATTTCAGTTACTTAGGTATAGATTACGGTTTAATTACCCAGCTTCCGTAACTATTTTCTTAGCAGGTTGTTTCCAAAACAGCGATAATACGATTCCCATCGCTATAATTGCAGTAGCAAAGAAGTATGGATAATTAATATCTATATCAAATAATACGCCACCCACTATTGGACCAAATATGTTTCCTAAGCTCGTGAACATGGAGTTCATTCCCCCAACAAATCCCTGCTCCCTACCAGCTATATTAGAAAGGTAGGAAGTTATCGCTGGACGGAATAAATCAAACCCTACAAACACAATAAAGGTTACGAGTAATATAGATAGATATGATTGGACAACCGTCATCATATAAACGAGCACTGCTGATAATAATAAGCTATATTGAATTAACCTAATTTCCCCTAATAACTTGGTAAGCCTATCAAATAATAAGACTTGGGAGATAGCACCAAATATTGCTCCCCCAGTGATGACAATCGCAATATCTGTTGGCGTGAATTGAAACTTGTGATCGACAAATAAGCTAAAAAATGATTCGAAAGCTGCAAGTCCGAACGAGGTAATGAAAATTAGTACAAACGAAATCAAATACATTGGCACAAACAAACGCTTGAAGCCAACTTTTGGTTGCGAATCCTGTTCCTCATCCTCATACTCTGCTGAACGCTCAGGCTCAGTTAGTAAGATAATCGATAGAATAGCTGCAAAGCTACCAAGCCCACCGGCAAAGAAAAACGGTACTCGAGTTCCGAAGTCTGCAAGGAAACCACCAATCCCAGGACCAATAATAAATCCAGTACTAATCGCAGCTGACATATATCCCAGTGCTTTAGGACGAGTTTCCTTCGTCGTGATATCAACGATAAAGGCTGTAACAGCTGGCATAATAAATGCCGCACTAATACCACCTAGTATACGTGATATGAATAAGGTTTCGATTTCTTTCCCAATACCAAATAGAAATTCCGAAAAACCAAAAATAAATAACCCAATCACAATCATTATCTTTCTGCCAAACTTATCAACCGCCTTACCTGCTAATGGTGAAGCGATTAATTGGGCAATCGCAAATGCTGCTGTTAAATAGCCTACTGTCTTTCCCGTAATGCCTAATTCGTTCATTAATGTCGGTAATACCGGAATAACCAAACCAATTCCTAAAAAGGCGATAAATAAGTTCAGTAGTAATAACCATAAGGTGACTTTATTTGTACGCATATTCTCATTCTCCCTAACCTTTACTTTATATATATAAACATATAGATAATTTTCTATTTACAACTAAATATCCTAATGTATATAGTAACTATATAGTCAAGATGGAGTTGATCATAATGAGCAAAAAAAAGAAATATTTAACGTCTGGTGAGTTTGCCAAGCTTTGTAAAGTAAACAAGCAAACTCTGTTTTACTACGATCAAATTGGCCTTTTATCCCCCATTATAAAAAACGAGAAAGGATACCGCTTTTATTCCATTCATCAAATAGAGCTATTTAATGTAATTGATTTATTAAAGGATCTAGATATGTCCTTGAAAGACATTCAACACTACATGAATAATAAATCACCAGAGAAATTTCTAGAACTAATGCATCAAAAGAAAGAAGAAATCGTCATCAAACGTCAAGAAATAGAAATGAAGGAGAAGCTTATTGAAGCAAAAATAGAATTAATGGAAGATGCCGCCCAAACCGATTTTGAGCAAATCACGTTAACACAATTGCCAGAAGCAACACTTTATTTAAGTAGAAATATTGAAAACATCTCAAATGATGAATTTGTTAAGGTCGTTTCTGATTTTATTGACGAGTTATACATATCCAAGCTAGATACAGGATATCCAATTGGGGTTATTACGAAAAGAGAGCATATTTTAAAAGGGGAATATACAAATTATAGTTATTTGTATATGGAGCAACCTACACCTAAGCAAGGTTATCCGTACTTTCAAGCAGTTAAGGGAGACTTCTTAATTGGCTATCATATCGGGGGAGTCGCAACAGTTAACCAAACCTATAAACGTTTCTTAAAAGAAATGGATAGATTAAATCTAGTCTTAGGAGATTATGTTTTTGAAGAGTTCGTATATGATTCCATTGTAAAAAATAACGAGGAAGAATACGTCACTAAAATTATGCTACATGTTTATAAGAAGGATTAACTATAGTTACATAGAATTCCTTCTAACCTTTTCATATTAATTTCTGAAATTTTTCTTTAGGATAGTTTTCCTAAATATGATATAGTTTTATATAATCTTATTTAGTTCAATATGATGTAGCCTGTCTACATCGTCTATAGCACAATGTGGGGGATATATAATATGACAACATTAAAGAAAGCAACATTTGCTGGCGGCTGCTTCTGGTGTATGGTAAAACCTTTCGATCAGTGGGACGGTGTGCATGCTGTTGTTTCTGGTTATACTGGTGGCCATGTAGAAAATCCAACGTATGAGGAAGTAAAGACGGGTACTACTGGTCATTACGAAGCAGTTGAAATTACGTTTGATCCAAGTATTATTTCCTATAATGAAATATTAGAGGTTTACTGGCGCCAAATTGATCCAACCGATGCTGGTGGTCAGTTCCAAGATCGTGGAGAACAATATCGCACGGCTGTCTTCTATCATGATGAAGAGCAGAAAGCACAAGCAGAAGCTTCTAAACAAGCATTAGCGGAAAGTGGCCGATTCCAAAAGCCAATTGTAACAGAGATTCTACCAGCTGTTACATTCTATCCAGCGGAAGATTATCATCAAGATTTCTATAAAAAAAGCGAAAAAGAATATAAAGAAGATCGGGCCAAATCAGGCCGTGATGAGTTTATCGAAGAGAATTGGAAGTAAGATTAATTAGCATCCGTCATGACGGGTGCTTTTTCTATTTTAATAGATTAAAAAACTGGCCGCCCATGAATCGACGACCAGTAATTTATAATTGGTTTAAGTTAACTCCTACAAGAAAATAAAGTATGCAACAAAGATGACAAACAGTACATACATAACTGGATGGATTTGCTTCGCTTTTCCAGAAACAAGCATTGTGATTGGGTAGAAAATAAATCCAATTGCAATACCAGTAGCAATACTGTATGTTAATGGCATCATAATAACCGTTAAGAAGGCTGGAACAGCGATTGCGAAGTTATTCCAATCGATATCCTTTAACGCTGTTGCCATCAATACCCCAACAATAATCAATGCTGGTGCAGTAACTGCTGATGTCACGATACTTAATAGTGGTGAGAAGAATAACGCTAATAGGAAAAATCCTGCTGTTACAACAGAAGTAAATCCAGAACGTCCCCCAACTCCAACACCTGAAGAAGATTCGACGAAAGAAGTAGTAGTTGACGTACCTACTGCTGCACCAACAACTGTCGCTGCTGAGTCAGCAAACAATGCCTTACCAGCACGTGGTAATTTATTATCCTTCATTAACCCTGCTTGTGACGATACCGCAACTAAAGTTCCTGCCGTATCAAAGAAATCGACAAATAAGAAAGTAAGAATGACAACTAGCATTTGGATAGTGAAAATGTCACCAAAGTGTGCAAATGCTTGCCCGAACGTAGGTTCAAGACTTGGTACACTTCCAACAATACCATTGAACTCAGACAAACCGAAAATCAATCCAACAATAGTAGTAATGATCATACCATAAAAAATACCTGCTTTTAATTTAAGTGCTAATAGAATTACAGTTACTACTAATCCAAATATAGCAAGTAATACCATCGGATTGGTAAAATCCCCTAGTCCTAATAACGTATCTGGATCACCTACAATAATTTCAGCATTTTGAAGACCAACAAATGCAATAAATAATCCAATACCTGCTCCTACTGCTTTCTTCAATTCAGCAGGGATAGCGTTAATTACTTTTTCACGAAGACCAGTTAATGTTAGCACAATAAAAATAAGTCCAGAAGCTAATACCCCAGCTAATGCTGTTTCCCAAGGAATACCCATTCCAATAACAACCGAAAATGCAAAGAATGCATTTAATCCCATTCCCGGTGCTAGGGCGATAGGATACTTCGCAATAAGACCCATTAATAACGTACCTACTGCTGCAGCGATTGCTGTTGCTGTAAATACCGCCCCTTGATCCATACCTGTTTCCTTTAAAATATCAGGGTTAACAAATAATATATATGCCATTGCTAAGAACGTTGTTAATCCGGCAGTAAATTCGGTGCGGAAATTAGTTCCTAATTGTTCAAATTGAAAAAACTTCTTCATTACTTTTCCTCCTAAAATAACTAAAAATGAATGCAAATAAAAAAAAGCAAGCTTAAATCCACCAATTGGGGACTTAAGCTTGCTACCAAAAAACTACGTGAGAAAAGTAATTGGATTCTAGTAAATAATAAACTATCATCTAAATATTACTAATCTGCGTAGTCAGACCATTTACGGTGGTCTGGTAGAAACTTTGGGCCATATCCCCTAAATTATACGCAAAGTATTCTTTTACCTTGTTTCAGATAATATGTTACTATTTTACTAGTTAAATGTCAACCATTCCCGAACGTTTTTACAAACAAAAAAAATAATGTTCGCCTTTTCACCCACGTCCCAAAACATTTTCGAGACTTAGGGAAGAAAGTACTCTCCCTCACTTCTAAATTCACCCATCAATGATTTACCATCACCTAATAACAACATCATGTTCAACAATTATAAGTAACTATCCTCTTTTAGAAGTGCATTTTACTTGTTTAAACGGCATTACCTCAGTAATAATAAGAAAACACATGTTAAAAATATCGGAGGATTAAATAATGCCAGTCTATACACGAAAAGCAACAATACATGACTTAGAAGCAATTATGTCGATTCTAAATGATGGAATTGCCTATTTAAAGGAGCAAGGATTACCCCAATGGCAAAATGGGGATGGTCCGACACCTGAATTAATTAAGCAAGATATCGAAAAAGGATATGCACATGTCTTAATCTCCGATAACAAGATAGCAGGATATGGCGCATTAGTTCCAGGCCCAGAAGCACCTTACGAAAATATGACGGGAGAATCATGGGAAGGACAAGAGGATTCTTACATCGTTATCCATAGAATAGCGGTAGATTTACATGTCCGTGGCAAAGGGTTATCCAAAATCTTATTACATGATTTAATAGTACTCTCTCGTCACATGGAATATAAAGATGTACGTATTGACACATACCCCAAAAATGAAATTATGCAAAAAGTGATTGTGAATGCAGGATTTCATTATAGTGGCATGATTTATTTCCCTGTTGAACACGGTGAGCGTAAAGCATATCAGCTTTTGCTTGATTGATAGGTGGAATATAAATAGCCCAGGCCTGAAAAGTTAATATAATCTGAGCAACTTCACTAAAGTAATGAATTAAGGAATTCAAAATTTGATTAGATTTGTATGATTTATTCTATCAATCTTCAAA
This sequence comes from Ornithinibacillus sp. FSL M8-0202, assembly GCF_037975285.1. Classification (GTDB taxonomy): domain Bacteria; phylum Bacillota; class Bacilli; order Bacillales; family Amphibacillaceae; genus Ornithinibacillus; species Ornithinibacillus massiliensis. The sequence goes on from NZ_CP150248.1 coordinate 1,300,127, forward strand.
CTATACACAACTAGAATATAACGGCGGTTTTGAAAATAACAAATTTCAAAACCGCCGTTTTTTTAATAAGCATATTTTTTTCTTTTGGGAAAAACACAGAAGATAAGGACCGTTCTCTTGTAAACCTAACTCAAGAAGAACCAGGAAATCTCGTTATTACCAAAATCATACTACAATAGTGTTCAATACCATGGCCGAACTACAACATGAATTTTGCATTCAGCCATAACTATCATTATTTTCCTGATACATAAAACGATAATATCGATGTATCCGGGTCCATATCTGATTAAACAGACAAGAACCACAAGTGAGTTTATACTCACATTATGATTGTTAGTAATTATTTATTACTATCTCGTACTAAGAGAAATATTTTGCAAGAATGTCTACAGCAGCTTCAATGATATTCTCTTTATCCAAGTTATCATTTTCTTTATAAAGAATCCTATCAATTACAGTAGTAATGAAGTCAACTATAATCGCAGACGTTGTCTCCATATCATCAACACTACTCCCAAATCGGGCGATAAAACTCATAGTCATTGTACGTATTCGCTCTGTTTGTGTGTCCATGATACGTGCTACTTGTGGTTTTGAGTAATACATTATGAGCATTTCTCTGTTCAGCTTCTTCACAGGTTCATGTATTTCAAGTAATTTGACCATAAGATTTTTTAACCATTGCTTCATATCACGGACATATAGCTCATAGCTTAAATCCTCGTCTTGTTCATGGAAAAATGAGAGGAACCTCTTATGGTAGTCATCCAATATACTAAGAAATATTGCATCTTTATCCTTGAAATATGAATATAGGCTCCCTATTGATACGCCAGCAACTTTGGCTATTTCATTTGTCGTTGTTTCGTAATACCCTTTTTCACTGAATAATTTTATGCCAGCTTCCAATATTTTGTCCCGGTTTTGTATACTTCTATCTTGCTTGGGAATTCGACGCTTTGTTCCATTTAAATGGTTTTCCAAATTACTATCATCCTTTCCTATCTAAATAATAGTGTAATTTTGTTTTATAAATCCGTCAATGATAATACGAGCTTTTACTCACGTTTTTATTGACAACATCTGTAAGTCAGAGTATACTTCAGAACATGAGTAATTGCTCACATTAATTTGTAGGATTATGAGGTGATCTTATTAGTAAACTTGAAACCATGCCAGTACCAAAGTTAATTAGGAATTTATCCACGCCTGCTATCCTTGCCTTATTAGTAAATTCAATCAATATGGCTATTGATCGTATCTTCATAGCTATGGGCGTCAATACGCTAGCAATTTCAGCTGTAACTGTGGCTTTTGGCTTGTACCTTATTATGCAGTCATTGGCTCAGTTAATAGGGTCTGGGGCAGGTGCAAATCTATCAATTGTTCTGGGAAAAAACGATAATGAACGGGCACAGAAAATTGTAGGTACATCGTTCGTTCTATCATTGACGTTGTCTTTATTAATTGCTGTGTTGGGGATAATATTCCTTAAGCCTATTCTTTACTTATACGGTGCCAATGGTGAGAATATTGATTATGCCGCTGAGTATTCAACCTATTTACTTTTGGGTTCCGTCTTCTTCGTTATTTCACAATCAATGAATAGTATCATCCGCAGCATGGGTTTTGCAAAAAGAGCATTCATCAATTTTATTGTTGGCATATTTGTTAATATAATCCTTGTCCCTATTTTTATCTTCATTTTAGGTCTTGGCGTTGGTGGAGCTGCACTTGGAACCGTAATTGCAAACCTTGTTAGTGCAACGTTGTCCTTGCAATTCCTATTTAAAAACAATTCTGGTATTATGCTACACCACAAATACATGCGCTTATATCTCGATGAAGTAAAGAAAATTATAGCTATTGGGTTTTCCGGCTTTATTGGACAAATATCGTTAAGCTTGGTTGCTTTGATATTCAATCGAGTATCCTACGAATATGGAGGAAATACCGGTCTTGCCGCTTATGGTGTAATATACACTATCGCTATGCTCGTATATATGCCAATAATAGGTCTCGGCCAAGGGATTCAGCCTATTATCGGATACAGTTATGGTCATGCAGCAATAAATCGTGTAAAGGAAACGATGAAATATGCATTAAAGTACGTTTTGTTTTTTTGCATCTTCATGTTTTTATTAATTGAGATTTTTAGTAGTTATATTATTTTAGCTTTTGGTGGGAGCACCGATCCCGAACTATTGGAAACTGCAACGTTTGGTTTGCGTATTTTCTGCTGTATGGTACCGATTGTTGGTATTCAAATGATCGGAGCCAATTTCTTTCAATATATAGGAGATGCTCGGAAAGCAATTTTCTTAAGCTCATTAAGACAACTGATCCTGCTGCTGCCACTTGTTTATATTCTGCCGAAGTTCCTTGGTTTACTCGGAGTATGGTTGGCTACTCCTGTTGCTGACCTAATATCATTTACAGTAGTTGCAATATATTTATGGCTTCAATACAAAAAATTCAAGCCCGAAGTAGGCTTGAAAATTGATGACCAAGCATTATAAAGGGGTTGAAATTTTTGGTATTTATTTTTGGGGATACAATTCATTAACACTTCTTCTATTTTACTTGTACATGTCCTCAAGAACAAAAAGGAACCTTTCTGATATGTGACTGGTTACTTTTTCTCATAGGATTGCTGATTATTATCATGATTTTGAAAACACAACAGATTTAATTAGATATGAAGCTGCACATTATAAGTGTATGTACTATGAAGGCGTAAAGGATTAAAAACAAATAATTCAATAACAATGCAATGAAAAGAGCTGAAACCCTTGTAAACAAAGGGGTTCAGCTCTCCTTCTATTACTCCCACTCAATAATAATCCATTCCTTGCAAAGCCCTTTAATAAGGGGCTTTACTAGTATTAATTAGATTTTGGTGGGGTTAATGGTGGGTATCTTCTTATCTAGCATTTAATGAATTGATATAAACTAAATAACAAGCAAAATCTCCAAAACGTTTTCTATCTCTTTCTATCGTTCCTAATTGTTCAAACCAAGTAGAATCCCACTTTCGCTCTCTCATATATGCAGCAATCACTTTTAAGCTAACCATGAAAGCATTGTGTTGCCTTGTCCTACTTTCATCATTTTCTCTTTTTTCATTAATATCTTGAATACACCACTTTGCCCTTGTATTGGCATAAATAATTGCGTTAGTCATCATCTCTTCCCAATACTCTCTAAATTCTATATCATTTTTATTAGCTGATTCAAAAATCTGATTATAAATTTTGGTCGATTCCTCGAATGTTAAACTATCATTAGCTTTTAAATAAGTTTCATAGGTAGGCATATTACTCATAATCAACTATTCCTCTTCGTTATTTTGTATTCATTCCAAGAACCATCAATTTGTTTCTCATAACTTGAATATACACCTGCACAGGTATCAAACTTTAATAATGGAATTAAATTACTATCTACTGTCTGACCATCAATAAAAAAATGACTCTGCCCATCCCAAAATACTTTACCAAAATAACCTCTATCATTGGAAACCTCAACTGTAGAGACATGCCCCGCAATTATGTCTTTATAGAATGTGCCTGTTTCTGCAGGATATTTCCATGTAAATTCATGCGGATCTGTAGCATGCTTCCATAAATCTGAATCGGTCTCACATATTCCAGCATGTACGAATATTTGGTTTTCCGTTTCATAATAGAATTCTTCTCTTTTTGATAATAACCATTCCAGTAATCCTGTATGTACCTTCTTCAACTCACCTTTGATAAAGTTACTCATTCTTAGTGTAGAGCCTTTGAGATGTAGTAATTCTCTAAAAACATATTCCCAATGTGCTGCTTTAAAAAAACTTTTTGTCGTTAATAATTGCTCATCATGTGATAACCACATAAATTCATCCTTATCGCAATACCAATCAAGAAACATCTGCTCATGATTTCCAATTAATACAACAACTTGAGTAGGATATCTTTCTTCTAAATTTTTTATATGATAAAGAACTTTACAACTATCCTTCCCTCTACTTATATAATCACCTAAGAATAGAAGTTTATTATTCTTATTAGACTCTAAATCAACTAAACTCAAAGTATCAACTAAAGCTTCATAACACCCATGAATATCACTAATAGAATATACCGTAGTCACCTAAACACTCCTTTATTATTTATGGATTTTATAAACTTTCCAATCTAAGTATGATTCTCTGAATCTACCATCCATTATACCCTTGTATTTATTACAGAAGAAACTATTTTCATTCCATGTGTAAAGAATCTTCTCACCGTCAGCATAGTCATTACCACATTCATTACAATAACTACTTAATCACAGTATTAATACCAATCTCCATCACCTTTTCATATCTTTTTATAGATTGATTTCCATTAAAATCTCTTTCCCTTTTTGTCGCAGTATCTATTTTAATATTCCATTTCATCAGCAACCACTGTATCAGCACCTTGCCACATATGGGAATATTGTTTTAATATGATTTCTGGACTAGAATGCCCCATACGTTGCGATAGTACAAGTACAGATACATTAATTCACTAATTAAATACGAAGCATGTGAGTGCCTCAATCCCTAGCTTGAATTGTTGAATTTATGCGGTTTTGATTGTTTAGAAGAAGTTAGAAAAGATACTGTTTCACTTGCCACTTGTATTGGTTGCAAAATGGTTACAGTAAAATTTACCAGTCCATTCTCTAATTATACACATTCTTCACTTTAAAGGAGAAAATAATTTGTTTTGATTATACTTCTGATATATATTTACATTGAAACGTCAAATCCATATGGAAGTCGATTATGGAATTTCAACAAAGACCTTTTGAAAATTACTTACACTAGATTTAGCAGCGTTACCTTGGAAGAAATGGAATCAACCTATAAAGCTATCTTTGATAATGCAGATAAAAAGAGTGAGGATTTTTTAGTCTATTGGAAGGATATTATAAAGAGGCGAACTACGAAGCATAATAGTGTAATTATTTCATTTTTGGAAAATGTATTTAAGCAAAATAACCGGAACGCTGATACTTGGAACATAAAAATTATTCTTACAAAGTGATAATCCTACAAGAAATAAGAACGATTTACGAGATGTTCGTAAAAGAATTGGCGACTTTGCGAACTATCTAGCGTTTGTTTATGCACTATCCGCTATATAAATTTGAATTGGAGATGATTACATGGAATTACAAGTTAGGATAGCTACTGAAACTGCTCAAATGCTTGAATTACTAAAAGAACATTATCAAAAGAAAAATGGTATTGTTTTCACTAAAGGAGAAGTCTTATCCAAAGCAATCATAGATACTTATGATGAATGGACGGAAATAGATTGGAGTAAGACATTAAGTTTATTACCCAAAAACGAAATTTTAGAGAGATATGAAATTTCTTCCGGATCATTAAGGCCAAAATTTCAAATTTCGAATAGTATAGAGTCTAAAATTGATGAACTGCGAAGAATAATTAAACGAAGCGTGGATGCAAGGTCTGTAACAATCGGTGCTACAATTAAATTTGTTTTCATTCAAGCCATTTATGAAATACAACATGAGAGTGCTATTTCGGTCGAGACTGTTGTTAATGATACTTTAGACCTTTTTTTAACTGATAATATATCAGCTAAAGAAAAAGAAATTCTACAAAAATTCGCTGACAATCTTTTGACTAAATTTGAAATAAACGACCTATTATAAATTCTATTTTAGAACTCTTATAAATTTTTCACCTATAATTATAGTCACCTAAGTGGAGAATTTTTATTGACAAGACGTTAAAAAAGCATTATTATAAAGGAGAATCAACGTCAAAAAAATGGGTTCAATGTTGTTCTTTGAAAATTGAATAAGTACTCGCTACTAAATCTAATGCCCATTTAAAACTGGAGGTCGAATTATGTCAGTTAACATTATTACTCTTAACGCAATTACTAAATCACCTTTTGCAATGAAGCTTTATGACACGCTGGGCAGTTACATTTTTGAATATCTCTTAAGTGATGACCATTGTGTTGATGACAAAATCCAAGAAAGAACAGTTGAACTTTTGAAACAATGCAACAAATTTGCTAAAGCAAACAAAATGAACAACCTTTGTGAAATCTACGAAGTGTTCGGACTAGAACAAGACGCAATGATAATTTATCGTAGTGTCGTAAAACACTTGATCCAGGAAAAACAACAGATTGAAGAAATTGAAATTACGATAAAACGAAAAGGCAATTAAGCCTTTTCTCTTAACTTAAGGAGGTAAAAAAATATGAACAGTGAAGAATGGGTAAAACAGCTATTCAAATATTGTGATGAAAACAATATAAACCCTTGGGATTTTGATTTCAAGCAGTGTTACGTGAACGAAAAACTGGATGAGTCAAAGCCAAAATTGCCATTAATACTGCAATATAAGAGCTATTTACTTAAGGATAAAAATGAAAAATTTAATATTACCGGCAAGACTGGTAAGGAAGCTGATTGCGACAAGGAAAGTTTTCATATTTATAAAATTTTGAACTGGCAAAAAGACCCAAATGACCAAATACGTGGTGACTCTATGAATTCCTTTGTTTCAACATTCAATAGGCTTATATCTGTAAATTTATACAAAGATGTACCAAAAAAAAATGTATTAGCCCCTTTCAGTGTTGAAAATGCAGAAACATTAAAATCAGAGTATGGAGAAATTCCAAAAATTGCTGATCTTAATTCAAGATTAATCCAAAACCCTGGTTTGCTAAAAAAATTCCATTTTTCAGAAGGAAATAAATCACGTATTCAATCCGGAGAAACAAAAGTAGATCTAATCGAGGAAATAGAAAAGTTTTCACGATTAACTCACTCCTTTGGTAATTACATTGTAATGTTATCATGGATGAACACAGGTAGAGGGAATGCACTTTCATCAACAAAAGATTATTGGGATTTGACTTTAAAAGACTTACACCATTATTTTTTAAGTATCGACGATAAAATTGGTGAACTAAATTGGCAAAAATTTATTAAAAAATATTATTTACAACCTTTTGTAAACAAAAATTTTATTGTCCAAGAACTATGGAATGAGCATTTTAATGTCCGAACTTACCCTAAAGAAATATCGGATTTTGAACAATTTTACCATAACATCAACTTACTGATTGAAGAACGAGGGAAATGGATGACCAAAAAACTTTGTGATAAATTACAGTTACAAAATTTTAATTTTTACAAAAAACATTTAGCAAATATGGAAGAAATAAAATTCTTTGATGAAATAATTAAATAACACTTACACACTAGCGTGGCTGAAAGTTCGGTGTGACTGCTTAATTGTATAATACAGGTTTCGATTAATAATCTGAAACACTTTTTCTAGTTTAATCGTTGCGTTTTACACGGAGAGTCGGCATGATAGCTTTGTTCGGAAGGGCTGAATTATTACTTTAACCGTGTTTTGGATAGAATCATGTCCGTAGAGACTCTGTGTCAAACGGCAATGAGATCAATTATAATTTCCAATTATGTGTGCCATATAAATAAGCAAAACTGTGTCATTTTACATGACTGTCACATGGATATTCACTTTTCATATTTTTTCAATCGGAAATTAAAAGATATTACACCACCAACCATAAAAAAATGGCAGAATGTTCTCTTTGAAAATTATTCATCTGCATATATTCGCAATATCTACGGATTATTTCATTAGATTTAGCAGTAACAATAGGATTGATTAATAAAAATGCAGCTAAAGAAGTCGGAATCTAAAAAAAGTAAAGAAAAGTAGATTTTTGAACAAAAGATGAATTTGAAAGTGTTACAGCAATATTTGATTTATAAATATTTTGGGTTCATTTTAATTTAGTTATTATTGTTGGTAATCACTATGTTAAACGAAAATAGTCAAAAGGAGAGATTGTCATTGAATAAAGTTACTATCATGAGTCGTAAAAAATTTTTAGATTGGATGCCTCCAGTTCCAAAGGAACAAGCTGTAGCAATCAGAATTGGTGATAGAGCACCAGTAAAAGATACTGCTTCAAAACGATATCTAGATACATTATCTTTGGCTTTTTACGATGAATGGACTTTTGCTGATGAAATAGACCGAAGTACTCCTGAAGGCAGTAATAGATTAACTGAAAATGATAAAGTGATAATAGATGAATTTATAGATCGATACGCGGATAAGTATTTTTTTCTCCATTGTGAACAAGGGATTAGTCGAAGTTCAGCTATTGGATACTATATTTTAAAACGTCTTGGATGTATTGAAGAACTCAACGATAAAAAAGATAGTTCATTATATTATCCCAATATTGAAGTTTATGGTCTCTTGATTGGAAAGCCTTATACAAGAGATACTGCTACAGAATTAATGGATGAATTAAAAAAATTAGAGTAATAAATATTTACAGAAAGTCGTGCGAGGTAATGAATAAAATCCGTAAGAAGATAATTTCAGAGAATATGAAACACAGGCCTATTCATTAGAAAGACAGTTTTTGAATAAGGTAAACTTACATGAAGATTTTAGTTCATATCTAAAATAGAGTTCTTGACTCTATTCAAGAAAAAAGAAACGGATAACTGCCTTTAACCAATAGTGAATAATTTGGGTTGATTTCGAGATGGTTGCAACTTCAAATGAAAAGAGCCTAGAACCTTATCAAATAAAGATTTCTAGGCTTTTTCTTCTTATTCCCACTCAATCGTAGCAGGTGGCTTACTCGTAATGTCATACACTACTCTATTAATATGTGCTACTTCATTTACAATTCGAGTAGAGACTTTTTCCAATACATCAAATGGAATTCTTGCCCAGTCAGAGGTCATTCCATCAATAGAAGTTACTGCACGAATACCGATTGTGTAATCATACGTACGAGCATCTCCCATTACACCAACACTGCGAATATTAGGTAATACTGTGAAATACTGCCAGATATCGCGTTCTAAGCCTGCATTAGCAATTTCTTCTCTTAGAATAGCATCCGATTCGCGAACGATCTCTAGCTTCTCATCGGTAACTTCACCAAGTACACGAATAGCTAGTCCTGGTCCTGGGAATGGTTGACGCCATACGATTCGATCTGGTAAGCCTAATTGTGAACCTAATTCACGAACTTCGTCTTTAAATAATGTGTTTAAAGGCTCAATTAATTCAAATTGCATATCTTCAGGAAGTCCACCTACATTATGATGGGACTTAATAGTTTGTGCTGTTTCTGTTCCACTTTCAATAATATCGGTATAAAGTGTTCCTTGTGCTAGGAAATCCATATCCTTTAGCTTCGCCGCTTCATCATCGAAAACATAAATAAATTCGTTCCCAATAATTTTACGTTTTTTCTCTGGATCATCGACACCTTTTAGCTTAGATAGGAAACGCTCTGAAGCATCTACCTTGATCACATTCATATCAAAATCATCCGCGAATACCTTCATCACGTCATCTGCTTCATTCTTACGTAACAAACCATGGTCTACAAAAATACACGTTAATTGATCGCCAATTGCTTTATGAATTAAAGCTGCTACTACAGAAGAGTCAACACCACCACTTAGGGCACAAAGGACATTTCGGTTACCAACTTTTTCTCTAATTGCCTTTACTTCTTGTTCAATAAAGTTCTCAATTGTCCAGTCACCACTTGCTCCGCAAACATCGAATACGAAATTACGTAATAATTGATTTCCATACTCAGAGTGGCGTACTTCCGGGTGGAATTGAACACCGTACATCTTCTTCTCCTTCATGCTGAATGCGGCAATTGGAGTGGACGGATTTGTTGCATCTACTGTGAAAGTTGACGGTGCTTCAACAACTTTATCTCCGTGACTCATCCAGACTGTTTGTGCTTCTGGCGTTTCACTAAATAATACTGGATTATTTTGCAGGGAAATGGTTGCTTTTCCATATTCACGATTTTTGGATTTATCTACTTTTCCACCATAGTGTAATGCCATGAGCTGCATACCATAGCATATTCCAAGTACCGGTATGTCTAGTTCAAAAATTCTTTCGTCTGGTCGGAAGCTATTTTCATCATATACACTATGTGGTCCACCAGAAAGGATGATGCCTTTTGGGTTTATCTTTTTAATTTCTTCTATTGATATTTTGTGTGAATGTAGTTCACTATAGACACCAAATTCACGGATTCTTCGTGTAATTAATTGATTGTATTGGCTACCAAAGTCTAAAACTAGAATCATTTCGTTATCCATTGTTATTCTCCTTATATTGTAATATGTTGACCGCCATCCAAATGCAGCATGTAATATAGGCTTCATATATCCTTACTGCTAAAGAAAATAAAAAAAGTCTGGATTTCAGCCTTTCTATATCATACTCCTAGCATAGGAAGTACATAAATATAGAAAAAGGCAGAAATCCAGACTTGGGTAATATCTAGAATTCCGCCTTCATAGTCAGGGTATTATCGGTACCCCGGTAGAAACTTTCGAACCATATTATCGAGGATATATGAAAGCATGTGTTTATAAGTTAAACTTATTTTACTAGTGATAGGAAACTCTAGTCAACCCAATATACGTTTAATTAAATTTTTCCATAAATCCGACATTTCATCTTCTACATTGTGATTGGTACTATTTTGATAGATTAGCTTCTCATAGTTTGCTGTTAGCTTAGCCATTTCATTTGTACCATACCAATTATCTATTCGGACAGCAAATTCTCTCAGTGTTTGATCTGGTTCTTTCTGGAACCCTTTCTTACTCAATAATTTCAATACGAAATGGAAGGCTTCTTGATATGTCGCTTCATCCTTTCGTTTGGTCATTTTTCGCTCTAATAAATAGGTTCTTATTTGATTTCTCTTCCAGTATACTAATCCGATTCCAATAAGGAGAATCACTGCTAGAATAATCCCATGAACTATTGTAAATTCCATCTTTTGATCATCTGCTTTAGCAGCTGGGCTAAATGCCTCATCAGCCTCTTGTTCTGGCACTTCTAACTCTTGTTCTGGTGTTTGTGGTTCTGCTTCAGGTGCTTCTAGTACATCATCTTGTGTGGATGTATCAACAGCATAACTATTTGGTGCATTGAAGCCCTGTGTTGGCTCAAATGGTACCCATCCAATTCCTTCAAAATATACTTCTACCCATGAATGGGCATTGGCATTGGTTACTTGATATAGATTATTACCTTCCTCATCCACATTGTCGCCTATTTTTTCACCACTAGTAAATCCTTTTACCCACCTAGCTGGAATGTCTAGTGTACGAAGCATAACAACCATGGAAGTAGAGAAATTATCACAATATCCTACCTTTGTTTCAAACAAAAATTGATCTACATAATCTTGATCTTCCTCAGGAACAGCAACATCACTAATTTGGTAAACAAATCCATTAGCACCAAAATATCGTTCAATTGCACGGACTTTGTCATACTGATTATCGTGATTCGCTGTAATTTCTTCTGCTAGTACTTGGACCCTATTTGGCAAAGTGGATGGTAGACGAGTGTATTTCTCTAGTAAATCTTCATCTGCCGGTGTACCACTCTCCCTCATCTGATCGATAGGGTATGATGGCTTGTCATATATAATCTTATAATCAGACAGAACTACAGTACTATCATTTATTTCTGTTCTAATTTCACCTGTAGCATCATTTAGCTTCAAGGACACATTCTCATCAGAAGGGGTTACTTGATTAATTCCATACGGATAAAGTAGTTTCGAAATATACGCTCGTTCATCAAAATCTAGCCTCAACTGTCTTTCTTCTGTCACGACGTCTGAGGTGAAGGTTTCAAAGTTAATCATTCCATCCTCTTGTTCCTCAAATTCCTTCCGCTTTGAATTAAGCCAACCCTTCCCTGTATAAAGATCCTTGGATTCTACACGGAAATAATTGTCCTCCTTCATATAAGCTTTAAAGACTGGTGTATAATCTTGGACAAAGGATCCGCCAAGACTATCATCATTTTCACCATAACCAACCTTCTGAATTATTCCAACCCCACCAATCCCATTACCATTTACGACACCTTCTATAAACGGAACTGGATCAGCCCATTGTGGGTCAAGCTTTGGCGCTGCATAACCAACTACGGAAGATAATAATATAATGACTATTAATGGGAGAATCCAAAGTGGTCTCGTACCTAATCGATAGCTTTGTATATTCTCTTTTTGGATTTCCTTTAGAACATTCGCTAATCCTAAAGCTAAAAATGCAATAATGAATGTGCGTAAAATTGCCCAATCTGCGTTATATACAGTAAACGTATCTAACAGTGTGATATAAACAAACGTTAGAACACTGAATACCATAACCCGCTTTACTTGAACAAACCAATAGAAAATCAGATAGCTCATTAACCATATGATGAGTAAAAATAATAAGGTACGGAACATATTAGATAAATCAAACCATTGTCGCGATAGTAGAACTTGGATATTATAGGCAATTTCTGAATAGAATTCCTTGAACCAGGTCATACTCCAAAAACTATTGGCAGAATACAATCCATTCAAAATAAAAACAATCCCAAATCCTTTTAAAATAAAGGATAGCCACCATTTAATTTGAATAAGGCTGATAAAGAAACAAAAAAACGTATAGATAATAAAGATGCCGATGAACGTCGTATCCGTTACTTGATCTACTGGATAAAGCCACTCTAGAAATAACAATAAACCAGCCAGATAAAGAATAGAGGTGTAAACAAAAGGTATATTCGTTCTATTTAGTTTCCTCATAATGCATTCACCTCGATTGGATCCATAACCAAATCTTTCTCGGTTAACAGACTAATGCCAACCCCTTCATTACGAAGCTCTTGGATAACACGATGTTCCTCCATGGAAATACGGCCCTCGGACTGAATATATAGAATCATAAGCTTCTTCTCTCTTAGCCCCATATGTTGAAGGGTATCTCTTACCATGTGATCCAGATGCGTTGTAACTAATATGACAAAGTAGCTATTCGTTATTTTTTGCATTTCTTCTTTTAGCTTCCTAGCAAATGGATAGTTCAAACGTGGCTGTACTTGTGTTAAGTGCTTTCTGATTCCTTCCATTTTCGCAGGGTCATTTTTAACAGGGAAAAATACCGTATCCTCCCCAATCGATAGAAACCCAACTTGAGAGGCTTGTCTTCTTATCGTTTCCATTAAAGACATACTCGCCTCAATAGTGGCTTCATAAGCAAGTAAATTCATGCCATGATAGTAGCAATTATCTAAAATAATTAGCGTATCTGTACTTTTTTCCTGTTCAAATTCCTTGGTCATGACATCATTTTTCCTAGCTGTTTGTTTCCAATCGATCCAGGAAAATTTATCACCTGGCGTATATTCACGAACGCCAGTTGCAACGTTTGTATTTTTTAGATTTAAGGAAAAGGATGAAATCGAGCCTTGCTCATAGCTGTTTATCTTTTCAACTAAATGAATATTCCTTGTAACGGGATATACGATTAACTCATTCGTTACGGGATAAACATACTCCTTTTTAATTAATCCAAATATGTCACCTGTCTTAACACGAACAGCAGGAAGAACGTGAACCCCTCTAGGTAGCTGATCGAGATCATAGGTAATAATAAATTCACGCTTAAACCAAGGGAAAATAATCTTTTTCATTTGACGGTTTTGATACAATTTATTCGGTTGGTCCATATATTGGTATTTAGCATGCCGAATATCCATTCGATTTAACGACTCAGGAAACACTTCCTCAACGATGACATAATAAATAGGAAAGGGGATTTTACGTTTTATTTGGATAGAAGCCGTAATTCGATCCCCTGTGGCAACGACATGCTTAAACATATTCCTCTCCACATTCCAACGGGAAATCGGATAAAACAGTAAACCCACTAAATAGAGGAAGATTGGTAGAAAGCTATAAAATAGGAACCAGCTCGTAAAACCCCCTTGAAACATCGCATAAGCAAAAAGTATGACAAATAGGAATAAGATAAATAGACCATTACGTACTAAACGAAAAGCTGGTTTCATTACCTAAAATTCCTTTCGAATTGGTACAAATGTTTGTTTGACTACCTGCTCCACTATTTGTCTTGCTGTTTTCCCGTCATATTTCGCTTCAGAAGTTAAGATAATCCGGTGTGTTAGTACATATGGAGCCAAATACTTCACATCATCAGGAAGAACAAAATCCCTGCCATTGATATATGCGTAAGCTTTCGCTGCCCTCATCAAGGCAATTGACCCACGTGGACTAACTCCTAGAAAAATATCATCATGGTTTCTCGACTCACGGACAAGATTAACAATATATTGTTGAACATTTTTCTCTATATAAACCTGGCGAACTTCTTCTTGGATTAAAACTAATTCTTCTTTTGACATGACAGGTGAAATTGTTTCAATGGGGTGCTCTTTGGATATTCTTTCTAGCATTTCCAATTCGTTCTCTAAAGATGGATATCCCATCGTTAGTTTCAAAATAAAACGATCTAATTGAGCTTCTGGTAGTGGATATGTTCCTTCATATTCTATCGGGTTCTGTGTTGCCATTACGAAAAAAGGCTTTTGCAGCGGAATTGTTTTTCCATCAACCGTAACGCTTTTTTCTTCCATGCCTTCTAAAAGTGCAGACTGTGTCTTCGGTGATGTACGATTGATTTCATCCGCTAATACAATATTGCCTAAAATAGGTCCACCACGAAACTCAAATTCCATTTCTTTTGGATTATAGATTGAAACACCGGTTACATCAGAAGGTAATAAATCTGGGGTAAATTGTATTCTTTTAAAATCACAATCTAGTGATTTAGCTAATGTACGAACTAACATTGTTTTTCCAACACCAGGCACATCTTCAAGTAGAACATGGCCCTCAGCAAGTAAAGCTACCAAACTTAAAACAGCTACGTCTTCTTTTCCAATCATTACTTTATTAATATTCTCGATGACTTTTCCTACTTTTTCGTTATACACAATCGTCTCCTGCATCCACTAACGCCCCTCTGCATAAATTACTTTTCCTTTTAACTATACTAAAAATCAAGTACTTAGTAAAAGGATACTTAAAATACATTATTTTCAAAAAAAGAGGTGTATAAACGTTTTAATTTAAATAAATTGCTATGTTTATTTCTATTATTCTTTACCCTATACACCCCTTTGAACTTGTACCAAACCTAAATAGTGAAAATAAGTTGGAATATAAAAGAGACAAACCTTAAGAAAAACCAATAATAAGGCTTGTCTCTTTCTTCTATAAACGAGGTACGTGGCCTTTGTTACCCATTTCCTTTAAAAACGGATTTTGCAGCATATCTATCCAAAGTGATGTTTGCTCAAGCTGATAGGCCAATTGTAAAAGACGGTGTTCTTCTCCCTTAGTTGCCATTACTTGTACACCTAAGGGTAAGCCTTGCTCAGATAAATAGACAGGTAATGAAATAGCTGGTTGTCCAGTTAAATTTGCAAGCTGCGTGAATGGTGTATAGGTTAAGCTCGGTAGGAACATTTCATAAATTAGCTCCTGTTGCCCACTTTTATCCAGTTTTTCAATTCGCTCTCTTAATTCCATTTGCTTAGCATCAGAGTGGGTAAGTTCCCCTACCTTTGGTGCTGTATAGGCGGTTGCAGGTGTTATAAAGAAATCATATTCCTGATGGAACTCGGCCATTTGCGCTGCCGCAATATCCCAAGCTGCAAGGCTCGCAGAAAACTCAGCTGCTGTTACGGACTTACCACCAACACTTAATAGCCAGGATTCGATCTCCATATCATCTGCTGTCATTTCTCTACCGAATGCCTCTTCCAGTTCTTGAACTAGAGAAGCCATCTCCCCGCTATTCATCAGGTAATAATTACGCATTAGCTGAATACCATCTACACCATTATCTCTTTCTTCCACATAATGGCCCTCACCTTCCAGCCAAGTTACTATGTTCCTAACTGCATTCTTGGCATCCTCAGACACCGGTGTGCCTACAGGAGACTTCGTCGAGAAAGCAATGCGTAACGGTTTATCAAAAGGTTTTTTCATTTCTTCTTGGAAACTGCCTGGGAAAAGCGGCGTTTGAAAAGCAGCTTCGGGTTGAACAACCTGTAAGATATCTAATAATGCTGCACTATCCCGAACCGTTCTAGATAAAGCAAAATCAATCGATGCCCCTTGCCACTGACGTCCATTACCAGGACCTACAGGTGTACGTCCCCTTGTTGGTTTTAATCCGACTAATCCCGAAAAGGACGCTGGTATACGAATAGATCCTCCCCCATCACTAGCCCCGGCTATTGGTACTACCCCGGCCGCAATTGCAGCTGCTGTGCCACCACTAGATCCTCCTGGAGAATATTCTGTATTCCAAGGGTTTCTTGATGGACCATATAATACAGGCTCTGAAATATTCTTTAATCCAAATTCTGGCGTATTCGTATGCCCCAAGAATAAAAATCCTGACTGCTGTAGCTTGTCCACTAGATTAGAATTATCCTTAGCAAAATTCGAACGCAAAAGCCGTGAACCTGAAGTGATTGGCTCTCCCTTTAATCGTTGGGAAATGTTCTTTAATAAAAAGGGCACACCAGAAAAAGTAGCTTCACCAATGCCTAGTTTCTCAGCTTCTTGTAAAACCTTTTCCTTTCTATCATGAACGACTGCGTTAATATCCGGATTAACTTTTTCTAATTGCTCCAAGCTTAACTGTACAAGCTCTGTAGGGGTTACCTCTTTTTTTCGAACTAACTCTGCCAAATCTGTTGCATCTAATGTAACGTACGTATGTAAATCCATTTTCTACACCTCGAGTTTATTCTATTTCTTCTAGTTTATCACCAAAAAATGAAATAGAACATTACCTTGTTTCAACTAGGGTCGATCTCATTTCTTTATCCTTGAAAAGTAATAATATAAAACAACCTTTCATAAGATGTTACGAAAATCATATCCAATCACGCCATGTTTACATGCTTTATAAATAAACTGTTGTCGTTCATTGGTTATTAGCGTCTTGCCCCACTATAAACAGCAAGAATAGAGGAGGAAGTACCTTGTTCTCACAAAAACTCAGTATACGAATCTTTATCATAGGAATTTTCGTTAGTATTCTATTAGTAGCATGTGATGATAAAACAGATAATCCTTTGGAAGAGAATTCCGCCCCAGAAAAAGAAGATATAATGAAAGAAGCTAGCGAGCCAACACCTGGTGGATCTATTGTTGGTGCTATGTATGAACCACCAGCGGGAATGTTTAATCCCATATTTTATGAGGATCCTTACGAAGCGAACATTCTCTCCTTTACACATGAGAGTTTAGTAGGTCAAAATGAACAACTAGAATTCATTCCTAAGTTAGCAAAAAGCTGGGAGACTAATGAAGATCAAACTGAATTAACCCTTTACCTAGAAGAAGAGGTCAAATGGCATGATGGAGAAGAATTTACTGCAGATGATGTTGTATTTACTTATCAGTCCATTGCAGACCCTGATTATACAGAAGCTGGTGGGGTTCACACTGCATTTGTAGAGCCACTACTGGGATATTCCGAATATGTTAACGGAGACACCGATCAATTCCAAGGCGTTATCGCAGATGATACGTATACGGTCACCTTTAAGTTTAAGGAACCAATGATAAATCCACTTTATATTGCAAGCTTTCCAGTCATTCCAGAGCATATATTTAAAGAAATTCCAATAGCCGATATGCCTAGTGCAGAGGCATCCATAAATCCAGAAAAAGTAATCGGTACAGGACCGTTTAAATTTGCTAAAGCAGTTGAAGGAGAGGAATACATTCTCGAACGCCATGATGCATACTGGCAAGGCACACCATATCTTGACGAAATCATTTGGCGAGTAGTAGCAAAATCAGTTATCGCAGGACTGCTGGAAAGAGGTGAAGTGGATATAATAGCAAATCCAGATGTAATCTCTGCAAATGATTACGAAACAGTACGTGACTTGGAAAATATCACCTTAGTGGAGCAGCCTGATTTTAGCTATCAAATACTCGGTTTCAAACTGCATCACCAGACAAAAGAGGATGTCGAGAACGGCATCATTAACCCAACTAACTGGAAACCTAATCCAAAGCTTTCCGAACCACAAGTTCGACAAGCAATCGCTTATGCTATAAATCGAGAACAATTAATTATGGAATTATTAAACGGACGTGGACAATTACTTCACTCTCCTATCGCCCAATCATTTTGGGCATATGATGAAAGCGCAACAGAACATTATAGCTTCGACCCAGAAGAGGCAAAAGCATTGTTAGATGAACTAGGTTATGTGGATACAAATGAGGATGGATTTCGTGAAGATCCGGACGGAAATGAGTGGGTATTACATTTCGATTATCCTACAGGCAATGCAATTCGGGAAGAAACGGGCCCATTAATTGCACAAATGCTTGAGGAGATTGGAATTAAAATTGAACTTCGAGAGCCAAAGGAAATGTTTACCTTCATCCAGGATTTAACCAATGATAACAATGATTGGGATTTATACTTATTAGGTTGGAATCTATCCAGTACCGAGCCAGATCCAGCTAATCTATGGTTATCGACTGCTGCATATAATTTTTCACGTTGGAATAATCCAGATTCTGACGATTTATTAAACAAAGCTATAAAAACACCAGAAGCCTTTGAGCAAGACTACCGTTTAGATGTATATCATGATTGGCAAAAGCTCTATTCCGAAGAGCTGCCTGCGCTTATTCTTTATACACCAAATAATGTATGGGCATATAACAATCGATTAAAGGGTATTGAACCATTACCTTATACGCTATATAACAATACACATCAATGGTGGGTTGTCGAGAAAAAGTAACATTGGTGTAGAACTAGAAGTGGATGGGACATAACAAAAGAATTAAATGTAAAACCGAATGATACACGATACTAGCTCTGGAAATTTGCGTAGATTCCTGCGGGAGGAAAGGACAAGGTTGAGCCCCTATTGTCTCATCCTCTTCTTTATTTTCTCTTTTGGAACAAATGATGTTAGCTAATCCTGCTAGCCTGCATTATTCACTTATTTTTCCAGAATAAACATCAGTCTCGTGGTCACAATAATACCAGGAGGTGTTACGATGAGTGAAAAACAAGACAATACACCAGAAAAGTTAAAAGTTGAACTCGGTGGAATGGGCTTATATGGTACAACAAGCAATATGGAAGTTGCCGGATATAAGGCTACCGGTGATATCGAGAACGCCGGTCAAATTAATAAAGGATTCAAAAATAATAATGAAGAATCTGGAGCAACGGCTTCAATCGATGATTCTAACCCTGGTGATGACTGATTTCTCATATAGCTAAAGCAAAACTATATGGTTTAGCGAATTAGGTAAATTAATATTTGCTCTCACATCATACGTAGTTCCTATGGAAGACATACAATATGAGTGATATGCAAACCACCAAAAATAAACAGATGTTATGAATAGTGGAAACACAAGTATTTCCGGAGCAGATTATTGCAACTGTTAATTTTAATTCAGAGGTATCGTTTACTGTCAGAATATTAGTCGTAGAACACTTTTAGTATAATTTAGGAGTTACGATTCCATAATTTGGACCGGTACCTCTTTATATTCCATCCCTGAGACTTGATAGCATTTATATTGAATCTCTTTATTCATAAGCGAAATAATTAGCATTTTAATATCTTCATCTGGATGGTATTGTAGATCTTCCTTTGATGGGATAGGGGGTGCTGTCGGATGCGAATGATATAAAATGATTACTTTCTCCCCCTTAGCACTGATCCTTCTAAGTACCTCTCCAACTGTATGACTACTTACTTTAAATTGCTTCTTTAGTTTTGCCTCATTTTTCAAATTCCAATTTGAAATAACTTCATTATCTTGACGGCCACTTAAAAAACCACAACATTCATATGGTAATGCTTGATAGCAATTCTGAATAATTAATTTTAATACCTCTTTCGGAATTATAATAACCGACTCATTACT
Organism: Ornithinibacillus sp. FSL M8-0202; assembly: GCF_037975285.1. GTDB lineage: Bacteria > Bacillota > Bacilli > Bacillales > Amphibacillaceae > Ornithinibacillus > Ornithinibacillus massiliensis. The sequence continues at coordinate 1,320,064 of NZ_CP150248.1, forward strand.
CTCCATTCATAACACCCTTACATGTTTTTTGATTTCCTTGATTGCTGTTTAATATTTTATTAGTGTTTTGCATATGTATAGTAACGTTACATGTTATGGAGGTGGTAATGTTGAGTTTTGATACATTACGAAATAAAATAGCTCAATTAAATAACCAAACGCAAGCGTTCACTACCGAACTATATGAACTAGTTAAGGATTATAAAAGCAAGCCGAATATTAATTCAATACTTGGATTTTTTACGTATTCTGTCAATATGACAAGTGATCCGAAAGAAGAAAATATTATATTAGGTGATTTCCATATTCACAATCTAACAGGTAATACACTCGCTGCATTATATTTATGTTTAAAAGTCAATACAACAAGCACCTACAAGTTTACTGGTAAGTATCTTACTAAATCAGCACAAGCAGATAGTTCAGAACCTTTTAGTTATTGGCAGCAACTGCCAGAACGGAATGAAGAACATGAGTATTGGTTTCAGTTGACTCCGAATAAGGAAGTAAAGCCACTTGAGAAAATAGCGTTCTCAGACTTTCAGGTTAGTTGGAAAAATACACGGTCTAATGTTTGCTCTATTCAAGCATTCCTTTATACAGAGTCCGAAAAAGAAGGAATTAATTCTCTTAATTCCATTAGTGTTAATACGACAGGCTAAAGGAGGTAAGGAATTGACTCACCATAATGAGTTATGGATACTCTTACAAAACCTACTACATAACCAACTTCAGCAAATCGGCACCGAGAGTAGCATTCAAGAACAATTAGACCATATCATACTTACGATGCTGGTAGATTACAAAGTAAAAGGAAACATAACCAATCAGATCCCCCCTACAAATAATGCAAACGATGCTGATCTCAGTGCTATCATTCACGAATTAGATAATGCTATTGAAGTTAATCGTAAAGAGTTTGATAATTTACTACTACTACTGAAGAAATAATGAGAGAATTACCTATAAACAATGCCCGTGGCTAGATAAGCCTTTACGTACTCGGTCTAGCCACTCTGGGGCAAAACAAACTTAATTGGAAACATCTCATTTTGAAAAACTAATATGTGGTTATATAGCTTACCCATAGAATTTCTTTAGCTTCTTCCAAAATGACTTTAGAGTAAATTTATCCTCCCGTAATGGTGGTTCTTCTTGTGTGTTTTCCACAACAGCTTCCTTTTGTACTAACTCTGTTTTTTCGTTGGTGTTAACATAATTCGGCTCAACGTCCACTATTTCTTCCTTTTCATTCTCCTCCATTACTGTATCAGGTGTACCTAATACTGGACTTCCTTCGTCTACTTGAGGAGTAGATAAATTCTGATTCGCAGCTTGATTTAATTGTTCTCCATTCTTTGATTCTGTTTCTTCTTTTTCACTCTCCTCCATTACTGTATCAGGTGTACCTAATACTGGACTCTCCTCGTCTGCTTGAGGAATAGATAAGTCCTGATTGGCAACTTGATTTAATTGTTCTCCATTCTTTGATCCTGTTTCTTCCTTCTCATTCTCCTCCATTACTGTATCAGGTTTACCTAATATTGGACTCTCCTCGTCCGCTTGAGGAATAGATAAGTCCTGATTGGCAATTTGATCAAAATGGTCTCCATTCTTCGATTCTGTTTCTTCCTTTTCACTCTCCTCCATTACTGTATCAGGTTTACCTAATACCGGACTTTCCTCGTCTACTTGAGGAGTAGATAATTTCTTATTGCCAATTTGATTTAACTGTTCTCTATCCTGTGATTCTGTTTCTTCCTGTCTTGGTTGTTCTGTCATTTTCCCTATTTTGGAATGCTGTACATATTCCTCTTCATTCACTCGTTCTGACGGAGCAGTTGATGTTATTTCCACCACATTTTCCACTGGTTTTTCTTGTTGCTCTGGTAGTTTCTCTACTTGAACCACTGGATTCTCTTTTTCAACTTGCCCTTCTTCTTTGTTGTCGTTATTTTTCAATTTCTTATTTTCCTTTATTTCGATATTTCTTACATATACTGGCTTTGCCTTTTGTTTACTAGATGGTGTGTGTTGATTAAAATTTGTGGAACTATTTTTATGGAGGCTAGTTTTATTCTCAGGTATTTTTCCAGGTATTGATTCAATATTGGTTAATCCTCTCAAATCCCTAAAGGTAATCTCTTTTTTAGGTGGATTGCTTATGGGTGTGGGAGTGGGTGAAGTAGTAGATGGAAATGGTCTAGTCTCTTTAGGTGGTTTCCTTTCTTCAAGGATTTTTTTAATCTCCATTATTTGACTTTGTAGATTAGTAAGCGTTGTATTTACATGGCTAACATCCACTGTCTCTTTCTCGGTTCCTTTTGCCCATAGATCCGAACCTTGCTCATTATCATTAGCTGGCTCGGCACCTTTAATAACCGTACTTTCAACATTCTGCTTTTCAATCGATTCTCTATCACTTTTACTAGTTCCTTCGTCCATATTGTTGTCCTTGTAAATAGACATTATATCCTTAAACTCCTCTCTTTCTATAAACAGTCTATTTAGTATTGATATGTTGAATTGCATCATCTCTTTTTGGTGTTCTTTTTTATCCAAATCCTTCATGATTGGGGAATATTTTCGAACTGACGCCGTTGATTTTTTATTATCTGTAGAAATTTCGTTAGCATGTAGAGGGGCTTTCTCCCTTTTCTGTTCTTTCTTATCTGGTAAAGATTCTGCAATTGGATTGTTTTTCTCTGTTTTCTCAATCATCTTCGTAGGGTTTAATTCCTTCTTCAACTTATTTAGGTCTTGTAATAATGATTCCTTATCTTCCTTGATTTTATAATAATCGAATAGACAGTCTTTGTATTTTCCCTCCATGTGTATCAGTCTTTTTCTCGTTTCTGCTAATCTACTCTTTACCTTCTTCATTTCGGACTTTATTTGACAATATTCTAGATCATTTTCCTGATATTCTCGTATTACTTTTCGATATTTCTTGAGCTGATTAAGTAAGCTTTGAACATCCTCCCTTGTATAGGATTTAGACATTCTATCCACCTCATAGCACAATAATTTAAGATATCTTATGAGATCCTAACCTTCAGTGTGACAGATTTCCAGTCTCATTAACCTATGTGAGTAAATTAGGTAAAGATACATTTTAGATATTAATCCTAGAAAATAGTCTTTTGTACAGTTCCAAATATAGTGTAAACACATAATTTGTTACTGATAATAAATTATTGAAAAGGAGAGATATACTGATGCAGGAACTACCATTACAAGGAGCTCAAGAGCTTCTTTGCATAAACACAGAAAAAGTCTATGATTGGGTCGTTTTACAAGAAGACTTAAATCAATCTATCTTACCAGCAGCTATAGGTGCATTACCTTTTGATCCATGTGGTCCAGCAGTTAGCAATTTAACAGCAACTTGCTATCTTGTTGACCCGCTTACAGGTAATCCACTTCCACCAAACGCTATAATACCAGTTACCGAAACAGGTGAGCGAGAAAATCGCGAATTTGTTATAGATGGTGCATTAGTTACATTACAACGTGTATCATTTGTAAAAACACTTAATGTAGTCATTGAATTTACCGGTATTAATGGTACTACGCCATTTGTCTTTATTTCAGATGAAATTGAAATAGACATTCCAGAATCCGTATTCCTTTGCGCACCAGAAGGAACTCGACTTGTCGTTCGAGTATCTGATATTGATTGTAGTGTCAATGTAAACTGTGTTGCTGGAGCTTTAGAAAGTGTTGATTTATTCTTAAATGTTTGTCAAAGTGTTCAATCAGTTGCAGATGTTACAATAGAACTTGTGGCAGACTTCTGTCAGCCTAGGGATATTCTAACGGAGCAATGCCCAACTCCATCAATTCCTCCTCAATGTCCAGTTGTTTTCCCAGGAATTATGGCAACGGCTAAAAATAAAAACACCACGAACCAAAGCGAGTAATTTTTATTTAGCGTTATAGATTCCATGAGATTTGAATCTATAACGTCTTTTTTTTTACAACAAATATTAACGATTACTTTTTATTTAAAAGCTTAAACGAATAAATATTTATTAAACGTATCGCTTATAAAAATAAAGCTACTGGCCCTTGATGGTTAGTAGCTTTTTTATAGGAATTAGAGATTCATTCTATATCCTCTACTTATCAAAGATAACTATCCTTCCTTCTCTAGAACTTCCCTGCTCACCTTCGATTCAAGTAATTCCTTATTAAAGAGAATTCGCTCATCATCTGGCCTATATTCCCTTGCCTTCTCATTATGATAGTAAGATCGCTTAAAATCCTGAAGATTATAATAGCACACACACATTTGTAGGTGAGGATACCATGTTGAATATGCTGGATAAGTAAAACTCCACTTATTAAAGTCATCTTCAAGCTCTGTAGCTAAAGTATACCAATAGATAGCTGACTGATACTCCTTGTTTCGTTGATAATAATAGCCTATTCGACTACATGATTCAGGTCGAGGTGTTTTAGAAAACCGAAAAGATTCATACAGAGAAGCGATCTCCTCGTCTAACTTTCCCAAAAAACGGTAACAGTCTGCTTTATTGATACATGCATATACTTTATCTTCTATCCAGCCTTCTTTCATCTCAATATTATGGTTATAGTTTTCAATTGCTTTTTCATAATATCCATTTTCTCGAAGTTCATTTCCATAATAAAAATAGTCTCTTGGCGTAAAGGTATCTCCTCTTTCTAATTTCTTTTCATAAATGGATAAGTTTCTCCCTACGGAATGACTAATCTTTTTATGGGTCACGGCTACATCTGAGTTGATGACTTTTCCGTATACTTCAAGATATTGATGGCAATCGCCTTTCCATTGAAAATTTCTGCTTCTTTTGACTAATCTATTTCTTCGATACGTTAATGTTACGTTACCATAGCTATCCATACCCGCATTGTAATACATTGACACTGAATCAACCGATGGATCAAGAGTCTTCTTAAGATTTTTCAACTTTTCTTGATCCTCTTCAAGTAACACATCATCTGCATCCAAATACAGGATGTAATCCTTTGTTGCATATTTAAACGATTCATTTCGTGCAGCAGCGAAATCATCTATCCATTCAAAATAAAAGACTCTATCTGTATATTTTTTAGCTATTTCGACCGTCTTATCAGAAGACCCAGTATCCACAATATTAATCTCATCAACAATATCCTTTACTGTATCAAGGCACCTTGCCAGTACTTCTTCTTCATTTTTAACAATCATACATAAACTTATCGTAATCATTTTAAAAAGCTCTCCTCCTACTAAAAGGTTTTTATTCCTATTAGTAATGTATTTAAAAAAATGAAAATAGATTGTATCAAGACCTACTCCCTAAAAAAAGGGTATTTGTATATCATTAGTAAGACATTAGATACAAGTAACTAATTCATGAACAGCTAGTTTTTTCATATAAAAAAGAGGCTGGGACAAAACCCCAGTAAATTAATATAAGCATGGTCCTTACCAACGTTTTAACGGTAAGGACCATGCTTATTATTTTTTGCACGCAATTTTCTGATATTAAAGTAAACAAAAAGGACACCATCTGATAAAATTAAAGTACGACCAATAACTTTTTTCGGAGGTGTCCTTATGTCGTATTATAACATGAAACAAGTTGTATTACCTATGGATTTGGAAGTTAGATTAAAAGAAAATGACATTGCCTTTGCCATTAATGATTTAGTAGAAAGTATTCCAGAAAGTGCTCTTGAACCACTTAGAAAAGATACAGGTCGTCCGCCATATGCTTCGCGGATGATGTTGAAAATTATCCTTTGTGGTTATACGCAGTCTGCCTTTTCGGGCAGGAAGATTGAAGCCTTATTAGAAGATAGTGTACGAATGATGTGGTTATCTCAGGAGCATCAACCAAGTTACAGAACGATTAATCGCTTTCGTGTGCACCCATTAGCGAAAGGGTTATTACGTGAGTGCTTTGTACAGTTTCGATCTCAGTTGGTAAAGGAAGAAGTAATTGAAGAAGAGGCTATTTTTATTGATGGCACAAAGATTGAAGCCAATGCGAATAAATTCACATTTGTATGGCGAAAATCGGTTGAAAATTATAGTGAAAAACTAATTGAAAAGTCCAATCCAATGTACGATGAGTTAATTGAGAAGCGAATCATTCCTGAAATAGAACGGGACGATTTCGAAGAGCTTTCGGTTGAAGAAATGAAAGAAATTGTGGAAAAACTGAGTGAAAAAATTGAAGCATACGACAAGGAAATTGAAGCGAGTGACGTTGGTGTTGAGCGGAAACAGCTTCGTTCCGAGCGAAAAGCACCAAAACAATATCGTAAGCAATTTGAAGATTTTATTGAGCGGAAACAAAATTATCAAAAGGATATGGAGATTTTTGAAGACCGCCATAGTTACTCAAAAACAGATCATGATGCCACATTTATGCGGATGAAAGATGACTATATGGGAAACGGACAACGGAAGGCTGGATATAATATTCAAGTTGCGACGGAAGGCCAATATGCGCTCGCTTATGATGTGTTTCCAAATCCAACCGACACCCGTACGTTGATTCCCTTTTTGAATACGATTGAAGAACGCTTCTTTGAACTACCTAAATATATCGTGGCAGACGCAGGGTATGGTAGTGAACAAAACTATGAAGATATTATGAATAATAGAAATAGAACACCTCTTATTACATATAATCAGTATCGAAAGGAGAAGAAAAGAAAACACAAAAACAATGCTTTTCATGTAGACAATTGGGAATACAATGAAGAGGATGATGCATTCATTTGTCCGAATGGAAAGAAATTATTATTCAGCCATGTGTCCCATCGAACCGACAAATACGGATTTAAACGCGAATTTAAAGTCTATGAATGCGAAGATTGTTCCGGATGCCCTTTACGCTCCATGTGTACAAAGGCGAAAGAGGGAAACAATCGAAAAGTATATCTCAATGAAAAGTGGGAATCTCAAAAAGCATACGTCAGGGAGAAGCTTTCAGACGAGAAAACTGGTGAAATTTACGGTAAACGTAAAATCGATGTGGAGCCAGTCTTCGGATTTCTGAAGGCTAATTTGGGTTTCACTCGAATGTCTGTTAGAGGAAAAGAGAAAGTGATAAATGAATTAGGATTTGCGCTTATGGCGGTAAACTTGAGGAAGTATACCGCCAAAATGGGTAAATCTAGTTTAGGAAATGGAAATGATTTCAAAAAACTGGTTCCAAGCAATTTTCAATCGCTTAGAACCAGTTTTTTATTACTTTCTGGCTAGTTTTGTCCCAGCCTCTTTAACTATTTCTTAAAATGTCTTGGTTGGTAAGTTTTTATATTATTTTAGATATTTAAGCTCCTGCCGGACCTGTTGCTCCGGTTGGACCCGTTGGACCTGTTGGGCCGGTTGGGCCAGTTCTTCCCGTTGCTCCTGTTGCTCCTGTTGCTCCGGCTGGACCTGTTGCTCCCGTTGCCCCGGTTGCTCCCGTTGCCCTGGTTCGCTCCCGTTCTTGTCGCTCCTGTTGCTCCCGTTGCTCCGGCTGGACCTGTTGCTCCCGTTCTTACCCGCTCCTGTTGCTCCCGCCTTACGGTTCGCTCCTGTTCTCCCGTTCCGGGCTCCTGTTCTCCCGTTGCTCCGGCTGGACCTGTTGCTCCTGCCGCCCTGGCTGCTCCCGTTCTTGGTTCGCTCCTGTTGCTCCCGTTGCTCCGGCTGGACCTGTTGCTCCCGTTCTTACGGTTCTCCCGTACGCCCCGGCTCCTGCTCCCGTTGCTCCGGCTGGACCTGTTGCTCCCGTTCTTACGGTTGCTCCGGCTGGACCTGTTGCTCCTGTTCGCTCCTGTTGCTCCGGCTGGACCTGTTGCTCCCGGTTCGCTCCTGTTGCTCCCGTTGGACCTGTTGCCCCGGCTGCTCCCGTTCTTGTTCGCTCCTGTTGCTCCCGTTGCTCCGGCTGGACCTGTTGCTCCCGTTCTTACGGTTGCTCCCGTTCTTACGGTTGCTCCGGCTGGACCTGTTGGCTCTCCTGTTGCTCCTGTTGCTCCTGTTGCTCCTGTTGCTCCGGCTGGACCTGTTGCTCCTGTTCTCCTGTTGCTCCCGTTCTTACGGTTGCTCCGGCTGGACCTGTTGCTCCTGTCGCTCCCGTTGTTGCTGGGCCGGCTGGACCGTTGCTGGACCTGTTGCTCCTGGCTCCCGTTCTTACGGTTGCTCCGGCTGGACCTGTTGCTCCTGTTGCTCCCGTTGCTCCGGCTGGGCCGGTTGCCCGGTTGATCCGGCTGGACCTGTTGCCCCGGTTGCTCCCGTCGCCCGGTTGCTCCGGCTGGACCTGTTGCCCCGGTCGCTCCTGTTGCTCCCGGTTGCTCCTGTTCGCTCCCGTTGCTCCGGCTGGACCTGTTGCTCCCGTTGCCCCGGTTGATCCCGTTCTCCGGTTGCTCCGGCTGGACCTGTTGCTCCTGTTCGCTCCTGTTGCTCCTGTTCGCTCCTGTTGCTCCGGCTGGACCTGTTGCCCCGGCCGCTCCTGTTCGCTCCTGTTCTTTCCCGTTGCTCCGGCTGGACCTGTTGCTCCCGTTCTTGCGGTTGCTCCCCGGTTGCTCCGGCTGGACCTGTTGCTCCTGTTGCTCCTGTCGCTCCTGTTGCTCCGGCTGGACCTGTTGCTCCCCGCCCCGGCCGCTCCTGTTGCTCCGGCTGGACCTGTTGCTCCTGTTCGCTCCTGTTGCTCCGGCTGGACCTGTTGCTCCTGTTGCTCCGGCTGGACCTGCTCTCCCCGTTGCTCCTGTTGCTCCCGGCCGGTTGCTCCCGTTGCTCCGGCTGGGCCGGTTGCTCCCGTTGCCCCGGTTGCTCCCGTTGGGCCGGTTGGGCCTGTTGGACCTGGTAATCCGTTTGAACCATCAGCCTCTAAGAGTGCAACATCATCAACATAGATAGCAGGGGCTCGTAGTGCACTAATAGGCTTTGAAATAGTTACCCTGGCTTGAGTAGTACCAGCTGGTGCAACACTTGTCGTCTGGTATGCTCCTAACCAAGTATTATTTATAACAAGTGGAATATTATCATATCCAATAATAGTTTCTAATCCAATGCCGAGAACATTATTAGAGCTATCCAAAAATGCAACCTCTAAGTTGATAATAGGACTTGGTTGTTCATTGTCTTTAGCTAATGAAACTAGAAGTTCATAACTTCCACCAGCTTCAGCCGGTACTACTTGTGATAAGAAAGCATTTGCAGAACCACCAGCGAATCTAGCAGAATATACTCCTACGTGAGCATGTTCATTTGTAACATTAACATTTAGTGACTCCCAACTGGAAAGATCACCAGTTTCAAAGCTGCCATTGACTATTAAGTTATTTATTGCCAACCTAACTTCCTCCTTTACTATTTAATTTAAGTTCCATTACTAATTTTTATAGTATTGAAACTTCAAAATTATAGTATGTAATATCGATATGCTTGTTCAGGCGGTTAACCTATTCCAATATGAAATGTGCTTTCTTACAGGGGCAGAACAATTAGTCTGCAACAATTAACCTTATTTCGCTCTATCTACTAAATGGACAATACATATCATAATTTCCATAATCTAGTAAATTGAAAGGATATGGAATTCTACATTGCTATATTAAACTCTATAATTTATGGAAAATAATAAGTAAGGGATTCTCTAATATTGGATAGAGAGGATTTAAATTAAAAAAATTAGCTATATAGGGTTGATCAATAGCTAATTTTTAGTATTAAAAGAGAACCTCTATTCTAATTCCCATAGAATGGAGGTTCTTTTCTATTATTGTTTTACTCATCTAATGCTCTGGCCGGATTACCCACAACCACTTTATAGTCCAATACATCTTTAGTTACTACAGCTCCCGCTCCAACAACTCCCCCTATGCCAATTACTATTCCAGGGAGAAGTGTAGCATTATTACCAATTCTAGCTCCCTTTTTTATAATTGGTCCTTTATGTGGATAATTTCGTCTACCCATATATTTATCATTTGACGTGCTACAACACGGGCCAATAAATACTTCATCTTCAATTACCATATCTGCAGTAATATATGTCCCAGTTTGTACCGTAACTCGTTTACCAATCTCCGTATTCGTCTCCACCATAACATTTCTACCAACAATACTTTCTTCTCCTATTTTAACGTTTTCTCGTATACTTGCTAAATCACCAATAAATACACCTTGGCAGATTACTGATCCACTATATAGGACTGTATTACAACCAATTGTAACTTGGTCATGTATTTCCAATAAAGGAGCTGATAGGTTCGGTTTCCTCGCCATTTTGTTATTCGAGGCAGGTAATTTTCCTAGAACAGATAGATCCTCTACAGTAACGTTATCTCCAATTCTAGTTCCACTTTTAATAACAACATGATTCCCAATAACCACATTATCTCCAATTCTTACATTTTCCTCGATTATGACATGTTCCCCCAGCTTAACATTTCCTCCTATAACGGCCTTATTATGGATCATTTACCTCTCTCCTTACATTCATTTCTTTCGTAGCAAAAGATCTAATAGGAAGGGATACTTTTTTATCTTCTCTTGCAGATTCATATAACGCAAATATCGTCATAAGTGAACGCATAGCTTCTTTTTCATTTCCTAGTAAAACCTCGTCTTCCTTCTCTAATGCGTCAATAAAATGTTGATACATATACACATGTTCATTATTATCCTTTAATAACGTTTTGAGTTCTTCCGTATCAAATGGGTTGGGGAGATAACATCGCTCCAATATATTAAAAGAAGGACCACCAATTGAAATGGTTCCTTTTTCTCCAAATACGGTTAAGTAGTAACCAAGATTGTTGGGTAGCGTGATGGTATTAGCCTCTATTATACCCTTAGCCCCATTTTCAAACGTAAGAATACCTAGTGCAATATCTTCTGTGCTTTTCACATCGAGTTTACGGTCAATTTCCCCTGTAACCATTTGTACATCTCCCATGAACCAAATCAATAAATCAATTAAGTGAACTCCTTGATTTAATAACATTCCACCATCTTTTTCCCAAGTACCTTTCCAGGCAGAATTATAATACTGGCTAGAACGATTAATACGCATGGATGCAACGCCAAAGTACAGTTCGCCTAACGCACCTTGCTCAATTAATTCCTTTATCCTACTCATTACTGGGCGATAGCGTAATTGATGACAAACTAAGACACGCTTACCTACTATCGACGATACTTCTGCTATAGTATTTGCATCGTCAATGGAAAGCGCTAATGGTTTCTCTAAGACCACATGCTTATGATGCAACAGTGCCTGAATCGCCATATCTGCATGCAAACTAGATACTGTCGCAATAATTACTATGTCAATCCGCTCATCTTCTAGTAAATCTTCATATTTCTTATATGCTAAAATCTCTTTCCTTTGCTCTGTTAACTGTCTGTATTCTTGCATTATGCTATCCATTTTACTTTCATCAATATCACTGACTGCCACTAAATCCAGCGCTTTTATCTTGCTAATAGTATCAATATGCCGATTAGCAATATACCCACAGCCTATAAGTCCCACAGTATATTTCATAGTTGATCACTTGCTCGTTTAATTATTTTAATTATCTTATTTTGATCTTCCTTTGAAAGAAATGGATGCATTGGAATAGCAAATACTTCCTTCGACACACTCTCTGCTATTGGGAAATCCCCATGTCTGTAACCTAAGGTTTTATTTGCATCTTGTAGGTGTAAACATAAAGGATAATATATTCCTGTCTGGATTGAGGCATTCTTGAGCAATGTAATGAATTCCTCTCTATTGGATGATTTTATACAATACAAGTGATAGACATGGGATCGGTCCGACATGCGCATTGGTAATTCTATTCCATTTGTTTCTTTCAACCTTAAGGAGTAGTAATCAGCAATTGCATTTCGCCGCTCGTTCCAGTGATCAATCTCCCTTAAGCAAACTAATAATATAGCAGCATGTATTTCATCAAGCCTACTATTATAACCTGGTTCTGTATGATAGTACTTTTTTTTACTGCCATGGACTCGTAATCTCCTAATCGTTTGCGCCACAGTATCATTAGATGTCGTAATCATGCCACCATCCCCTACTGTTCCTAAATTCTTTGTAGGAAAGAATGAAAAACACCCAGCATCTCCAATACTCCCGACAGCTTTCTCCTTATATACTGCTCCAAAGGCTTGTGCTGCATCTTCAATCACTACTAAATTGTGTTTATTTGCGATAGACTGTATCTCATCCATATCAGCTGGTAACCCAAATAAATGGACCGGGATGATGGCCTTTGTTTTGGAAGTTATTTTCTCTTGTAGTTTATTAGCATCTAAAAGAAAAGTTTTTGGATCTATATCAACAAATACCGGAGTTGCGCCAACTCGAGTAATTGCCTCAGATGTTGCAAAAAAAGTAAACGGGGTTGTAATTACCTCATCACCTTGCCCGATACCAAAAGCCTCTAAAGTTAGAACTAATGCATCAGTACCATTTCCTACTGCTATAGCATGCTTTACCCCTAATCGTTTGGCAATTTCTTTTTCCAATTCACTAACCTTTGGTCCTAATATATAATTGCCACTTTCCAAAACTTGAATAATCGCATCCTTCATTTCCTGATGAATCGAGGCGAATTGTTTTTTTAAATCAATTAGTGGGATCATCTCTTCACTCCTTATTACTAGATTTATATGTTTATATTTGTATTGAAGCGAAGGGTTTTGGGGAACGGCGTATTAGAGGGAATATAACAATTCAACTAGTGCCCTAGTATTTAAGCCTTTTTATCTTATATCTTGGAACAGTCTCTGAAATGATTTCATATAAAGTATTAGCTCTATATTAGAGAGGATCGTTACACTATGAAACCAAAAAATTTAGTATCAAAGACTAGAGATATAAGGGCAACTTATAATTATAATCCAACCATAGCCGTTGTAGGTTTAGGGTATGTTGGGCTTCCTGTTACACTTGGATTTTCAAAGAAATACCAGGTAATTGGATACGATGTAAAACCGGAAAGGATACATTCCTTGAAACAGCATGTGGACACTACTAATCAAGTGACAAGCCAATCCTTAAAAGACGCTTCTATAGAGTTCACACTAGATGCTACCCGTCTACATGTATGTGATGTCATCATTATCTGTGTTCCTACGCCTCTAAATGAAAAGCAAGAACCTGACTTATCACATCTTATTAATGCCTCGAAAACAGTAGGGGAAAATATGCGAAGGAATACTGTCATTATTTATGAATCAACCGTTTTCCCTGGTGCAACAGAAGAAGTTTGTATTCCATTACTAGAGAAATGCTCAACTCTTCACTGTGGTCAAGATTTCTTTGTTGGCTATTCGCCAGAACGGATAAACCCTGGTGATACATCTCATACCTTTTCAACCACAGAAAAAATTGTTGCTGCACAGGACAAACAAACACTAGATAAAATATATGCTCTTTACCAAAGTGTCATAGATGCTAAGGTATTTAAAGCTAGCTCTATACCAGTAGCAGAGGCAGCTAAACTAGTTGAAAACACCCAACGGGATATTAACATTGCTTTTATGAATGAACTATCTATTATTTTTAGGCACCTAGGTTTACAAACACATGAAGTGCTAGAAGCAGCAAGGACTAAATGGAACTTCATTCCTTTTAATCCCGGTTTAGTTGGGGGGCATTGTATCGGAGTGGACCCATATTATTTCATCTATAAAGCAAAGCAAGAAGGGTACACACCGGAGCTAATGACAATAGCAAGGTCAGTAAATGATCGAATGTCTACTGAAGTAGTCTCCATTGTTAATCGATATATTGAGGAGAAGGGGTATAATCACAACGGGCTGAAGGTGGGATTATTAGGGCTTACCTTTAAAGAGGATGTTCCAGATTTACGGAACTCGAAATCTATCGAAATAGGTCATAAATTACAGAACGATGGGTTACATGTTGTAGCCTATGATCCTATTATTAATCAACAGGATCTGCCAGAGGATTTCAATTTGCCAATAGTAGAAAAGGAAGATCTGATTAACTTTGATATTATAATTCTAGCAGTTTCTCACAAACAATTTCGCGAGATGCATGACGATGATTTTTATAATTTATTTAAAGATAATACGGGATTGATTGTTGATGTGAAGGGATTATGTACCAATAGGGTGTTTGGAGAAAGCATTGAGATTATTAGTCTGTAGATTGTAAAATTCCTACCAAAAGGAGCTGTTCATCTTGAAAGCAAAACCATTAGTTAAAGTAAATACGGATCGAAAAAAACTAGTTGCAAAACGAGTTGCTGGTGGTTGTGGCTGTGGAAAGAAAAAAACAGTAATAAATAATAAATCCCCAAAGACATCTTAACCGACCTTCGGGGATTTATTTTACTTACTAATTAGACTAGTTTATACCCACAATTCGAGCAGAAATTTGCTCCACTTGCTTTATTCCCACAGTTAGGACAGAAATTAGGCCCTGTTCCGGAGGATTGATTAGTAGATTGCTGAGCAGGCTGTCCTTGCTGTTGGTTTTGTTGCTGTTCCTGATTAGTGGATGGGTTTATATTTTTCATCATTTCATTTGCCATTGTCATACCCATCATCATACCAGCCATATCACCAGCAGTTCCTGAACCTTGCATTTTCCCGGAAGACATTGCATCCGTTACTTCGATTTGCTGGTATTTTGATACATCACCGACCATACTATGTTTCGCACTCTTATTCACCATTTCCTGCACTTCTTTTGGATAGTTAAAGCTACTCACGCTAAAGCCAGTTAGTGTCATACCCATATCATGGATTTCCATATCTAAATCTTCACGAATACCTCTTGATATTTCTAATCCATTAGCTTGTAAGTTAAATAAATCCTTACCCTCTCGAGTAATCCACTTCATTAGCAATTGATCTAAAATAGAAGTGATACGGATTTTTACATCATCGACTAGATAGCGACTTTTTACCCCAGCTATATTATCGATTAACGTAATATAATCATTTACTTTGAACTCGAAAGTTCCGTTCGCTCTAATTGGTAAACCTCCTGGAAGGTTCAACTGGGGTGCTGGAATATTAATTGCACTTCTAGTACCCCATTTCACATTAAAAATTTTCGTATTAACAAAAATCACTTCGACCCGGAGACCACTGTTAAATCCGAACTTGAAGCCTTTTAGAGTTGATAAGAAGGGGATAATCTCTGATTCGATATTATAGTCTCCCTCTTCCTTAAAGATTCCTTCTATTTTACCATTTGATAGAAAAATAGCATCCTGACCAGGACGAAGTATTAATCTACTTCCCTTTTTTATCTCCTTATTATTCCATTTCCAAAATATCATATCATCTCGAAATTCTTCCCATTCGATTACATCTGAAAATTGATTTCTAAAAAAAGCCATCTATAAACTTCCTCTCATTCATTAATAATCTAATTAATATTAAAAGCTACCACCTTTACCAGTATATGAGCTCCCTCCTCGGGTAACCCCACCGCCACCTCCGCTTCCTCCGCGGTTGTTATTAGAAGGTTTTTTACGTTTGGTTACATTCTTGGATAGGAAAATATCTTTACGTTTTAAAACTTTAAAGTCCCCGGTATAAGTTCGTTCATTTACTGTTACTTTTCCACCAGAGTTATATGCCATTGTTCCAACAATTATCCCACCTATTAGTAGCGCTATTATAACGTGAAACCACGTATCAAACATAATACTTTCCGGATTAACACCTGGCATATATCGCATGTATCGTGACCCAGTTTCCACAAATGTCTTAAATGCATCAAAATATTTATCAGCCGATAATGGAGGAACAAGTTCGTTAAATAGTAAATCTACTCGTTGACTATCTAAATGTTTTTGTGCACCTTCAAAGCTTGCGATATAGAAATCCCGATTATCTATATCTATTGCCAGTATGACTGTACTTCCATGGGGCTTATCATATCCAAAAGCCATTTCATCATAAAAGTCTGCCATATACTGCTCTACTGTTTTTCCATCGGTATCTTCTGTAATAACGATAATAAAATCGGTCTTCCTTTTTTCACTATGTTCATCAGCTAACTGTTCTAGGGCTTCAACTTCTTCATCCGATAATAGGTTAGCATAATCATAAATTCGTTGTGTTGAATCATCGGCGAAAACTGTGAAAGATGAACTATATAGAAAGAGGAGAAATAGAATACCAGGGAATATTACCTTTTTTATATCCCTCATAAAAGTTCACCCCCAATTGCAAAGGAGAGGATTTTCATTCCAATAAATGAAATAGCAGCAATACTCCCCCACCAAGCAGCAATCTTCTTCTTGCTAAGGGGTGGCTTTCCAACTACCTTTCCGGTAACACCATTCATTGCAAATGTATGCTCCTGCTTATCAAAGTCGTAATACACCATCCAAACCGGTAGTAAAACATAATAGGCTTTTCTTTCTCTAGTATTAATGTTTTGATCTACGTATTTAACGGAGGAGTATCCATTAATCGTCGAACTTACGTATTTATTAATGTAACTGCTCACCTTAGACTTTACCCTAGGCAGTAGATCTTTATTGTCATAATTATATTTTTCTGCTAGATAGCCTGCCAGATAAGCTGTCTTAAAGTCTTTTAACTTCCCAAAATCATAAGGTTCTAGTTTATCCATTAATTCATCGTTCATCTTCTTTGATGCGTCTACAGGAACCTTCTGAAAGGTTAAATCAATCTTTCGCTCTACATCATAATATTTCGTTTCTGTATAAACATAGTCTCCTCGCGTATAGCTCCTTACTTTGGTAGCCTTTGCTCGTACTTCTGCAACACTATGTAAATCATAAAGCCAAAAAGGCACATACATTCCGGTTATGTTCTTAATGCGGTCAGCCGTCATAAAACCATCCGGAGTAAGGCGACCATTTTTACACCATTTCTTAAAGGCTTCCATTGCTTGTTCCTTACTAATCTGGAATGGTAAAACCATGTCTGGAGCAAGGCTTCCAGATACTCGGTCAGCTAGTACGACTCCTGCACCACAGAAACTACAAGAGGTAGCTGACGTATCTGCATCTGTGATTACGGCCGCACCACAGTTATTACATTCGTATTCCTTCGCTTCATCTTCTGAAAATGTATTGAATATATAGTCATCCGAGAATTCTTCAATCGAGTCATTACGCCCACAGCTTGCGCATGATAGGTTACCAGATACTGAATCAAATGCCATATCATCGCCACAGTTAGGACATTTATAATGAATTATCATGTGATCACCTCATATCCCCTTATTTTATATGCTATTTTAGTTTATCTTTTAATGCTGCCATCTCTATATCAATACTTTCATCATATGGTGAGGAAATGGCCTCTATGTCAGAATCGAGTCCATACCGTAATTCTTCCAGAGCTTCAGCCTCTGCCAACGCCCGATTGGCTTTTTCCTCTAGCTGATCAAACTTTGTTAAACGAACGTTTGATTGAGACGGACCATTCTCCATTGCTTTCTTCTTACTTTCTGCAGCTTGTAGTCGTCCTACTAAAGTATCCCGTTTATTTTTGAGCTCCATTACATCATACTTTAACTTCTCTTGGGCAAGCTTCATTTGTTCAGCCTTCAGAGAGGCAAGCTCATATTGCTTTTCCAAATCCTGTAGTTTCACCTTCAGATTAGCCTTTTCCATTAAAAATCTCCGTGCTTTATCCTCATCGTCTACTTCAAGGGATTTAATCGCATAACGCTCCATCTTTTTCATTTCTGATTTGCATTCCTCAAGCTGTCTACGTGTACGATTCATCGCTGTTATTGCTGCATCACTTTCCACATTTAAATCTCTTAAGTCCTGCTCTATTTCGCGAATAAACCGGTTTACTTCTACTTCCGGGTCTTCTTCTTTTCTAAATTTCTCTTCTATATTGCTTGCTAAAATAGCTCGAATTCGTTTGAAAGTACTCATTTCCGCTCACCACTCCCCTACTTTCTATAGTACTATAAATACGGTTGTATAGCGTAAAAAGTTTCAGGAAACTAAAAACATGGTTGTCGCTTCCTTCTTAGGAATAACCTACCCAAAAGACAAAACGCTCCTACCTCTATACCCTCATCTAGTGATTATCCTATGCTTATTCACATGTAGAGTAACTAGTACACTAGTATTACAGGCTTTTAACATGATTCACATAATTGGATAAAACCATTAATTTATATTTAAAAGATTTTATTAAATGTCGATAATATAGTGGGAGTTGTTCATTATTTAAGTTTTGAATGAAAAATAATCATAGTAAAGCATCGTAATGATACGTAACTCCTATATTTCAAAAGAGGAGCTGAATTTCACTATGGCTGATGGAACTTATACAATGAAGGTTAATGTAGCAAAGAAGACGATTGACATGACCGTAAGTGGTACCTTTACCCCTGAAAAAGCTCAACAGTTTATTGATGATTATCAAAAGAAGGTATCATCCATTAATGCAAGTGAATTTGTTTTAGAATTTGATTGCAGAGATTTGGATGTCGTAACCCAACAGATGATACCAACTCTTGAGAGCTGTTTAGAACTGTATAAATCATCTGGATTTAAAAAAGTAGAAGTAGGAATTAGCAAGAGTGCTATCATTTCCATGCAATTAAACCGCTTGGCAAAAAAAGTTGGATTAGACAATTTCGAGGTCGTTCAAAAATATTAGTTTAATGAAGGTAAGGAACCATTACGTTTCCCTACCTTTTTTACCATTCTTTGTATCTACTAAATTATTCGAGAGGTATATTATGACTAATATCAGAATTAAAGCAGTGGATGTTTATCATGCAAAAAAACAAGTTGACAATGCTGTATACGTTGAACACTTTCAAAAACAAGGAAAAGATATAACAAATTTCTTGCATATAATGGGTAGAAACAAGCGTTATGTAATTGATAATCAAGAGGAAAATACGAATACAATGGCGATTGAGGCTGCCAATCGGGTGTTAAAAAAGGCTGAGCTAGAAGGAAAGGATATCGATATGATTGTCTTTTCGAGTCAAGTACCTGAAGTCACTGTTCCTACCAATGCTATGTTCCTTCATCATGCCATTGAGGCAAAAAAAAGTACGGTTATTTTCGATATGAATGCCAATTGTGCTGGAATGACAATTGCAGTAGAACAGGCTTCACGATACATGATGTCTAACCCTCATGTTGATACAGCCCTTGTGGTAGGCTCTGATTATCTTTCTTTAGTGGCCGATCCAAATGATGCGATGACTTATGCTAACTTCGGAGATGCTGCTAGCGCAGTTATCTTAGAAAAGACCGAGGAAGAAACAGGCTTTATAGATGCTATGTTCGAAGTAGACTCTAGTAATCGAAATAATATTTTATTTCCAGAGAAGGGACTAGCCCAAACCATTAAAGCTGGAGAAAGAGCAGAATCGATGCGCTGGCTTCCATTTGATGGAACGATGTCTCTACCTTATACTTATGACATGTTTGAAACCATATTAGAGAGAAATCAGCTCACTATTGAAGATGTCGATGTTTTCTGCTTATCTCAATTTGCTAAAGTGAATATTGATAAAATACAAGAGCGCTTTAATATACCGCAGGAAAAAATCATTTATGTAGGGGATGAGTATGGCTATACTGGGACAAGTAGTCCATTTATTGCCCTCCATGAAGGGATTGAAACTGGTAGGATAAAGCGTGGTGACTTAGCATTATTCTGGACCATTGGTGGTGGCCACGAGTTTATTACGATGCTATTTCGCTATTAATAGATTTCTAGATATCACCTTGCTTACTAAATTTCCCTTTCGTTACCTAAACATAACGTAAGCATGGTTTACTCTAATAATAAATAGAATCGATTTATAACAGAAGTAAGAGCGAAACAAATGAATACGAATCCATACTAGCCCTGGAAATATACCTATACTTCATAAGATAATAGTGTCCTCCTCATGAAGAGGTAACCTCCATCATATCAAGTTAGGTATACTTCCGGAGCAAGGTATATGCTAATCGAGCTTTATGTTAGCCTTCACTACTAGCCCATAGTAAAAATACGAATTGCCACAATGGACACATATCCACAACTAAATGGTCAAAATCGCCTTCCCGCTATGTTTATCATTAATTTAGAATCCCTTTTCCATTAACCATCGCATAATGCTTTCTTCTCTTCTCTTGCTATCGTCAAATTGGGTATTATATTTACTCATTTTCTTCTCTCCGACGAGCTTTCCATCCGCCATTAACAACACCCTATCCGTTTTCGCTGCTACTTTAGCATCGTGGGTAACTAGTAGAATCGTTGTTCCTTGTTTATTAATTTCAGTAAGGATGGACATAATTTCTGCTGTTGCTTTGGAGTCCAATGCTCCGGTAGGTTCATCTCCAAAATTTTGGCGTCCAATTTATTTAAGAGATTCTGTTGTTGTTCTTTGTCGAGCTCCTGAAGTATATCTGCTACCATGTGTTAGTTGGGATTCTTACAGTTGATGACATGATCGATGTACTAATGAAAGAAGCGACAGAAGACATAGAGAAATTGTCAGCTTCAGGTAAAGATATTGACTTTGATACGAAAGCACCAGTAGCAGCCTATCGGAGATTACCTTGGCTAATTCTACTATTGTTTATTGGATTAATATCCGGAACGATTGTCAGTACTTTTGAAGAAACACTTGAAAAAGTTGTCGCTTTAGCATTCTTCATGCCGATGATCGCAGGAATGACTGGAAATACGGGTACACAGTCATTGGCTGTAGTTGTTAGAGGGCTTACTACACGAGATATTAACAAAGTCGTGATAGCCAAGATTATTTGTAGAGAGCTATTAGTAGGTATTATTATCGGCGTAACTTGCGGAATTCTGATTTCCGTAATTGCGTATATTTGGCAAGGTAGTCCGATACTAGGACTCGTTGTCGGTAGTACTTTAGTGGTCACTCTTATTATCGGAACATTAGCAGGAACTATCATTCCATTAATTCTCCATCATTTTAAAATTGATCCTGCTGTAGCATCCGGGCCACTAATTACAACCTTAAATGATATTTTGTCATTAATGATTTACTTTGGCATTGCGACAATTTTTATAAGCCACTTAATGTAGATATCAAAAAAATTCCCCTTATAAAATGCGGATAAATACTTGTCTGTTTTTTATATGGGGATTTTTTTATGCGTATTAAAAAAAACATTATTAGGCTCATCACCGTAATCCCCGCGAATTTTTCTTAAGTAATCATGTAAGTATCATTTATCATCTTTCTCTATGAATGGATTACTTTATACATGGAATAATACCAACTGTATACGTTTAATGGTCTAGGAGGAATTTGGGGTTTGGGTGAAATCGTCATTACTTTACTACGAACACTAATCGTTTTTATTGTACTATTACTATTATTTCGTTTAATGGGAAAAAAAGAATTAGGAGAGATAAGTTTACTTGATATTATTGTCTCTCTCATGATCGCAGAACTAGCAGTTATATCAATTGAAGACATTAAGATCTCTATGATTAGAGCATTATCGCCTATCTTTTTACTTATTCTCTTACAGGTAACACTCGAAACCTTTGGAGTAAAAAGTCAAAAGTTTCGTAAAATAGTTGAAGGTACGCCAGTTATGTTAATTGATAATGGCAAATTAATTGAGGAAAATCTCCGAAAGCATAAATATACTTTAGATGATATTCTATTTCAATTAAGGCAAGCAGAAATCGCAGATATAAGTGAAGTAGAATATGCTGTATTGGAAAGGTCTGGAAAATTATCTATCTTCAAAAGAGGAAATAGCCAATTCACCTTACCATTGATCTTAGATGGCATCATTCAAGAGAACAATATTAAAATACTAAAAAGAACAAAGGAATGGTTACTAACTGAACTACAAAAAAGAGGCTACAATCAAATAGAGAATATATTTTATTGTAGCTACATGAACGAGGAATTTCACATTCAAAAGAAAGACCAGAATGAACGTGTCTAGTTTTAAGTGATTATGGATAGAATACTTCCAGACCGAGTATGAGATTCTCAACTTAACGATACAGCTTTCACCTATTCCCAGTTTCAAGGAAGGTAGAATGCCAATTAATCTTACTAAGAGAGTCAATCTATATCGTATCGTCACTAATCTTGTTAACTATTTGTTATAACAACATTTAATCGGTACGAAAAAGTTCATGACTGTAACCGCACCTTTTTTGTAAAAAGGCTATCCAATCACCCACTACATAAGTCATAATATTTTAATAATTCCATCCATTTTTTGATTCCTAAGTTGCATATACCCCTTCTAATTCTTTTTTTATAATCAAATTACATCATTGACCTTGCTATTATAAAAAATGATAAGGAGGAGAATCATGCTACGTAAACTAGTCTATATAATGTTATCAATTGCCTTAGTCACCATGACGTTGTTTAGTACTGGCGCTACAACCCAAGCCGGATACGACTTTTTTAATGGGCCGACGATTGAAAAACAACATCCTAAGAAGGCATCGCTTAAGCCACATCCGAAATTTTCTTGGGGTAATCCTGTCCCATCCTCGCCAGTTCTACATCCTGGCTCTATCAGAGGCGCTGGAATGATAGAAGCGCCGTTATCGAATATTGATTCCGTAATGGAATCGATGATTGATAATGGAGCATTCCCTGGAGCTGTTACCTTTGTCGCTCGAAGTGGACATATCGTTCAGCACGAAGCGTATGGACATGCTTATTTATACGAAGACGATCAATTTACTGAGGCAGACAATCCAATACTAATGAGAAAAGACACGATTTTTGACCTTGCTTCGATTAGCAAGATTTTCACAACAACGGCAGCAATGAAACTGTATGAAGATGGCCTTTTCCAACTTGATGATCCTGTCGCAAAACACATTCCAGAATTCGCAACGAACGGAAAGCAGCATGTGACGATACGTCAACTCATGACCCACACATCCGGATTTCCACCTAGCGCCCCTGTTTATGATGTAGAGGGGACTCGTGAGGATCGCCACCAATATGTACTCCAGTATCCACTCACAAATGAACCTGGCACCGTATATACCTATAGTGATTTAAATATGATAACGTTAGGAATACTGATTGAGCGCTTATCTGGTCAAAGATTAGATCACTATGTCAAGGAAACCATCACAGATCCGCTTCATATGAACGATACGATGTATAATCCACCTGAATCATTAAAATACCGAATTGCCGCAACAGAGTATATGCCATGGACAGATAGAGGTATTGTATGGGGACAAGTTCATGACGAAAAAGCATGGGCACTTGACGGTGTTGCAGGCCATGCTGGTGTCTTTTCAACTGCTCATGACTTGGCCATTCTTGCACATATGTTTCTTAATGAAGGTAGATATGGAGGAACACAATTATTAAAGCCTGAAACGGTTGCTCTACTAGTAGAAAATCAAATACCAGAATTCCCTGGTGATGATCATGGACTTGGTTGGGAACTATCACAGATGTGGTATATGGAAGGCCTAACGGAGGCATCCTCCCTTGGACATACAGGATATACTGGTACATCCATTGTAATTAATCAAAACAACGACACCATCGCCATATTACTAACCAATCGTGTTCACCCGAGCCGAAATACGGTTTCAACCAATCCAGCGAGACGTCAATTTGCCGAGCTAGTTGCTGATGCGATTCCTGTCTCAATGCCTAATAAGAAAGATGGCGCATGGTTTGCAGGATATGGTGACCTTTTAAATCGAACGCTAACAGCTGAAGTGAATTTAGATACAGATGCAACCTTAACATTTGATACATGGTTTCGAACAGAACAAGACGCAGACTTTGGAATCGTGGAAATATCGTATGATGGGGAAAATTGGGTACAGCTAATCGAACCATTCACAGGTACTAGTATTGACTGGATATCGAAAGAAGTAACCATTCCAGCTGAGACTACACATATCCGTTTCCGCTATCATACAGACACGTATTATCATGGACGTGGTTGGTATGTTGCAAACCTAACGCTCCATAATTCTTCTCATACGAAACTACCGGTAGATTGGGTCAGTGACGATTGGGTAAAACGTAATTATTAAAGCTATATGTTATTTGTCACACTGCCCTAGGTAGAATAATCTGTCTTATAAAGACTAATCTTATGAAGTTACTACCCATGAGTTTTGAGTAAACTTATGGGTAGACTACTAGTTGACTTAGAAGCAAGGACATCTAACTGGATTCCACTTCCTACAAGTTAAATTAGAAACTAACTTAGGGTCTATACCATACCAAAGGACTCCCCTGCGATATAAAGTCCTATTTAAATCTACCACGTGAGTAGTATCTTCATTGCTAAACCCTTCAACAGACTCTACTGTTTTTGACTTATTTTTAAGCAATTTCCTTAAAGAATTTTCCTTTAAAATATATCTCTCCAACTCCCCTTTCATCTTCAGTAATTGCACCAACACTTCATCACTCCATTTCCATCTTTTCTATCAAATGCTTCTCTTAACAGTTCAGTGGTTTGACTGAATGGCGTTTTATCGATATAATATTAAACTTATCATTCGGCTAATCAGGTTTTTAAATTTAAATGAAGGTAGGTGAAATTATTTTAGACGACTATAATAGGTGTAGGTTCAGAAAGAGAGCAAGTGGTACTTCAGTTCCGTAACCTTTTCCTCAAGACATCAAAGATTATCAATAGAAGATTAACATAACGTTCTCGCTTCGTTATATATTCTGGGAGGAAAAGAATGAAAACAATAAAGAATTTCAAAACGGACTGGACTACATTTGCTGTAAGTGGAGGATTTTTATTCCTCTTTGTCATTTTTTCATTAATTGACATCGATATGGTTGAAGGTTGGGTAACCGATTCCTTCAATTGGTCCGTAACTTTTTTTGGTGCGTATTGGCAATTATTATTACTAGGGAATTTTGTAATTGGTATTATATTAGCTTTTTCTAAATATGGAAATCTGAAGTTAGGAAAAATGGAGAAGCCTGAGAACGGTTATTTCCGTTGGATTTCTATGATTTTATGTACGCTTCTAGCTAGTGGTGGTGTTTTTTGGGCTGCATCAGAGCCAATCTATCATTTTGTTACCACTCCACCGTTGTTTGAAAATATTGGGATGACACCACAAGAGGCAGTCACACCAGCTTTATCACAAAGCTTTGTGCACTGGGGCTTCCTAGCTTGGGCGTGTTTAGGTACGTTAACAACTATTGTCCTCATGTATGCTCATTATCATAAAGGATATCCACTTAAACCACGTGCTATTTTATACCCTATTTTCGGTGAAAAAATATTTACCAAAAGTATAATTGGTTCAACTGCAGATATTGTTTCCATTATTGCAGTTGCTGCAGGTACCATGGGTCCGATTGGATTTTTAGGTCTGCAAATTGGTTATGGACTTCACTTTTTACTAGATATTCCAGATACGTTGGCTACGAATATTATCGTTGTTGGCGCATTAATCCTTATTGCTGCTATATCAGTAGCAAGTGGTGTTGACAAAGGTATTCAATTCTTAAGTCGTTTAAATGTTATATTTGTTGTATTATTAACAGCAATCATTCTCATTATTGGTCCAACCATGTTTTTAATCGATTCTTTTATTAGTGCGGAAGCATTTCAATTACAGCATTTTTTTGAAATGAATTTATATCGTGCAGATCAAGCTTGGCTTGGTTATTGGACAGTATTTTTCTGGGGCTGGTTCCTAGGCTATGCACCAATGATGGCTATTTTTATTAGTAAAATATCGCGTGGTCGTACGATAAGAGAGCTTATTATAGCTGTATCTATTATCGCTCCATTAGTTAGTAATTTCTGGTTTGCCGTTGTTGGTGGAACTGGATTATCTCATGAACTAGAAAATCCTGGTTCCATTTCAACCCCATTAGATGCTGGTGGAATGCCTGCGACCGTAATGGCAATTATGGATCAACTACCAATGGGATTATGGATAGCTATTGGGTTCTTAATCGTTAGTATAGTGTTTGTATCGACTACAGTGGATTCCATTTCCTATACAGTAGCCGTAACCTTACAAGGTACAGATCAACCACAAAAGTGGATGAGAGTCTTTTGGGTCGTTTTATTCGGTATATTATCCGTCGTACTACTCACAATTGGGGAAGGTAGTATACAAGCGTTACAAAACTTTATTGTTGTAACAGCAGTACCTGTATCGATATTGCTCCTTCCACCACTATGGAGTGCACCAAAAATTGTAAAGCAGATGGCAAAAGAACAACATATAGTACCTTCAGTTGAATCTACAAAGAAGTGAAGGTAGAAGTTGTAAAATAAGAACTTTATAGACGAATATGTCTTACCATAACATTATTAATAAGTGAACACTAAAAGAGATTGGGCCAGAATGAAAGGCTCTATATGGAAAACCGAACTATAAACGATACTAGCTCCGGAAATATACCTAGACTCCTTTGAGAGGATAGGACACGCATGAGGCCAGGCCCCTCATGAAGTTGTCGCACTTGTACTAGAAGTGACAGCGAACTATATTCCTAAAGTGAAGTATGTGAACGATGTTCGGTTTTTCCTTTGATTAGAACCTTTTGTCCCAGCCTCTTACCTCTTAAATAGGAAAGCAAGAACCCCTAGATGAAATCCACTAGCATGCACCGCTAAAAAACTATAGATCAAAGCTTTTGCACAAAAGTAGTACTGCTTTTTCCCCATTTTCGATATCTAAAACATAAGAAATGCTGATTTCTGATGTCGTGACCTGATAAAATGGAATATCGGATTCAATTAATGTACGAAAGACTTTGGAGGCAACCCCCGTCATGTCACGCATTCCTGAACCAATAACGGATACTTTAGCAAATTGGTTTTCTATTTTGAAATAGAGCTCAGGATAGTCTTCTTTTAGATGGGAGAAGATTTTCTGGATTTGATATTCTTCCGTGTCTTTCATCGTAAAGGATAATTGTAATCCTTCATTGTTCGTGATCTGTGAGATCATATCGACATTAACTTCCTCTTGCTCCAAATGGATGAATACTCTATCAAGTAGGTGTATATCATTCTCAGGATAGTTCAATGTCACATGAATCATATCCTGATCAATCGCAACACCTGTGACCGCTTTTTTCTCTATCATTTCTACCGTTGACATAACCCAAGTTCCTTTCTCATCTGACAGTGTTTTACCTAAGTAAATAGGAATATTGAAATTCTTTGCTATTTCTACGCTTCGAGATACGAGAACACCTGAACCAAGCGCACTCATCTCCATCATTTCCTCATATGAAACTACTTGTAACCGTTTAGCATTAGGATAGATTCGCGGGTCGGTACTATAAACCCCAGCCACATCTGTATAGATTTCGCATGGGCATTGAATTGCTGCTGCAAGTGCTACCGCTGTCGTATCAGATCCTCCACGGCCAAGTGTAGTAATTTCATTGTCCGTATTAAATCCTTGGAAACCAGCGACGATAAGAACATCATATGTTTCAAAGAGTTGCTCAAAAAGCTTAGTATTAATCTTTGAAATCTTGCTCTTTAAATGATGGCCAACTGTTTCGATACCAGCTTGGTAACCTGTAAGAGGCTTAGATTTTACTCCTAGATCATTTAGAATAATAGATAGATAGGAGATGGTCTGCTGTTCACCGGTTGTTAGGAGGACAGCCAAATCCTGTTCGTTAGGTGATTGAGTAATCATACTCACCTGTTCCAATAGTTCATCTGTTGTCTTCCCCATTGCACTAACGACTACTACTAGCTGTTCTCCCTGTCTCACGCGGTCCTTCAAGTAGCCTGCTATACCTTTAATTTTCTCCAGACTACTAACACTCGTACCGCCAAATTTAAGTACATTTCGTTTCATAATCTTCCTTCTTTCTACGGATGCTGCTACCTCCAAGATGGGTCAGAAATTGGGCATAGTATTATCCCAACAACAAAAAAACAAGCCGAGTATTCCGACTTGTTTCATGATCTGTCCTATGTACAAGTGGAAGCACTCCATTATTCAAAGAATAATGACAGACTGCATACTCTTAATATACAATCCAACAGAGACCTGTCTGCAAACAGAGCTCTATTTCGGCAAAGGCCCCTTTCGCTTACTACAATTTGCAGATTTATATAGTAAGTTACTGATGACATTCGCACCTCATCCAATTAGTATTCAATTAATATTGTAAGTATATGAAAATTTCGCCGAATTGTAAACCAATAGCTTAAAAGTTTATCAAACTATTTTTAGATAATAGCCTATTTCTCAATATCCCTTCCTTTTCCATAGAGTTTTGTTACTAGAAAAGCATTGCCTCCTCTGAAGCAATGCTTTTCTAAAATTATTAAGGATGATATTCTAATGGTCCACCTGGTCCAAGTGGTAGTCCTAACAGCATCCAGACAATAAGCATAATCATCCAACTAAATAGGAAGAATATAGAATATGGAACCATTGTGGAAATTAACGTACCAATACCCATTTTTTTATCATATTTCTGTGCAAATGCGATAATTATTGCAAAATAAGTCATCAATGGTGAAATGATATTCGTAGAAGAGTCTGCAATACGATATGCCATTTGTGTTAGCTCTGGTGAATACCCAAGCTGCATCATAATTGGTACAAAGACCGGTGCCATCATCGCCCATTTTGCAGAAGCACTTCCGATAAACAAATTAATAAATGCGGTAATCAAAATAAATAGAATAAGTAACGGAATACCAGTTAAATTAACACTCCCTAGAAAATCCGCACCATAAACACCTATAACTAGTCCGATATTTGTTTCATTAAAGTATGCTACAAACTGTCCCGCTGTAAATGCCAAAACAATAAATGTTCCCATAGATGCCATGGTATCTGACATTTGGCTAGCAACATCCTTATCGCTTCGAATGGATTTGGTAACAATTCCATATGTTATACCAGGAATAAAAAATAGTATAGCAATAATTGGTACTAATGAACTCATAAATGGCGATCGAATTATTTGTTCCATTGCATCGCCCTCTAAACCGCGCATCGGTGCGTTTGGTGGAACTACAAGCAACATCGCAAGTACGATACCGATTACCACTGTAATACTAGCCCAGATTAGACCTTTTTTCTCAATTGCTTGAAGACCTTCCAATTCTTCTTTTTGATCACCTTTATAGGCGCCAAGTCGTGGTTCTACAATTCGTTCTGTAACCCACGCACCGACAAATGTTAATACGAATACCGAAACAGAAATAAACAACCAGTTCATTGCTATGTTCATTGTCTCTGCATATGCTGGGTCAATTATTGCAGCTGCTGCAATCGTCAGCTCCCCTAACATCGCATCCGTACCAGATAATAATAGGTTAGCACTAAATCCTCCAGAAACACCAGCAAATGCTGCCGCCAGACCAGCTAGTGGATGCCTTCCAATCGCAGCAAAAATAAGTGCTCCTAGTGGTGGTAATACAACATACCCTGCATCAGATGCCACACTAGACATAATACCAGCAAAGACTAATCCTAACGTAATAAATCGATTAGGTACAGACAATACAAATCCTCTAAGAAGTGCGCTTATGAGCCCTGTACGTTCCGCCACTCCTATTCCTAACATCGTCAGTAGGACAACGCCCAATGGAGCAAAGCCGATAAAGTTACTTGTCATATTGGTGAATATATATTGAATACCCTCTGCACTTAGCAGATTATTGATCTCTACCGTGGTTCCTTCTTCACCAGGGTGTTCAACACTAATATTTAATGGTTGTAAAGCTGCCGAGAGTAAAATAACAAGAAGTGCCAAAATTGCAAACAATGTTGCTGGATGGGGCAGTTTATTCCCAACTAGTTCAATCCTATCTAAAGAGCTTTGAAATAGCCCCTTTCTTTTTTTCGCCATAAAAAATAGTCCTCCTAAAAACTAATTCTGTTGTTGTAAATTAAACTCATTTCTGAAAATTCAGATTAATAAGCAGGGTGAACACATTTTATCATTGAATAAAATAAATGCACAAATGACATAATAACAGGTTCTAGCCTATTTTTCAAATTAAAATGAAACGGTTTCCACTAATTAACAATTCTTAATCTATTCATCTTTTAGACGAGCACTTTACTTTTTATTATTCTTCGTCGGTATCCTCAACAAAACCGGAAATATAGTCATCAATTTCAATTTCTGCACCTATGTTAAGTGCAAATTGCATTACTTCTAACTCCAAGACATATCCAGGAGAAAGCCCTTCTTCTACATAAACAACTGCTTTTAACTTAGGTTCTATTTGAAATTCTCTTATTAATTCGTTAATAATGTCCACTTTATCTTTAAAGACATGAACTACTTCTTTCATTAACTTTTCGAAATCGTAGGTTTCAACTATACCTGTACTGTATACCCATTCGGTAAATGTGTGTTGTCTTTTTATCTTAGGATTGTTTATGTTTACCCACTCACCTAATTTTATCGTTTCCGTGGGGTTAATTCCTAACCTTTCTGTTACTATTGAAAGTGGAAAATCCCATTCAGGCTCTGTACCTGAAAGGGAAAAATAAATCTCAATTGATGTATCTTTAAACATATGAACCACCCCTAAAATTCTATAGGCTTAGCGCTACTACGTGTCTAATTAATTTCCAACCTGTATCATATAACTTTTTCTTTTATAATGGTCTGCCTCATCCCGTTGTTATCCTATATTCGACAAATTTTTCAAATCTCCTTCTTTATTAATAAGGGAAAGGAGGTAAAAAAAAGTGCTATTATACTCGAAAAAACTTTCCAAAAAAATAACCCTCATCAAATGAAGGTTAATCAATCTGCAAATCTATAACGTCTTGTAACTATTGTCTTAGCATCGTCACGAAAAAAAAAGTACTTATTGTAAATGTTTAGGTATATCATCAGCTTTGTAATTTAAGGTTTCAGTGAAAATATTATCTGGTGATTGATTATTGGTTTCTACTTGTTGTCCGTTTTGAATGAACTTAATCAGGTTTTGAATATCTTCTTTTGTGGCAGGCTGTTTTTCCAGTTTTAAAGTGTATCCTAATTGCCCATTAGATTCTAACGTAGCATATTGAACATCATCAATATTAGAAATCCCTGCGTTCCGTAGTCGTTCTTCTAGTTTATCAACAGTTAATCTATGTTTTTTTAAATTGTTCTCCATTAACTTACCATCTTCAATAACAGGTACAGCTTTACCAGATAGGGCTGTTTCTGCATTGTCAAATTTTAATTGGATAAATTCCGCTAGAATTAAAAAAAGCACCAATAACCCAGCAATCCCAAAAGTAGTCCAAAGTCCCCGGCCAGAGACAGGTTGAATGAGCAATGTACCAATGGCAATCATCATAACCGTTTGGGGAATAGTCATTTGAGAAATTGTTTTTCTTCCACCAATTCTTAAAATGATCGTTCCCACCATAAAAATAAGAAATGTTTGCCAAACTAAGTTTAAATCCACAACAATCATATCCTTTCTTTTATTTATGCTTTAGAATATGATTTGTCTAGGTTTTGATTTTATACGGAAGGACTGGGGTTTGGACCTTCTGTTTCCGTAAGTGGGCTTTAGTCCATTACTGCACGTCTTTAATATATACTCAAAACATAATCTTTTATTAGCAATACACAATCAGATTTAATTTGTTGCACTGTTGTGTTACCCTCCAGAAGTAGAAATAGATTGATCTATAATGGTTTAGTTACAGACTTTTTACTAGGCAACTCAGAAACTCAGATATAATGTAACCCTTATCTGACTCCCTAGTCTGTTTTATTCAACATCTTCTGCAATCCTTTTTAGTTCTTTAGCACGAGAGCTAATAAAATTTGCCATATATCTCTCCAAAAATAATTTGTCTACAATAATACCAACGATACCGAACGGTGACTTATATTCAAAGATATCTATCATTATAGTCCCGCCATTCTTTTCTACGAATCGATGAGTATGTGTAAAAGAATTAAAAGCGCCTTTTACCATGACATCAACAAACATGGTGGGCTTTTCCATATGAATTACTTTTGCTGTTAACTTTTGTCTAATACCGAAATGGGTAGCTTCCCAAGTAACAGTATCGCCCTTCCTTAATAGACCTTGAGTAATCCCACCAACAGCTTCTTCCTTAGTTTTAGAAGTAGTTTTAGTATGTATTTCTACGTTTCTTGCAAGGTCAAAGCATACTTCCCTTGATGCTAGAATAAATTGCTCATGCTTAATAATAGGCATTAGCTATCTCCTTTATAATAAAATTATTATAAGCAATGTTCATATCCTCTTTCACTTAATCGATAAGAATACCGAAATTCTATAATAAAAGTTTCTCTTGCTACTTAGATAAATAAACCGCTGTATATTTAGATTCCAATAAAAATATAACATCACTAGTTTACGATACATGCTTATAGTAACAAAAGAAAAAAAGGCTTCTCATAAATTTACCCAACTTATGAGAAGCCTTTATTAAACTATTATTAACTACAACTTAATTACATAAAATCTTTAGGGGAGAGTTTATATCATGCTACCCATAGCAGCTAAACCCCTTAATTTAATAACCATTTACGTATGAGACCGGTGGTATGGTAGAATTGGTGTAGAAATCAACAAATTTTTAGAAGCAGGTAAGATATTCCCTGTCTCTAAATCTTATCTTTAATGAAGTTGGCTGTAACTTCCGTATGAATATCCGATTCTAATCCGTTTCCATTTCTCCTTCAAAGTGTTCTAAATTCTCTAAGGGTGTACTGTTAGGTGTATAAATAGATTATTGTTCCACATCTCCCTTACCGTTAACATAATATGAATAGATATAAAGAGGTTCGGTTTCAAAAATAACTTTTAAGTAATAGGGATTTTCCGTTTTGTTTTCCCTAAAATCTATTGTAGAAATCTCCCAATTTTCATTCGGATATTTAGATTCCAGATAATCTTCCAACTCTATTTTTCTCACTGTAAGTTGATAATCAATCCAAAATGGGCGGGCAATAAAGAATATAACTTCAGCTAGTAGAACATAAACTGTTAAAGTAAGTAATACTTTCCTCTTCTTTTTAAATAATAGTGCTACTATTAAAAATAACATTAAGACTCCAGTAGCAAGCATCATTTCAATAATAGTAATTGGATGCAAAACACTCACCTTTTTCTAGTTTTATTAGTTAAAAGGAGTTGTCGAATTGTGAAGTTATTCATTTCTCCTCAAAAAAGTTAATGTTAATTTTCAGCAACTACTTTAGCCTGTTCTTCGTTAACCTCAACCCCACTAGCAAAAACGCCATTACTGTAAAGTAACTATAGCAAAAAATAAGCACATAACACTAATTAATTTTAATACCTTTACCATATAATCTTTTGATTTGCGAATGCACTCATTCCTGACATTGCAAGTCTATGACAAAATGTATGACGAAAAGTATGTGCTGATACACGAACATCTTTAAAGTTCATCTTATTATCTTGAAGGTAACGGAAAATCATTATCGCATTTTGAGTTAATTGTATATTATCTCTTTTTACAAATACATAATCACTCAACTCCCCCCAGTATTGTGAGCAGAATGTCTTATATCCAGTTAATCCCTTAGATAACTTTTCTGTAATTGGTATTGTTTCTTTTCTTCGTGTTTTACCAAATACTGAAATATTATAAATAACAAAGTCTAGATCAGACCATTAAATTGATTATCCCACCTCTTCGGATTCCAGTACCTAGTATTAGAACAACCATCATATAATCTCTGTATGCCACATAACTTTTCTCCGCTGTTTAATGCGTCTGTAGAAACTTAACATCTGTCTTATTTACTCGTCTGTGAACACATCAATCTTCACATCTTCTTTTTGTCTTTTCACCTTGTGTGCTGGACTTTTATTTATTACCTCACATTCAACTATATAGTTTAAAACTGTTTTAATCCTCATAAGCTTGGTGTTAATTGTTCCCGCTCGGTTTCCTTTCTCTTGGCATTCCCAAAGATATTACTTAATGTGACTGTAATTAATGTCCTCCACATTTCTACTTCATTATCAATACAATAGTAGATAAATTCTCCAAGCAACGTCTGATAATTCCTTATGTTCGTCTTGGTTGTGTTCTTGTAACGCCTGTCATTCAAGAAATCTTGAAAAGCAAACTTTAACAACATAAAAAGACTACCTCCTTGTTTTTTAGGAAGTAGTCTATACTTTATAAAAAGATTATTTATATAACTGGTTCTCTAAAAGGGTGAAAAATAGCTTTAACTATTTCTCAGATGTTTGGCTAAAAAGCCTTACATCATGCCACCCATCTTTGAGGGGATATTTTATAGCAACATACAACAGCAAAAGTGCGATATTGCAAGCTTTTTCCTATACTTAGATTCCATGACATTCAATGAAAAATAAAAATAAGTTAGCAAAAAGTTAGCAACGAGAAAATACAAAAATATTCTATTTTAGACTAGATTATTTTTATAATAGTACTGTAGTTTTAAAATTTAGTTTAATCGTTTATAAAAAAGTTGTACCATTTTACCTCTTTAAATTTTTATCTGAAGTGATTTTCCAATTACTCGGATAACAGATGAAAGAGAGGAGAGAAAAGAGTTCGATTTCTCCCCTTTCTTTTTTTGTGTAAGCCCTGATATTACTGGATTTACTCAATATAATTTCAATAAAAATTCAAAACTCATCCAATAGGATTTTTACCCAATCAAAATTAATATCAATCAGGCTGGTTCAATAAAGTGTCCAGTCTTTATTGTGTTCAATTAATGCTCAATTAACAAAAATGTACAATAAAGGATTTACTGAAAAGCAAATAAAATTAAAAGATGGTACTGTATTAAATTATGGTGAAGGACCGAGTAACGGCAAAACACCACTGCTATTAATTCATGGACAAGCTATGACATGGGAAGATTATGCAAAGGTATTACCCGAAATCTCAGAGTACTATCATGTTTATGCGGTTGATTGTCATGGTCATGGAGAGTCCGATTGGAATCCTGAAAAATATTCAGCTAAGGCAATGCAATAGATTTTGCTGAATTTATCGAAGAAGAAATAGGAGAGAAAACGGTTATATCTGGTCATTCTTCAGGCGGAATGATTGCAGCATGGATGGCGGCATATTTTCCAGAGCTAGTGCTAGGGACTGTAATTGAAGATTCCCCTTTATTCGTAACAGAACGAGATAGACGAGAGAAAACATATGTGTGGGTATATGGATTTCAAATGTATGAAGACTTTAAAAATCAGCAAGAAGTGAAAGATTATTTCACTTACTCTTTACGGAATAGTTACTGGAAAAAGTTATTTGGAAACATCCTTTGGAAAAAATTCTCGAAGGATGCTATCAACTATCGTAAAAAACAACCAAACAAGCCAGTACATTTAGTTTATTTGCCGCCACAAATTAATAGGATCTTTGAAACTGAAACATATCCATTTGGTCGCAAATTTGGAGAAACCTTTTACGATAATTCATGGTTTGACGATTATAATCAATCGGAAGTATTATCAAAAATCAAAAGTCCTACTATATTCATAAAAGCGAAAACAACTTTAGATGAAGGTTTATTAGTAGCAGCATTGTCAGATGAAGATGCAGATTGTGTTGTTGAATTATTGCATAATGGTAAAAGAGTAGATGTCGATACACTGGGACATGATATTCACTACGATAAGCCAAAAGAATTTACGGAAATTTTGGTTAGTTTTTTGAAAGATTTATAAATTTTAGGAGTAAGGGTAAATAAGTTTGATTGTATGACTGCTAAAAATATGTTTGGCCAAAATCCACAAATCTCTAATCCAATAGAAAATCAATTTGAATAACAATTAGGGTGGAAGTAGATAATCTAATAAGAATGAATTATCTACTTCCGAGTATTGTTTATTTATTACAGAGTGTTTTTAAATGATAACTGATTACTTCCTTCACCTTTTCTGGAGTATACACATCTGGTCTTAACAAGGTATGGAATGACAGCCCTTCAATCAATGCAGATAACCGACTGCTTTCTAAATCTGCATTAACTGATTCCGATAATATTCCTTTTAGAGTTAATATCTTGATCATTGAATTTGCTAAATCATATGTACCATCCGTCATTTCGTCTTTCTTCTCTTTTAATGCATCACTTGTTAGGGAACGGAGTGCAAAAATCCACCAAACACTCGTTTCAATTTTCTTTTCTTCGTCGATTGGTACAAGCTCCAGTAACACTTCCTCAACTGCCTGTAATGGATTTTTTGACCATTCTTTATGATCAGAACGCTTTTTTCCTTCTTCTATGTAGTATTCTATAATAAACAGCAGCATTTCATCTTTAGTTGAAAAATAATGTCTTAACGCACCAGGAGACATTCCTGCTTCAGCAGCGACTCTTCGTATTGATGCTTTCTCAATACCCTCCTTCTCAATAATCTTCCATGCAGCTTCAGCAATTAACTTTCGTTTCTTGTCATGATTAACAAATTTTGGCATGAATAAATATCACTTCCTTTTTTTAATACAATGTGTTATTATCTTTTTAGCACAGTGTGTTATTTTGATGATATCACACTTTATAAAGGGGGACTAATTATTTGATTGAAATCATTGAAACAATGATGCCTTCCTCATCAATAGATATATCCGTAGCCCTACTAATTATCTCTATTTGTGCATTAGTTGATATATTAAGTCCTGGTGTGCTAGCTATTACGGGCTATTTATTACTTACACAACCTAATCAGCTTTCTTCTCGTCTATTTGTATTTTTATTTGTTATTCAGTTAGGTTATTTCATGATTGGTATATTACTGTACTTTGGTGGGGACACACTATTGGGGTTGATTGAAAATTTATCAGAATTTGATTTTATCAATTGGTTTTATACTGTCACGGGAACACTTCTTGTTTTGGTTAGCTTCATAAAACCAAAAGAGGGCACAATAGAACGTCTTACGTCATGGATTCCAAGACAGACAACAATAAAGGGAATAATTATTTTGGGTATTATTGTGTTTCTTATTGAATTTGTAACGGCATTGCCTTATTTTTATTCGATTTTTTTATTAAATCATCTGTCAATTAATTCCTTTTCTTCTATATTTGTAATAATTGGGTACAATCTTGTAATGGTGCTTCCTTCTCTATTATTGTTAGGAATTAGTATTGTGTTTAAAGATAAACTGCAGAACTTTCTAAAGAATATAAAAACAAAATTAAATGAAGCACCAATTTCTTCACTATTAGTAGCAATAGGTGTAGTAGGTG
Organism: Ornithinibacillus sp. FSL M8-0202; assembly: GCF_037975285.1. GTDB lineage: Bacteria > Bacillota > Bacilli > Bacillales > Amphibacillaceae > Ornithinibacillus > Ornithinibacillus massiliensis. The sequence goes on from NZ_CP150248.1 coordinate 1,357,223, forward strand.
CAGTATTTTTTAATATTGGTATTAGAGGTATCTTAAATTAAAAAAATGAACGAGGTGTTTAATATGAAAGAAGTTATTAGTGGAATTAGTTTACTTTTCGTAATCCAAGGAGTAGGAGGTTTAATCAATCATTTGACAAATGGTGGAAAAAGTTGGTTTTTAGTGAATTATATTGATGTGTTTCAAGGTTGGGAAATTGCGATAGATATTTTATTGATTGTTATTGGTGGGGTTATTGGTTTATTTTCTATGAAAAAATCTAGTTCATCTAGAAATGGTAAATAAAGAGTGAGATGATTTTCTCTCCCTTCACAGCTTTTCTTAATAAAATAACTTAAATTCATAGGTTAAAAAACCTTGTTTATCTTAGCGTTGTTGGCATCGAATGTAAGTCTAAAATGGAATAATGATGATCGATTGATACGAAAATTTATATGTACTATGAAGTGAGAATAATAAATCAACAAAAACATTTCAAGAGGGTTTAAAATTTTTCTAGGAGGATGGATAGAGGGAGCTTTCTATATCATAGCTCCCTTTCTATTAGTTGTAGCAATGAACATCTACGCACATATGACCAAAAATATAGAAGAAAAGACCTCTCAAAAGTTCAGTGAACTAACGAAAGGTCTTCTCTAAAAATTTTATTGTATGGCGTTTCAAAATTATGGATGTTAGCAAAAAGTTAGTATTATATGTTCTATCTATAGTTGAACGACAAATACAATTCAAAAATAAAATTAAGGTTTTACTATAATTAATTCGTTTGGATCAAGTCCGTCTCTCACATACAATTCTGGCGTATCCTCTTCTGGAATACCTTCAAGCATTAAAGCAGCTTTCCCTTGTTCGAATGCTTTTTTCACCGAGAGTCCAAATCCAATAGCAGAATAAAACTGAGCAGCAAAGACCCTAGCTGCTTCATCCCCAATGGTAGTCGTCATTCCAATGGCTGCATCCACATGTTGTACTACTTCTTGTGCTTGTCCATAAGAAAAACAGGTATTAAAAAACACTAATTTAATTTCATCTGATGTACTCATCATTGTTTGAACTATAGCCTCTTTAGAAACAAGTTTTGCATTACCTTGATTGTCTTGGAAGACGAGTTCATCGTCCTCAGATCCATGTCCACTAAAGTGAATAATTGCAGGATTTTCCTCATTAATTGCTTGTATTACGTCCAAAGCTCTAGTAGCCCACCGAGTATCGAATGATACAGAATCCCTATGTTCTGATTTTCTTATCATCTCTTGAATGGCTCTAGCCTCTTCATCCAATCTTAACTGTGGTGCATCTAATGGATTTGATGCCATAAATAGGACAGTAATTTCCTCTGGTAAATTTTTCAATTCTCCTAATACCCTATTTGTCTCTTCGTGCATTTCACCATGTCTATTCAGCATTCCACTAAACTCCTTCATACGTTTTTCGCTATCTGCTAGTCTTCTTTTTTCGGCATCATCTCTTTTCTTTTGCTCACGTTCAACTTCACGACCCAGCTTCTTTTCTGCAGCTACTACATCTCCCTCAATTCTTGCTATTTTTTTATCAATATCCGCAACCTTTTTATCTATATCTGCTAGTTTCTTTTCTTCACGTCCAATTTCTCTATATTTGGAATTTATGGTGGCAGTTGACTTTGTTCTTCCTATAGTTGCTTTAGCTGATGTAATTTTTTTCTTATGTGACGGTATTTTTCCTAATTCGGTGGCTTTAGAGTTCCTTAATCTGTTTAACTCATCCTTTTTTCTCTTGATTGTTCTTCTATACGTTTCAATGAGCGACAAAATGTCCGACCTCCCAAAATTTAATTTCATTATATTCACTAGCGTCGCATTAAAATAATTTGCAAACATATAAAAATTAAAATATTCTGATATATTGTTTATTCATAAAAAAATCCTTTATAATGGTTGGATGGTAGTAAACCGATCCAAATCCAAAATAAAGGACAAACACATGGATAAGTTTACTCGAAAAACATCATTTGAACAATGGTTTTCGCTTATTTCATCTGACTTTTTACAGGAACAAGTGGAAAACTATCAATTAGATTACTATACGAAAAAGCTTTATACCCAATCTTTCTTGAAATTATTGTTGTATGCACAGCTTCATGAAACGGAAAGTTTACGCGCTTTAAGCGATTGTGTCTTCTCGGAAGATTTACAAGATGCCACCAATTTGGAGGCCATTAGCTTCTCCCAATTAGGAAGGAGACTCAATCAAATTCCGACAGATTTTTTTCAAGCCATTTTTCTTCGATTGGTAGCGCAAATTCACGACAAATCTGACTTTCAAACCAGACGAAAAAGGACAACACCACTCAAAATCATCGATTCAAGTACCTTACCGTTAAGCTTGAATAACCACCGTTGGGCAAACTTCCGTAAAACAAAGGCCGGTGTCAAACTCCATTTGCGTCTTGTTTTTATGGAAAAAGGTTGTTCCTATCCCGATGAAGCCAAGCTCACGAATGCGAAAGAACACGATCGAGGTCAACTCGAAGTATTGGTTGACGATAAAGAATGTATGTATGTGTTTGATCGAGGCTATTTGGATTACGAACGGTTTGATCGTATGACAGACGACGGTTACTTTTTCGTCTCACGCTTGCGCAAAAATGCGGTCACTCGTACATTAGAAACCTGCTCTTTACCAGAAGATTCGTCTGTTTTATCCGATGAAATAGTAGTGATTGGTACGACACAAAATCGTTCAGAGAATGTATTTAGACTGTTGAAAGTGATGGATACCAAAGGAAATGAGTTGCATTTACTGACTAATCGCTTTGATTTAGGTGCAGATGAAATCGCAGAACTGTATAAATCTCGCTGGGCGATCGAACTATTTTTCAAGTGGATGAAACAGCACTTAAATATTAAAAAGTTTTATGGTCAGAGTGAACAAGCTGTACATAATCAAGTCTACATCGCGATGATCGTGTACTGTTTAAACGTGTTGATACAACTCGAAACCAATAGTCAACGCACCTATTTACAGATCAGTCGCTATTTAAAGGCTGTCTTGTGGCAATCTGCGCATATATGGATACGCAAGATCGAGGGAAAAAGTGTTCCATAAAGCAATTGGTTGTCGTTGATACTTAGTTAAGACGTTATAGTAAAAAAATGGATGTTTACTACTTTTGCTTAGTTGTCTTTCTTTTTCATCAAAAAAGAAGAGAATAATAACCGGAAAATTCAGACATTATTTATGCAACGCTAGTGCATTATATTATACTTAATATTCTACACGTAAAATCTTATTGTTACAAACATACGTTCCGTATATTATCACTAAAAAGACAGTCCCATTATTGATAGGAACTGCCTTCTGATGTTTATACTTACGTTGTCTTTTGCTGAGAGTAGTCCTCTTGGCTACTGCTTTTTTTCAATGAGTTGATTAACAATATCAAGTATCTTCTCATTGTTTGTTTGCCTTGTATAGGTAACACTGATTCCATTTCTATTGAGCTTATCACCTAGCTCTCCTAACCCCGCTTGTCCTTCATATTCATCGTTAATTCCTGATTCTTTAACCATGCCAAAGAGTTTATTTGCAGCTTCTATTTTATGATCCTCTGTACCTCTAAGATCTTGTTTTTTCTTAACACCTTTACTCTCAACAACAAGGTTAATTGTAGGTTTGCCTTCTTTATCCTTGATTACATACATAAAGTCTGGGCTATATGTACTTCCATCTATGAAAGGTATTTGCATGGTGCGTTTTGGTATTTTTCCATATACCTCAACGCTACTGATATTCTCAATTATGTTATTTTCTTCAATTTCAGAGTCAAATAAAATTGTGTCATACAAATAAGTTTCCAAGGGAGTTCCTTTTCTTTCTTTCACACCTAAATAAGCAGATGTTTTTACGAAATCCCTAGGGTGCCCATTTTCTTCTGTGAGTTCTGTAGGGTGAACAGTTGTGTTTGGTAATTTTCTGTACGAATATATTTTCAAAAGTTCATCATAGATTCGCTGCTTAAAATATATAGAGAAACTTCTAACTGTATCCTTTGTAAAGAAGGCCTTTTCTATCTTTTTCAATTTTGATGCTCTTACTATCCCTGCATGTATTAAAGGAATAGATAAATTTGTACTTTCAGCTATAGCTTTTAAAAACGTACCATAATTCAAGGTTTCACCATATGAACTATCAATTGAGTCTAGGGTTACATTAAATATTAACTCACCTTGCACCATTTCTGATGTTTCTCTCTTAGTTCGTCTAACCGTTTTATTTATCAAATCCTCCGTGATTACATCGGAAACAATGCTTATAAGTACATCATTATTGATTGTGTCAAAATGTAAATAGTATTTTTCATTTAACTGTTCCCAGAGTTCTTTTAACTTCCAATAGTTATCCTTGCGAATGGCAACCTCTTTATTTTTATCAATATTTCGATCACGAATTCTACTTTTATCGAGTTTATTAAATATTTCAGGATACTCCGTCATGAAATTTTGTAACTTTTCTGTTTTTATTTCTCTATCAAATGAAATATACCCTTTACTCATTAAATCTATAAGAACTTCTTCATTACTTAATCCTTTGTTTGTTGCAATTTTTTCAATTTGTTCTGATGTGATTTCCTTTTGCTCAAATGATGTTTCACCATAAATTTCTTCTTCCAGTTTTTTGACAAAGTCTTTTTCAGTAAAGTCTACGATATAATTTAGCATAAAGGTTTCATTTTCAATACGATTTCCTGTCTCATCTACAGGTAGACGTAATCCACGTCCAATTTCCTGCAATTTACTGTTATCACTTCCACTAGATCGTAACTTCGCAATTGTAAAGATATTTGGGTTATCCCAACCTTCTTTTAACGTCCATTTAGAAAAGATGAAGCGTGTTGTATTTGCTTTGCCATCCTTATGTACTAAACTCAAGAGCTTTTCTTTATCGAAAAGAATTGTATTTACTTCTCTCTCAATTTCCTCTTCAGAAGAAAAGTTATCCTGTGAGAAATATCCTGCATGTGTTTCATTTATATTCGCAAGGGATTCCTCCAGATATTTTTGATATTCCGATTCAAAAATATTACATTTATCAATTTCTTCTTCTAATTTTTTGCTTAATTCTTCTTCAAAAATATTCTTTAGATAAGGTTCTTTCTTGTCATTATCTCGATAAGAATGAATATCATCAATAAAGAATAAAGCTAGAGTTTTAATTTTAAATTTCCGTTTGAAATTCTCACGCTCTGTTTCAAAATGCCTTTTTAAGGCTAATCGTATGGATTCCCTTACATAAGAAGTTGCAAATACATCCGCAAAAAATACATCACCTGTGAACTTTTCTTCTCCATTACTTAAAATAACCTTAGTGGCTAAAATACCATCTATAGTAATTCCCGAAAGCTTTGGAGAGAGCAGACTTAACGAATCATGTGTTTTCAACTCTTTTGTAGTTTTAATTATTTGACCTTGCTCATTTAATTCTGTTTTTTGAAAACGAACAAATTCGCCCTTTTTCATTGTTAGGATTTTAAATACTTCTTCTTCATTGTCGGGACTCTCGACATGTTCTTTTGCTACACCCTTAATGAGATTGTTTTCAAATGCCTTATGAATGTTTAAGTCATATATTAAGTTTTGATAATCTTTTACTTCAACTCTATTTTTCCCCCTACCAATGAATTCACTTGGAAAGGTAGCCCCAAAACGTATAATCATCTGCGGTTTTACCTGTTCTTCTATAAATTTGAACGTTGCGTTGTCACGACTAAAACGATGTGGTTCGTCTATGATCATAATGGGTCTAGTGGCAGAAATTGCGTCAATCGGTCTATAATATCCTTCAATATGAGAATCGTAATCATCTCGTACCAAAACCCCGTTTTTGCTCTCCTTCAAATGTTGCATATTAACTAACAATACTTCTATCGTATTTCTTTGGAGATTTGAAGATGTTACAAAGTCACGGATGCTGTTCGGTACATATTTCTTTTTACCTTTTTTTGTTTTAATACTCTCAACAGTCCTCAGTTTTATTTCTGTATTGTAACCACACACATTTTTGAAATGATTGACGTTACTTTGTGCTTTCATGAAATTTGCTGTTCCAGCCTTTATAGCTAATGAAGGCACTGCAATAATGAACTTTTTAAAACCATACAACTTATTCAATTCATAAATAGCCTTTGTGTAAACATATGTTTTACCAGTACCAGTTTCCATTTTTATATCAATATTCAAATAATCTACTTCTTTTCGACTAACTCCCTGCATATTAGAAGGCAAATCTTCTTGTACCCGCTTAATATTTTGATATAAATAAGGACTACCAATATCAATAATAGGATTTTCAATACTATTCATTGGTTTTTGTATACCGACGTTTGAGAATATTGAACAAAGTCTCTCTATCGGAATTGTTTGATGTTCTAAATTTCTTTTTAAGATTAGTTCCAACTTTGTTCACCTCAATATCGCTTAATTAGAGATACTTCGATACTTTTCTCTTCATTTCTTAACTGTTTTAAATTCGTTTCTAATTGTGTCAAAATGTTAAAATCCGTAAAGTTATAACCATAAACAACTACATTTGTAGGATTGAAGTATTTCTCTTCAACTATTTTAGATAACAGGATATCAATATGCTGTTGCGACATGCCCTTATCCAGTAGGTAGAGATAATCCTGCATATAATAACCAGTATACCCACCTAAGTTGACCTCTTCGATTGAAGGAGTTAGTCCATGGCCATCTTGATTCATCCATGTCGTCAAGATTGTCTCTTTATCGAATTCAACTTCAAATTCAGATGCTAGAAGGTTTGGATCAAATTCCTTGATTTGATCAATAATGTTTTCATTTAATACTTTTGCATAAAAGTGTTTAAATCCATAATCAATCTCCTCATCTGTATCCTTCTTGACCTTTTCAGCAGCACGAACAATCCTTTCCCTGCCTATTTCGTCAATTGTTTTATAGCCCTGTTTTTCTGCAACCGAGTTTTGTTTTACCGGTTCATCTAATTGAACCAGTATATATTTATGGTCGGATTTATCTTTAGCATTTTGCTCCATTAAAGCATGTGCTGTTGTAGCAGAACCAGAGAAGAAGTCTAATATTATTTGTTGATCATCATTTTCTGAATTCATAGCGATTTGGATAGATTTTTTAATTAAACTTACAGGTTTTGGATAATCAAAAACACCTGAAAGTCCCAATTCCCCTAATTCAACTGACCCTTTTTCAGTTATAACATCTGTCTCGTCCCAAACAGTACCATTTTCAACATACAACTCATCAGAAAACCAGATAGTTTTTGCAGTAACTTTATCCTCACGATACTTTTCATATACACCATATTCACCTGTAGTTTTTAGTTTTCCCACGACATGGCTATTAAGTGTATTTTTTTTATCATTAGCTCTTTTAAATGTCTCTCTTCCCCATCTCCAACAGCTATCTTCACCTTTACTATTTTTTGGCAATACTTCAATACAAAAGTCCTCATCTTTCGTGATAGAAACGGGGTTATATCCATTTTTATCAACTTTATTTGGATTAACATAGATTGGGTAGTACAAATTTGGTCTGTTAAATCTACCGAATTTTGGATTTCTATTTCTTAATTCTCTTTCTGTAAATCCACCTATATTATCATAATGTCTAAACTCATGATTAGAATTCTCGAGTTTGTTTATAATTGCTTTTTCACTCTTAGAATAAACAAATAGATATTCGTGGGTTTTTGCAATATCCTTGTATGTTTGTCCCCGCTTATTTGATTGTATAATTATTTGAGACACAAAGTTTTCTTCACCAAAAATGTCGTCACAAATAATCCTTAATTGTGCTTGCTGATTATCATCAATAGATATAAAAATTATCCCGTCATCCTTCAATAATTCCCTAGCTAAATATAGACGTGGATACATAAAAGTCAGCCAAGCACTATGAGAAGATGAATTTGTAGAAGTCATATTTAATATACGTTTTGCTTCATCTTCTTCAATATCTAAAATCTGCTCTAATTCTCTCGCTGTGAATGTATAACTGTCATTGTAAACAAATCCATCACCTCCAGTATTGTACGGAGGATCAATGTAACAGCATGCTATTGTATTAGTATAAGATTTCCTCAAATGCTTTAATACTTCTAAATTATCTCCTGTAATATAGACATTCTCTGACTTTTTATTTTCGCTCTTTGAATTATGATCTAAATTTGGAATCAAAACCGTTTCTGTATCAATAGAGTCAGCAATGTATTTGGCATAATTCTTCCCTAGAAAGTTTAATTCATAACCTTCGGAAGAAAAATCTAAATCTTGGTTAATCTCCTTTTTAAACTTTTCAATATCGAGAGTTTCCCCAGAAAAACAATTTGGGAAATGTTTCTTTAAAATAGCAATTTTCTTATCATTCAGTTTTCCTTTTCCGTTACTATCCAATGTCTCTTTAATCATAGTTGTTACCTCCGTTAAATGGTGGTTAATTTTCCTTTTTTATCTGTTTCATTTTCTCTTTTAATAGAGTAAATTGTATTTCTAGATAAACCTGTTTTACGATGGATATCCATCACACTTACATTGGCATTTAAACATCTAACTACCTCATCATATAAAACTTTATCCCTTCCTGTCGCCCCTTTATGATATCTTTTTTTTCCTCCTCGAAACTTACCCTGTTTTTTTGCAATTTCTATGCCTTCCTTTTGAGCAGTTTTTATGCGATTTCTCTCTTCTTCCACCATCCACGACAATAAAGAAAGCACTAAATCAGATACTAACTCCCCAACACCTTCAAGTTCTTTATACTTTCGTATGTCTAAAATCGGCATATTTAATACTACAATATTAATTTCCTCTTTAATTAGAGCTTCCCACTCATCCTTTATCTCTTGCTTATTTCTCCCAAATCTACTTAAATCATGGACGACCAATACATCTCCAAATCGCATTTTGGAACGCATTTCTTTATATACTGGTCGATCAAAATTTTTACCAGATTGTTTTTCTTCGTATATCCTATCACAGCCATACTCTTCTAATTCCTTTACCTGTCTTGAAAGGTTTTGACTTTTTGAACTAACTCTCGCATAGCCAAAAATCAAATTTCTCACCTCTATGTAATGAACAAGTCTGTTTGAACATTTCTATATACCTATAATACTACACTTCTTTCTGTTTGGACAGAGTGTACTCTAATTGAACAAATTTAGGTAAGTAATTCCAGATTTTGAGTTAACCATATGTTAAAATAAACGTAGATTGTGAAGAAACCTACTTAAAGTAACGGGGCAGAATAGTTTAATAGTACACCTATCCAATTCATTGCTCTATGTTGTATAATAATACACACAGATGAATTATTATACAATCAGACAGGAGTGGGAAATAATGAAATTGATTTGTGAATCTGATAATTTAGATGATTATTTACTTGAATTAAATGAAGTTAATTATTCCGATCATTTAATAAAAAGAAAGACAGATGAACTTTTTAATCCAAATCAAACGGAAATTGAAAAAGCTAAAATAGCATTTGAATTTATTCGAGATGAAATTTCACATTCTTGGGATATTCAATCCGAACGAGTTACTTGTAATGCATCAGAAGTATTAAATTTTAAAGAAGGAATTTGTTATGCAAAATCACACCTATTAGCATCTTTATTGCGTTCACAGGGGATACCAACGGGTTTTTGTTATCAAAGATTGATGTTATTTGATACTCCAGATAAAGGGTATTGTATTCACGCTTTAAATGCTATCTTTTTTAAATCACTTAATAAATGGATTAGGGTAGATTCTCGTGGGAATAAAAAGGGAATCGATGCTCAATTTTCAATTGAAGAGGAAAAATTAGCTTTTCCTATTAATGAGGAACTTGATGAAAAGGATTATCCAATTATCTATATAAAGCCTCATCCCAGAACAGTCGCTGTTTTAGAAGAACATACGAATGCATTGGAAATGTATAGAAATCACTTACCAGATAGGTTGTAGTTGTTCACTAACGGGTGCGATTCTTTAATAAGGATCGTACTTTTTTTGATTAAAATATATTGCAATGAATGACATACTTAATCCTGTATTCAAACATCGGCATTTTATAAAAATTAAACATACTTTTTAATAAAATTTTAATAATGTTAAAATATAACTTTACTTTATTTATATTTATGTTAAACTGAATTTGAATATAAAGGAGTGAGAGCATATATGGATATTAAAAATGTACCAGATTGGATTTTATCCTTAGACGAGGAAGATATGGAATTCATTAAAAAATTCGTAATGAATTCAGGATCTTTGAAAGAAATTGCAAAAATTTATGAGGTTTCTTATCCAACTGTGAGAATCAAGCTGGATAGGTTAATTGAAAAGATAAAATTGAATGACGCTGCAGATAATGAGGAATTTATAAAATTCATTAAACAGCTTTCGATTGATGACCGTATTAATTTGGAGGAAGCAAAACTAATAATAGAAAAATATAAAAAAGAAAAGAGTGAAAAATGATGTTTGGATTTGGTTTTTATGATGTTTTTATTATTGCTGGAATACTTGGTGTGCAACACTTTTTATCAACCAGAAATAGTGTTTATTGGGGAGGTCTTATCCCATTAGTTTTCGTTATTTGGCGTACTTGGATATTTTTTAATGAAAACGAAAAATTTCTTGCTTATGTCTTAATACTTTTAATTGGACTTGCCTTTCTTATTGGAGGATGGTATGAGGGGCGGAAAGCTCTTCATAAAAAGAGAAACCAAGAATTAGATAAAATGAAGTCTTATGATATGAAATAAATAACCAATAAAAGGAAAAATGTAACGGCAACTTATGAAATTGGATTTTCTCATATTAAACCAATGAGTGGAATGTCTGTTCTAAAAATTAGTATTATATTATTATGAAGATTATTTTTTAAAGAAAGGAATATACAGTAATGGGGTAACGAAATGGATGAGAACATAAAATTAGAAAAGAAACACAGTGGGGAACTTCCCTTTTCCGATTTTATAGAATGCTACAAACACCAAGTATACCAAATTTGCTTTTATATGATTGGAAAGCGAAATGAAGCTGAAGAAATAGCTCAAACTGCTTTTATAGAGGTGTATATGAACGTAAGAGATTACAACTTTGATAAAGTTTCATCTAAACTGTTCCGTATTACCGTAGACTTAGTCTTGGACTGGTTACGAGAGAAAACGACAAGTGATTATACGGAAATAGAGATGGCTGAATCTACAGAGTCAATTCAGAAAGAAATCTTACAGTTAGCGGTATATGATCGTTTAGCTATTGTTTTAAAACATATGGTTGGCTTTTCAGTAGGAGAGATCAGTGATATAATGCAAATTCCTATTTCTAATGTAAGGAGAAAAATTCATTGTAGCCGTGAGGTATTATGCAAACAACTGAATTATAATGTGTAATATTTGATTATAGAAAGCAATTATAAAAGTGTGAAATTGGCAACCTCTATCTAAAAAAATATAATCTTATCTTCAAGATTTCACTAACGAGTGCAAAAGTTAAATCAAAACCACCAGTGTGAACTGGTGGTTTGCTCTGCGGCTTGAAGCCTCTTTTACCGGCCTTGGCCTTAAAGGCCCACTGAATGGTTTTCCCTTACGCACCACATCCACGCACTGATTCTAAAGAATCTCTTATATCTTTCTATTTTTTTCTCCTGTGAATGGATCAAACTCTTCGAATAACGTTAATTGATCTGATATATAATCTTCTCGGAGCTGATTCCTAATATATTCTTCTATTTGCTTCTTATTTCGGCCCACTGTATCGACGTAGAAACCTCGACACCAGAATTTTCGATTGCCATATTTATATTTTAAATTTGCATGTCGGTCGAATATCATTAAACTGCTTTTTCCTTTTAAATATCCCATAAACTGAGATACACTCAGCTTTGGTGGGATACTTACTAACATATGGATATGATCTCGACATGCATTTGCCTCATGAATGGTTACACCTTTTCTCTCGCATAATTCTCTTATTATTTTTCCTATACTTTGTTTGTATTTTCCATATATAATTTGTCTTCTGTATTTTGGTGCAAACACGATGTGATACTTACAATTCCATGTTGTATGTGCTAAACTATTCTTGTCCTTCATTGGGACATGCCTCCTTCGTTTATTTGATGTAGTGGTCGGGAAACCAACTATATCTTATCACGAAGAGAGGCCTTTTTTAATTTTAATACCACGCTATAAGCTCTCCGGAACCCCCGGCATAGCCAGGGGTTTTCAAATGACACAATAAGAGCAACGCAAAATTTGTGCGTTGCTCCTGTGCAATTAAAAATACTTTTTGTAAAACTCTTGCCGTAATCTCCCACTAAGTTGAGCATAAATTCTTGTTGTTTCACTTTTTTCGTGACCTAACAGGCTTTGGATCACTTCTAGTGGAGCTCCGTTATTCAATAGGTGTGTTGCGTAACTATGCCTTAATTGGTGAGGATGAATGGTCTTATTTATTCCTGCACGTTTGGAAATCCGCTTAATAATATATCTCATTTGAGCGATACTCATCCTATGTGGAGAACGTTCGGTAACGAATATAGCTGGATCATTGTCGTTTCTAGTGTCTAAATATTTCTTTAACCAAATATCGCAGCGTATATTGAAGTACACTTCTCTTTCCTTGTCCCCCTTTCCAAGAACAATAGCAGATTGATTTCCCCAATTAATACTATTCCGATCCAATGAAACAATTTCTCCTATTCGGCATCCAGTAGAAAACATAAATTCAAATAAGGCTTTCTCAATCGGAGTAAAACACGCATCCCTTAAATACTCAATTTCTCTTTCCGTAAGAAACTTTGGAATCCGTTTACCTACCTTTGGTTCTTTTATTGTACTAGCAGGATTTAACTCAATGATGCCTTCCTCGTGTGACCATCGAAATAGGGAACGAATAAACCTAATACGAGACAAACTGGATGGTTTTAGATTATTGCTGGATTCAGCTAAATAATTCTTTAGTTGTAGGGTTGTTATATTATTCATATTGATATTCCCAAAATGATCGATTAGCAGTTTTGCTTGAAGCCTATAAGCATTTAATGTTTGTGCCGAAAAACCTTCAATTCTCTTATCTGCCTCATAAGCCTTTGCCGCATCCGATAGCATCATAATTGTTCACTCCCCAAATTATTATTATCAACAGCATTTCCAGATGGCTAAATAAAATAACTTTTGCAATAATTGGGTGAATCGAATGATACTTAATGTTAGAATTAAGCTAAGTTATTGTGCTAAAGGGGCAGGATTGTTTAACAAGGATTTAATTATTTAATGGTAAAATAATATTAGAAAAGTGGAGATATTTAGATGACTTTACATCATTTCATCGGTGCTAATATTGAACTTCCTACTGGTAGTTTTGGTAGGAATCCAACATATAAACCTCTTTCGGAGTTGAAGTTAAAAGGAATGAGCGAAGACAAGCATAATAAAAAGAATAACGGTTCTAAGCTCGTTAAGGCTTACGAAACAGAAGAAGATGCAAGTGGGATTGATGTTCTTAACTTAGTTTCTGGATACGAACTGGTAAGAGATAAATTCACAACGCCTTTTGTATATGAAGTGCAAGGATACCTAGACACAAACATTACATCATTTCATCGTAAATCAATCAAATCACTTTTTAGTTATATTGAAGAGCACTTATTAAAAGGGGATTTTATAGAGATATACTCTTGTTGGGATGGACAAGAAGAAAAAGAGAAAGATAACAGTAAGGATGTAGTTATTAACCTCACTACGCTACAATTCGGAAACCATATAAGATTAAATGACATCAATCATCTTTGCGAAACATTCTTTTTAGATGATCAGCAATATGTTTTGGTAAAGAAATAAAGGACAGTGCACTCTTCAAGTAACGGGTGCTTTTCTGAAAGAATGACAAGTACCTTTTCTTGTTGCTTGTTGAATGTATTAAATAGGGCTGAAGAGTAGTGAAGTAACATTATAAGAGGTGATAATAAAGTGGAATTCAAGGAAATCGTAATAAGCAAGGATCGAGATAAAGTAGTTGAATTTCGGAAAGACTCTTTTAAAGTTAGTTTTGGAGATGCCTCGGGATTCGATGAAGAGGAGTATTTACGTTGGTTAGATGAAAAAATAAAGGATTTCTCAAAAGGCTTTGTCTTAGTTGTAGAAGACGGTAAATATATTGGACAACTGGAGTTAACAATTCGTGAATATGAAGGTAAAGAAATAGGGTATGTAAATCTGTATTACTTGATTCCTGCAATGAGGGGAAAGGGTAAAGGAAAAGAATTACATAACTATGCGAAGCAATTCTTTAAGAACAATAAGGTTAATGAGTATCATCTTAGAGTTTCCCCATCAAATACTGGGGCAATTAAGTTTTATAGAAAAAATGGGATGGAAGAAGTTGGTCCAGAGGTTGATGGTAAAGTAATTAGGATGAAGGGTTATTTATAAAATTTCTTATTGTGCTAACGGGTACTTTAACACAATAAGAAGATCATCCATACGGCGGTCTTTTTTACGAACGGGACAGGATAGTGAAAGATTGAAACATTTTTCGAAGTTAATCGTATTTAACTATAACAAATAAAAGGAAGTGAAACTAAATGAGTGTTGTTACAAATCAAGGAGATTCAATAAATGTAGTGTTTGTTTTTCAAAGAGATGAACAAGTTGAAGAAGTGACACTTAATTCAGCACAATTAACGGCATTATTAAATTCAAAACAGGTTTGGATTGAAAAATTTAGTAGTAACTTAAAAATAGAAAACACTGTCTGGTCTTATGCGAATAATAATGTTTCTATGCAAATTTATTTGAAATAATTGTTGCTAAACAAGGGAATGTCAAATATTACACTTGAACTATCGGTACTATAGCTTAAGAGTTATTCTATAAATAATGGGACTTTTAATTTTTAGGAGATATGTAGGAGATGTAGAAAGATGATAAAAATAATGTCACATATGCCGAAAGGATACGTATGCCCATTCTGCCAAGTCATTTCAGGTTTGGATGTACCCGATAAAGGAACAAAACAAGATGATGTGATATTCAAAAATGATTATGTAACAGCTTTTATAGCTAGTAAATGGTGGCCAAACAATAAAGGACACGTTCTCGTTGTTCCTAATCAGCACTTCGAAAACATTTATGAACTCCCGCCAGAATATGCAGCTGAAATTCATCGAGCAGCACAACTTACAGCTTTCGCGATGAAAGACACATATAGTTGTGATGGTATTACTACTCGTCAGCATAATGAACCAGCCGGTAGCCAGGATGTCTGGCATTATCATCTCCACGTTTACCCTAGATACAAGAAAGATTTATTCTATCTGACAAAAGGATTTCAAACAAATCCTGATAAACGAGTAATTTATGCTGAAAAGCTGAGGACGTGGATAGAAAACCACCTACATAAATAGTTTCGTCCATATTGTTCAATTAGAGTTTCACAAAAGATGCTTCTTCTGCAACGGGTGCGTTAATCGTAAGCCCGAACTAAGAAATTTTATAATAGAAGCAACTAAAATTAAAAACAGAAACGCCAAATAACCGTGAATCTGAGATGTTTTAAACAGATTTACGGTTATTTTATTTTTTTGCACATGTTGCTTGAATCGCCTTCGCCCAAGGCATGTACTTATTTAAAGTTTCTGGCGTTCGATGGATATCCAGATTTGGTAGTTCTGTTAGTAATTTCACCAAATATTGATAGAAATCCACACCGTTAGCTTTCGCTGTTTCTGCCATACTCAAACAAATCGCATTGGCCTCGGCACCAGCTTCGCTGACGGAAAACATCCAATTTTTTCGACCGATCACACTAGGGCGTATCGCATTTTCTGCTGGATTATTATCCATTTCAATGCGACCATCATAGAGAAAGGCACGAAGCCCATCTGTCAATTTCAGTGTATATTCGGCTGCTTTTCCAAGTGCGTTATTGCCGTAAAAAGGGGATTCCTCAATCCATTTCAGGAATTCTTCTACGATTGGTTTCGAAAGCTTTTGACGTCTTTTTCTTCGCTTACTCGGGGATAATTTTTTAAAATCCCTTTCTAGGCGATAAAGCTCGTCGCAAAATTTCACTCCAATCTGCCCGTTTTTACTGTTCACTTTCAACCAATATCGGCGAACGTGTGCCCAACAATTTGCGAAGGTTACGCCTGGGAGTTTATCGTATGCAGAATAGCCGTCACAGATAATGGTCCCTGTAAAGTTCTCTACAAATCCTTGGAGAACGGATCTCGCACGTGACAACGCACTTTGAAAGAGAATGATAACGGGGCCTTGGCTAGGAGCGCTACGGTACACCCAATTATAGGCATTGGAATTTCCTGGTTTCCCGTCGGAACGATGAATAATTTTTCCGTAGGTTTCATCCACGTGTAAAATAGATTTGTTCATCATCATTTCCTTCATCCGTTGGTACACGGGAAGTAACCAATCCTGAGCTGTTCGTATAACCCAGTTAGACAAATTCTTATCGTTCGTATGTAGGCCACAACGCTCCCATTCTTTTACCTGACGGTAAAGCGGAAGATACTGGATAAATTTATCATAGATTACTTTCGCTAGAATGCTAGGACTTGTCAGACTACGTTGAATAGGAGCCTGTGGTGCTTGGCCTCTTTTTATTTGTGCGTTCTGAAAGGAATGTCCCTTACAATTCTTGCATTCATAAGCATGTTCTACATGCTGTATTTTCTTCATCGTTGCTGGAATAAACATCGCTTCTTCTCGGACAACGGTGCTGCCCATTTCTGTCATTGCTTGCTGGCAACAATCGCATGTCGTATCTTCTGGGTGATGATGAATGACTTCTGTTTCGAGGTCATCTGCCAGAAAATCATTGCGTTTTCTATTTTTTGCTTTACGTTCAACAGTATATGCAATCTTCTGTTCGCTTTGTTCTTCTGTGTGCTCAGAATAGTTAAAAGAATCGTCATCATCCTCATCATCGAATAACGACGTTTGCCCATCGGGTAGATTGTATTTCGATTGCTCCGTTTTCGAACCATATAGTAGCTTCGTTAAGTGGCGAACTTGCTCGGTCAAAGCTTCGATCTGTCGATTCGATTGTTTTAATTGTTCCTCTAAAAGTTTAATTAATTTATCGTTCTGATCAGGAGAAGATTGAACCATGCAATTTCACCACCTTTCGTTCTGTTAAGATAGCTATAGTATACGCTATCGAACGAAAAATGAATAGTTAAAAAACACCTTTTGGAGATTTTTGTATTGCTTTTGGTTGTTGAATAGCTAACCCTTCCAAGAGCCAACGAAGTTCTTGTTGCGATAAATTGCGAACTTCATTTTCGTTTTTAGGCCACTGAAGTTTACCATTATCTAAACGTTTATAAAGCATGGCGAATCCATCCCCATCAAAATATAAACATTTATAACGGTCTTTGCTCCAACCGGAAAATAAGAAGATGGAATCGCCATAGGGATCTAGCTCGAAGTTATCTTGAACTAGTGTAGCTAGTCCGTCAATTCCCTTTCTCATATCCGTCTTTCCACAAACAATATAAATGTTCTTGACGTCTGTATAATCTTGCCTCATTCATTTCTCAACTCCCTTATGACGGTTTGAATGATATGCTCATCCACACCGTTAAAGAAGGAAAGTTCAAAGCCGCCTGATTTCATCATAAAAACAGGAGTTGCCGAGGAAACTGGCGGGGTCGCTAACATAGGTTCTTCTTTTTCAGGATGGAGTGTTACGGGCACGATGATTAGTTCTTCATGTGGCATAGAAAAGCACCTCCTTCAATTGATATTTCTATCTTAGCAAGAGGTGCTTCATTTTTGTATGCGTTGTTTGATTACGGGTTTACCGTTAATCAAAGAAGGATTAACCACCTTTTTTGTTGAATTCTAAAAGAGGCAGAGATTTGAAGACAATGAATAGACTTGTATCTAAGGGGGGATTAGTGTGAATAAGAATACAATAATACTCATTATTTTACCAATATCCATAATTATTCTCGGTATAGTTTTAAATTTCCCAGAGTTTTTGATGGGAAGTCCTGCATCAATTAAGAATCTAATCGTTACGATTGTGTTCTTCACTGTTTGGATATTAATATTGGGAATTTGTTTTAAAGCAATGAATCGGAAAATAATGCTGTGTTATTCAGCATTTTGGATTTTCACGCTGATTATCGCTACCTTAACGTTTTATATTAGGATTAGCGAGATTACCCTTCCTGAAGTAATACCTCTTATAACATTATTCTTAACTCAATGGTATGGGACTAATTATTTTGTAGATAGCCAGTTAACAACCTCGATTTGGGTATCTTTCATATCTTTAACAATGTTTATAGTTACCATTATTTCAAGTATAAAATGGAAACAAGTTTGAATACGGATGCGTGTTTAAAACTATCAGTCAATAGAAGCTCGAAATTATTTCACTAAACGGGTGCATTTAATTGAATTAGAAAATCTTAGAAATAGAAACTTTGTTATAAAAAACCTCGTTATACCCAAAATGCAGAATCCATTTTGAACAATCTTTTTTCAAAATGGATTCTTATGTTTACAATAATATACGAGTTTGCGAGATTTTTAATCGAACTTTAGTTATCTAACCCATAATTTCATATTCATCTAAAATATCCTTCAACTCAAACCAGTCATCATTATCAAAACAATTGTCTACTTTCAATAATTTCATCTTTAACTTTTCCGCAAAGAAAAATATTTTATCCGCTAATTCTTTTAGTTGTTTTTCTTCCAAAAAATAAAGCGTATAACCATACATATATTCATAAACATAATCGGAGATCCCTTCCTCTTGTTCAGGGGAGTTTTCTATTGATTCACATATATAAATGATGTCCTCTCTAATCCGTTCATAAAGTTCCTCTAATACTAATTTTTTAGGTATTTCAATTTCATGTTTTGATAGTTCAATTATCAATTTCTCTTTATCTTTTAATGTCATATTGCTACTTGAATATTTTTTCCTCAAACTCAATAAATGGTCATATTTCTTATTCAACTTTTCAATAATAATTTCTTGATTTCGTTTTATATTATCTAAATCATTTGCTGAATAAACACCGACAGTAAATATATGTCTAACTAAGTTGTTTATATTTTTTCCAATGTAATTTATTTCTTTTGCCAACTCCCGATAATGACTTAAATCTAATTCAAGCTTGAAATGATTTTCTGCACTATCAATCAGGAAAGCTGAAACGGTATTATAACCATATTCTTCTGCTTTATTGATGATAAATTCCTTCTCTTCTTCTGTTAAGGAAATCTTTAAAGATGTTTTAATCCTAGCCAATAAAAAACACCCCATTATTTATATTTTATTTCGAGCGATAAGCGACATTTTCGAGCGTAGCGACACTGAAGGTTTTAGGATTTAATCCTAACAAGTCGAAAACTTGTTTTCGGGGAGTGTGACCACACTCCCGTAGCTTGCCTGCCTGCCTGCCTGCCTGTCGCATTTACAATATTTATTTTGACTAGAACGATGTCACAATACACCCTCATTTTAAAGTTATAATCAGCATTTTTCGACAAAAAAGAGCAGTTAGAAACTACTCTTTATTTTTATCTTTTACTTCAACTACAACTGGTTGAGTATACTCACTTAAAAAGTTAAAAAAATCTTTATAAAGCTCTTCTTTATTTTCCGATTGTTGCGTTATATATTCAAAAAACATCATTAAATCTGTCGGATCCATCATCAACTTTGTTCTTTTCTTAATTGGCTCTTCTCGACTCAATTTTCTTCCTCCTGCTGTTTATCCTGTTGTTTTATTCTTTCGCTGGTGATAAAGTTAAATCACCAAATTTATCCCTTGTTTCTGCTGTACTTGCAGTAAACTTATATTCCTCGTTTTCTTTCTTAATTTCATAGCTGTATGTTTTATCTTCTTCAGTCAAGATTATTGTATTTCCATCTAGCTCGTAATGCATTCCCAGAGTAAAAAACCCCATTTGAAATGATACGGTATCCTGGGCAAATTCAGCTGTATAACTTTCTCCATTCGTAGCAACAACGTTCCATTTTTTTGACTGTAAATCTTCGGATAAACTTTCACCAGAAACACCATTTCCACATGCAACTAAAATCAAAAGTGAAAAAATAACTAAAAGTATTTTTCTCATGCTTTTTCCCTCCCCTTTACTTGTTTTCTTAAATTATCAAATAAAAATTTTAAAACTACTAAGATAAAATAAACAGCACTTATACCAATCATTATTTTTGCTAAAATATCTAATGTCACCATGAATAGTAACTGGTTATCTATTACTTGATTTTCTACGAAGCTTTCAATAGAACCAACATTTTGATTAACAATTACTAGATAAAAAATATAAAAGAGAATTGTCGTGGTAACTGTCGCAAGAAACCCTATGATAAAACGCTTATTATTCTCTAACCAGGTAATCATTTAAATCACTCCTAGAACTGATTTAGCTAAAGTATGTGTACGAGTTAACATCAATGCGAGAACTCCCATTGAAACCAACATTAGTAATATGCCGTAAACCGTAGCTCCTTCATCAATAATTAAAACACTTACCTTTTCAATTAATCCTGCATATACCACTAAGCAGATAATCATAAAGAAACCTTGAAGCATTAGAGCAACTAATTGTTTTAGATAATTTTGTCCGATTGATCCAACCCAATCACGATTCATTAGTGTTGCAAAAGGTAGTGGCGAAATTGAAATATAAAGCATGATCGTAATCATTCGACTCCAGGCAACAAGGTAGATAATACCTGCTATAAAAAAGGCAAATACCATTGCTATTAATGCCACAATCAGCAAAGTAAGTGCTGTACCTATTTCACCTTCTTCCAAACCATCTGTAATACCTGTTTGAAATATATCTGTTACAGAAAGACTTCCTACTGGTATTTGATTAATCATCCATTGACTTAAATCGAAAAATGCTAGAGTTAAATCAAAACTGTTTGAGATTAATAAAATAATCACTGCTGCTTTGAAAATAAGGAAGAACACTTGCCCTGTATCAAATTCATTCCCTCTGTTCCTTTCTGTTAAGAGAATATATATCTCGTAACAGAAAACATAAGTTAGTATTAAGCCTGCAACGGGCATTACAGCCGTTTCTGATATGAGGCGTAGGGCTTCGACAAGCGTAGGCGAAAACTGTTCAGGAGTTTCAACAATTCCTGACTGCACATTATCAATGCTTTTTTCAAAAATATTAGCTGTCGTTCCTAACAATGAATTAATTGCACTGACAAGCATATTGAAGAAAAATTCTTGTACTCTTTCGACAAGAGAATCCCACATTCTACATCAACCCCTTTTTAGTATCACTAGTATCACTAACAAAATAAAAAGGTCAATTCTCTGTATAATCACCAGAAAATTGACCTTATTGACATATCACGTATCTTTTGTATCTTTTGTATCTGTCCTAACATGCTCATCTTTTCCTCCTATAAATAACACTACCTCTTAGCTTAGCCCACATACCAGTATATTTTACGGCACCGACACTTTATGAAATCTCTCAAAATCACTATCTACACATAGTACACTATATCACATTTCCACATCTTCCCGAACTCCTAATATGGTATAATACATAAGTCTCTTGACTGAAAATGAATGATGATATTGGACGTATCGTTTCTTTCTATTTTCCAATTAAAGAGAGACTGTCTTATTGTCGCTTCCGTTGGGACAAAACTGTCACCAACGGACTTTTTTGAATATGCATTGGCTTCTACTCTCCTTAACCGAATATTAACTGTGTAAAATACCATTAGCGGCTTATTTATCAGATTTAAATTCCCTCCTTCTGTAATCAGAACCATTCATTACAATTACATTCGTTCTTTCCATCATTCTAGAAAAATTTCGTTCACTCACATGATTCTTTAGCTCTCTACTGTTAAGATTCGTTGTGTAAATGGTTGATTTTCCAGCACGATCATCAAGTATCTCAAACAATTTTGAATTAGACCATGCGGTTCGTTGCTCAGCTCCTATGTCATCGAGTACTAGCAAATCCACTCGTTGTATAACCTGTAATAACTCCGCCTCAGTTATACCTTCTTTATTGTATGTCTGTTTAATTTTAGTCAACAATTTAGGTAGTGATAAGAATAAGCATTCGTATCCTTGTTCCATCAATTTTTTAGTAATAGAGACAGAGAGATGGCTTTTTCCAGTTCCATAACTTCCAGTAAATAAGAGATTTTGTTTTTTATCAAAAGAATCAATATAGGATAAAACCTTTTGTTTAGCCTCATGTAACCCAGCATTAATAGATTCGAAGTTTTCAAGTGTTGCTCGTTTTAGTGATTCGTTTATTAAAGAATAATAGTCAAAGTTTAATTTTAATTTCCTTTGTTTTTGTAGAAAAGAAGCTTGTAAAGCTTGTTCTGCTAGTTCCAAATCTTCACACTTGCAACCATAATTAGCAATAACCCTTTCCCCTTTCATAGGTCCAATAGGGATAGTAAGTTCCTTCTGTTCTACTGATTGCTTACAACCTTCACAAGTGAATATTTTAATTGTTTTTTGTTCGGGACTTGCTATATACTTTTTAGCAAACTCCATTCCTTAATACCTCCTAATAACCGTAATTATAACCATCATCAGCAACTATTTCTTCATGTTCCTTTGACTTGAAAGACTTATTTTCATTAATTTCTATTTCTTTAAGTGTTAAAAGCGACTCTTTTTCCCAATTACGTAGAATTCCTTCTACATACTTTAGTTTTCGAATATCTCTTTCACATGCTATATTTAATGCTTTTAGAATGATCTTATCCGATTCCTTAAATGGAAAAATATCTAACCACAATAACAATTGTTTTTTTAATCGGTTATTTTCTACTCCAAATCCATTTTCATTACAAAATTGAATTAAATGATTAATATGTTCTTGTTCTATATTTATATCTATCTTTTTTTCTATCTCTATATCTTTCTCTATATCTGGTGGACAAATGTCCTCCCTTTGTCCACCCAATAGTTTATGTTCTTGTTGCCGTTGTTTTTGTGCCATTCTTTGTTGCTGTTTCTTAAATGCACCAATACTTTGTGAACCTATCATTTCTTCTACCTGCTTCATGTATATTTCACCGTTTTCTAATATTTCCACTAAGCCAATCTTAGTTAATAATTTCATAGCAACAAGAACTGTGTCTGGATTAGTTTTTGTAAGTTCAGCTAATTTATTATGATCATAAGGAATGAGCATTTGACCAACTTTCCTAATTAGTATTCCATTAGTTCGAAGAGATTTTAAACATAATTTTAAATAGAATAAGGAATATTCTTTGCCATTTGGTTGCTCCTCTAACCAATCAATCGCATCTTCTTCAAAAAAGTCCTCTTTTAATTGCAGCCAGTAAAACCTTCTATTTTTCTCATATTTCGCCAATCTACTAATCTCCTTCTATAATCCCTTCTGCAAGTGCTTACATTTTGATGGAATTAATCTGATTAATATTTTCATAGGATCAACCCTTTCTTTTGTAACGTATAATGTCTCCACCATTATTTCTAACTGCCACGTAATATTTATCCATATACTTTTCTACTTCTTTACGATTAAATAACCATTTTGACCCTAAACGAATACTTGGAAACTCTTCATCGTACAATAAATGTTCGACAATCGTATTCCAGGACATGTTTAAATAAGCGGATAGTTGTTTTGAATTCATAAAGAATACGTCAGCTTCTAACTCTTCCAGCTTTTCTTCCACTTTTTCAAGATAAAGATCCTTCAATTGTTCTTCATCGATTTCTAGATGTATCATTTGTATCTACTCCTTTTTATATTTTTCACATTTGTGAATATAATTGTAAACAACTGTATTTTACAACAATATCAAATTCATTGCAAATTATATTTACATAAAAATTCACATTTGCAAACTTTTGTAAGCTATGTTATTATTAATTTATAAATTCATAAAAGAGGTAAAACAAATGACTAAAAATGATTTTCTAGAACATGAACTAAAACTAAAAAAAAACATGGAACAAAAAATTAAAAATAAATTTTTTGGAGAAGAACTTAAACGTATAAGAAAGTCGAAAAAAATGACTATTAATGAATTAAGTGAAAAATCTTCTGTTTCATCTTCTTATATCTCACAGATTGAAAATGGAAAAAGGGACACTCCTACACCAGAATTAATTAAAAAATTAGCTCATGGTTTATCAACTGACTATTATCACATGATGAGAATAGCTGGATATTTGAACCCCGATAAGGATAACTTTATTACCCTAGAACAACTAATAAAGAAAGTTCCGAATGAAGAAAAGATAAATGACATGATCGAACACGACAAGAAAATTGAGAATGAGTATGAAAAGAAAGTCAATTCTACGGTGCATTCCAAATTCGATAAATTCCTTTATGAAAGACGACAAATTAATTATCATGGTCTGACTCTAGAAGAATTAGACAATCACTTTAGATCTTTTCTAGAATCCAATGCACATGCAGGTCATTATTTAAAGTATCTTCGAATTTTTAATGCCATTAACCAAAAGGAGATGGCTAATTTATTACAAATTAAAGAAGAAACTTACATTTCTTTAGAAGCAACGTTAAGAGAAGATTCACCTTATTTAGTAAAAAATAGTGAAGATATTGGAAAAATACTAAATGTATCTAACTTCTTGGATTGGTACAATTTCATCAGAAGACAAAAAGAGTTAAGTTATAACAATTACGGGACGAAAAGAAAAGAGAGCATATATACAGAAATCTCCCTAAATGTAAAGAAAGTGGAAAAGAAAATAAACAAATCTGGGCATGAGTATTACGTGGAATATTCTGATGAAGAATTAAAAAGAAATCTTTTTGACTTAGATCACCTAATAAATCAGAA
The DNA here is from genome assembly GCF_037975285.1 of Ornithinibacillus sp. FSL M8-0202. GTDB lineage: Bacteria > Bacillota > Bacilli > Bacillales > Amphibacillaceae > Ornithinibacillus > Ornithinibacillus massiliensis. The sequence goes on from NZ_CP150248.1 coordinate 1,382,115, forward strand.
TGAACACAAGGTACTTTATAAAGATAGAGTTCTAACAGAAGAGGATATAGAAAAAATAAAAACCATGTTGGATGTCATTTTTGACTAATATGTCTTAATGAAAGGAGGTGAAAAGGGATGGCTTACATTCATAAACGTGGCTCCAAATGGGCTTATATTGTTAATATTGCAAGAGATTCCAATGGAAAACGTAGACAGATTACCAAATCAGGGTTTAAAACTAAAAAAGAAGCTCAACTTGCTGCGAATAAAGTGGAAAATGAAATTGCTAATGGTACACGTTTATTCGAATCGAATATCACGTTTAAAGAGCTGACTGATGAATGGTTTGAACATTATGCATCACAGGTTAAGATTAGCAGTGTCAGAGCTAGAAAATACGCAATTAAACATCTGTTGGATATTTGGGGAGCTACGGCTATCAAGAGAATTACAAAACATATGTATCAAACGGAACTTGATAAGCTTAGCAGGAAATTCAGCAGAAATTATATTGAAAGTATCCATAGTACAGCAAATATGATTTTTAAATATGCGATTCGAAAAGATTTGCTCCATAGTAGCCCTTCTTCTGCTTTTATCATGCCCAAAAAGCAAGTTACAGTAGAAGAAATTGAACAAGAAAATATACAGGAAAAATTTCTTGAGTTACATGAACTAAAGGAATTTCTTACTTTAGCAAAAAAGCACGGGCTAAGTATGGATTATTTAATGTTTACAACATTAGCATATACGGGTTTGCGATTAGGTGAATTATTAGCCTTGAAGTGGTCAGATTTGAATTTTAATGAATATACAATTCGTATTTCCAAAACTTATTACAACCCGAATAATAAAAAAGATGGATTTCAATTGCTAACTCCTAAGACAGACAAGTCCATTCGTACAATTATGATTGATAAAGACTTAGTAAACCTATTTAGAATACACCGCAAAGAACAAATGGAACTAAAAATGAAAAATAGAATGGTATATAAAGATCAGAATTTCATCTTTGCAGAGAATACAGGGTATCCAAGAGTAATGAAGATGGTTGCAATCCGGTTACAACGTCTTATGAAGCTTATGAATACAGATAAACACATTACCCCTCATGGATTTAGACACACGCACACTTCTCTACTTATTGAAGCTGGTGCAGGTATAAAAGAAATCCAAGAACGGTTAGGACATTCAGATATTAATACAACGATGAATATCTACGCACATATGACCAAAAATATAGAAGAAAAGACCTCTCAAAAGTTCAGTGAACTAACGAAAGGTCTTCTCTAAAAATTTTATTGCATGGCGTATCAAAATTACGGAAGTTAGCAAAAAGTTAGCATTTCGCCACTAACCAACCCTCAAACCCTTTAATATCAAGGGATTCGGGCGGTTATTACATCATGCCGCCCATTCCACCCATATCCGGCATTCCGCCGCCACCAGCAGGGTTTTCTTCAGGAATGTCTGCTACTACTGCTTCAGTAGTTAGGAACATAGCCGCTACAGATGCAGCGTTTTGTAATGCAGAACGAGTAACTTTAGTTGGGTCAACGATACCAGCGTTGAACATGTTTACCCATTCGCCAGTTGCTGCGTTGTAACCAATTCCAACTTCTTCGCCTTTTAGACGTTCTACAATAACAGATCCTTCTAGACCAGCATTGTGAGCGATTTGACGAACTGGTTCTTCTAGAGAACGAAGAACGATTTTCGCACCTGTTGCTTCGTCACCTTCAAGGTCTAGACCAGCAACTTTGTTGTATACGTTCACTAGTGCAGTACCACCACCAGAAACGATACCTTCTTCAACTGCAGCACGAGTTGAGTTTAGTGCGTCCTCGATACGTAGTTTGCGCTCTTTTAATTCTGTTTCAGTTGCAGCACCAACTTTGATTACTGCTACACCGCCAGCTAATTTAGCAAGACGTTCTTGTAATTTTTCTTTATCGAATTCAGAAGTAGTTTCCTCAGCTTGTGCACGGATTTGAGATACACGAGCAGAGATTGCTTCTGGGTTACCTGAACCTTCAACAATAGTAGTATGTTCTTTTGTTACCACTACTTTAGAAGCAGTACCTAATTGTTCGATAGAAGCACTCTTAAGCTCTAAGCCAAGATCCTCTGTAATTACTTGACCACCAGTTAAGATAGCAATATCTTCAAGCATTGCTTTACGACGATCACCGAATCCTGGAGCTTTAACAGCTACAGCATTGAATGAACCGCGAAGTTTGTTTAATACTAATGTTGCAAGAGCTTCCCCTTCAACATCTTCAGCAATTAATAGAAGTGGCTTACCTTGTTGAACAACTTGCTCAAGAACTGGTAAGATTTCTTGGATATTGCTGATTTTCTTATCTGTAATTAGGATATAAGGATTTTCTAGAACAGCTTCCATTTTATCTTGGTCTGTTACCATGTAAGGAGAAGCATATCCACGGTCAAATTGCATACCTTCTACTACTTCAAGCTCCGTAGTGAATCCTTTTGATTCTTCAATTGTGATAACACCATCGTTACCAACACGTTCCATAGCTTCAGCGATTAAGTGACCTACTTCATCGTCTGCAGCAGAAATTGCAGCAACTTGCGCAATAGATTCTTTACCTTCGATTGGTTTTGAAATAGCTTGTAATTCTTCAACAGCAGTTGTTACAGCTTTTTCAATACCACGGCGAATACCTACAGGGTTTGCACCGGAAGTTACGTTTTTAAGACCTTCACGGATCATTGCTTGTGCAAGAACTGTTGCAGTTGTAGTACCGTCACCAGCAACATCATTTGTTTTGGAAGCAACTTCAGAAACAAGCTTTGCACCCATATTTTCAAATGCATCTTCTAATTCGATTTCTTTTGCGATTGTAACACCATCATTCGTAATTAAAGGTGAACCGAATTTTTTATCTAAAACAACGTTACGACCTTTAGGTCCTAATGTTACTTTTACAGCATTTGCTAATGTATCTACACCGCGAAGCATTGCGCTACGTGCGTCTTCACTAAATTTGATTTCTTTAGCCATCTTGAAATGCCCTCCTTAAATTTTCATTTATTTATCGATAATATTAATTAGTTAACTACTGCTAAAATATCACTTTCACGTAGAATTAAGTATTCAGTTCCATCGTACTTTACTTCAGTTCCAGCGAATTTAGAGAAGATGATATGGTCTCCTTCTGAAACTTCAAGTGCAACTCTTTCTCCACCATCAGTTACACGACCAGTGCCTACTGCAACAACGCGACCTTCTTGTGGCTTTTCCTTTGCAGAGTCTGGAAGTACGATACCGCTTGCAGTCTTTTCTTCTTGTTCAACAAGCTCGATAACAACACGATCTCCTAGTGGTTTAATCATGAAGATAACCTCCTTAATTCCTTTTTGATATAGTTTAATCATTTGTTAGCACTCTCTAAACCCGAGTGCTAATTCCAATTAATATAATAAATAAAAATGTGATGTTTTGCAAGTATAGAGTTGTATATTTTTTTAAAAAAACTTGTCCGAGATGATTCTATTATTATCCACCGCTTGAATATGATAAAATACACAGGAATCAGTTTGTCGCTAATACTATAAAACATGTAGACTTTAAGGAGCTGAATCTATTGCCTAAACGATACTGGTGGGTCATTCTTACTTATATAGCTATGCAACTTTCAGGAGGTTTTTTTCGCCCCTTACTGCTTCGACTTTTTCCTGCTCATCAACTCGAAGCTCTAATCTTTTATTCCATCTTTAGTTTTACAATTGGTTTAATTATTGTTTTAATATTAATGAAACCTGATATGCAGATGTCCCAGACTAGAAGTAAGTGGTTTACAAGTGATGTGATAGGATGGACTGTATTAGGAGTCTTCTTGGCTTATTTCGCTCAAGGTATTGCGACCATGATAGAAATGAATGTATTTGGTATCCGAACAGGTTCTGAAAATACACAAGCAATCATGCAGATTACGAGGACCGTTCCATTATTCGCGATTGTACCTGCAATTATTGCACCAATATTAGAAGAAGTGATTTTCCGAAAGATAATTTTTGCTTCTTTATATAAACGTACTAATTTCTTCATTGCGGCGTTAATTTCCGCACTCATTTTCGGGATTATTCATGGTGAACCTGAGCACATTCTAATATACGCATCAATGGGATTTGTATTTGCATTTCTATATGTGAAAACGAAAAAAATCATTGTTCCGATTATTGTTCACATGACGTTAAATTCTATTTCCGTCATCTACCAATACTCGCTTACACCAGAACAAATTGAACAGATTGAACAGCAATGGAATCAGGTACAAATGATTCTAATCGGAGGTTAATTATTTATGAGAATTACCGCAAGGACCTTGGCACTTATATACTTTACGATGGGAGTCTTTTTTATTTATGTTGCAATTTCTTTTGCAGAAGAAACGGTTTTTAATTTCATGACCATTCTGCTAGCTATTTTTGCTACATTAGACTTCGGTGCTGGGATTCGTTATATGCGACTGCATTATAAGTTAAAGAATATAAAAAAGAAATAATTATATGGATAGTAAAAGCTCCTACAATCTGGTAGGAGCTTATTTATGTATTAGCTAAGATGTGTGTCAAAAGTTCCTAATATGTATCCTCTTCCTCATTATCTATCTTCTCTAACGGATAATGCTTTAAGAAATACACTAACGCCTGTAATTCAATGGCTAAATCAATATGGTGTACGCGAACATCGTCGGGTACGGTAATACGTGCTGGTGTGAAGTTTAAAATACCTTTGATACCCTTTACTACTAATCGTTCCGTTATACGGTCAGCTTCTTGAGCCGGTATGGTTAGAATTGCTACTTTCACATTACCTAATCTCTCTTCCAAATCATCAATATGATAAATCGGAACGCCACCAATTTCTTTCCCCACTTTTTTCGGGTCCGCATCAAAGGCTAGCATAATTTTCGTATTATTATTTTTGGTGAAATTATAGTTTAGAAAGGCTGTACCTAGATTACCTACCCCAATTAATGCTACTTCGGTAAGCTCATCCTGGTCTAATGTTTTCCGGAAAAAACCTAATAAATATTCAACATTATACCCATAGCCCTTCTTCCCAAGTGCTCCAAAATAGGAAAAATCTCTACGAATAGTAGCTGAATCCACTTTGACAGCCTCACTTAGCTCCTTTGAGGAAACACGGGTCTTTCCTTGCATTTGTAAATTATTTAAAAAACGATAATATAATGGGAGTCTTTTGGCAGTCGCTTGTGGTATTTTGTTTTGATCCAAGCTGATTCCTCCTTACCATCTATCCAAATCTTCGCTTAAAACATAATGGAACAATAATAATGTATAAATTAGTACCAATTTCTATTTTATCAGATTTTTTGTATTAAGTCGTGATTAACTTCACATATTCACAATATTATTGCTCGAACGGCTATATTTGGATACACTAAAAATACTAGAGGTGACCATGATGATAATTATGCAATTAAATGATCTCTCCAAATCATTTGGAGCTGAAGAAATATTAGCAAATATAAAAATAGAAATAAAAGATAAAGATAGAGTAGCGATAGTAGGTCGGAATGGTGCTGGAAAGTCTACCCTTCTTAAAATAATGGCTGGTGAGATGTCCTATGATACCGGTGAATTAATTAAGCCGAAGGACCTCACTATCGGTTATTTATCACAGCATACCGGCCTAGAATCATCTAACACGATTTGGAACGAAATGTTAGAGGTCTTCTCCGATTTAATTCTACAAGAGAAGAAGCTACGATCCATGGAAACAAAAATGGCCCAAGTACATGAACTAGAACCAGCTGATGCAGAGAAATTATTGGCCGAATATGATCGCTTGCAGCAGGAATTTGAAACGAACGGTGGATATAGCTATGAATCTGAAATTAAGGCTGTCCTATCTGGTTTAAACTTTCTAGACTTTGATGACCAAACACCGATTAATGAGTTAAGCGGTGGACAGAAGACGCGCCTTGCATTAGGGAAGCTATTACTAAAGAAGCCAAACTTACTCATATTAGACGAACCGACCAACCACCTAGATATCGATACATTATCCTGGCTTGAGAAATACCTTTTAAGTTATCCAGGTGCGGTAGTTATTGTCTCGCATGATCGTTATTTCCTTGATAAAACGGTAACCCTGGTTTATGAAATATCACGCCACCGCACGAAGCGATACCATGGAACATACAGTGATTTTCTAACGCAAAAGGCACTCAACTTTGAACAGGAAATGAAAGAGTTTGAGAAGCAGCAAACCGAAATTAAGAAAATGGAAGAATTTATCCAACGAAATTTAGTACGAGCATCCACGACTAAACGTGCACAAAGTAGACGGAAGCAGTTAGAGAAGATGGATCGACTAGATAGACCTTTAGGAGATGAATCCTCTGCTTCGATTACTTTTGAAATTACGAAACGAACTGGGAACGATGTCTTAAAAATTAACGATCTCTCCTTCCGCTATGATGAAGGAGGAGACCCGATTTTTAAAGATGTAACGTTTCACGTATCACGCGGTGAGAGTATTGCCTTAGTTGGCCCTAATGGAGTCGGAAAAACAACCCTGCTTAAAAATATACTAGGGAAGTTAGCGCCTAGTGAAGGAACTATTCAACTTGGTACGAATGTACAAATTGGTTACTATGACCAAGAACAGGCTAATTTAAGCTCACACAAGACCGTATTAAATGAATTATGGGATGAATACCCACATGTCAATGAAAAGGATATTCGTACGATTCTTGGCAATTTCCTCTTTTCCGGAGATGATGTGTTAAAGCCTGTCCAATCCCTTAGTGGTGGAGAAAAAGCACGTCTCGCTCTTGCCAAGCTTCGTATGCAAAAAGCGAACCTATTAATTTTGGACGAACCGACGAACCATCTTGATATTGATAGTAAGGAAGTATTAGAAGCTGCACTAATTGATTTTCCTGGAACGATTGTCTTTGTATCCCATGACCGTTACTTCATCAATAAGATCGCTGATAAAGTGGTCGAAATGCAACGGGATGGTGCTACTGTTTATCTCGGCGATTATGATTACTATATCGAGAAAAAACAGGAGGAAGAAGAGTTAGAGCGTCTACAAGCAGAAGAAAATCAACCTAAGGCTACGAATGAAAAGAAATTAAGCTTTAAGGAAGAGAAAAAACGCCAAAGTGAAGAACGAAAAAGAGAACGACAAATTGCTAAATTGGAAGCGGATATTGAAAGATTAGAAGAAGAGCTAGCATCTCTTGAGGAAGAAATGACAAAACCAGAAGTGTACGAAAACCATGAAAAGGCGTTAGAATATACCAATAAAACCAATGAAGCAAAACAAGAAATCGAGAATTTGATGGAAGAATGGACACTATTGCAAGGCTAATAAGAAAGGCAGGTTACGCTCTATGTAACCTGCCTTTCCTTTACTGTGGATAGCTTGAAAGATATTCCATTACCTCATTTGGTATTTTAAAGCTAAGCGTAATATTTTTCACACTGAAATCAAGGTACGGAGAATTTTGGTATGTTGTCATTTGAGCCGCCTCAGATAAAGATGATTTATCTACACTAGATTCACCTAACTTTTTCGTATCGCTTTGGTACATGTTGAATTGCCTATCCACAGAAGCATCAGTAGGTACCTTTTCCATTACCCAATCGTCTATCTGCAATGCATTTACAAAATCAGCTATATCTTGATCGTCTTCGATAGTCACTATTTTCTCATCTGTACCAGGCAGCACCACGTCAATCTTTTGTGTAACATCCAGTGATGAGCTCACATCAAGTTCCTCTGTGTTGTTTTGACACCCTACTAGTAACAATGTTATCCCCAACAGCACGATCCATATTAATCGTTTCATATGATCTCCTTTCATGTTATCTATATATCATGATGTTACCAAATTTACCCAATCATTCAAAGGGGATTACGAAAACCATTACTATCCACAACGTTATCCACTTACAAACGCCCAATATAGCCATTATCAACAAATTTATTCACAGCATCCACATAGAATTTCAATGTTATCCACAATTGTTATTAACATGACAAAGCCAATATAACAGGAAAAGGAAAAAAATAGCCACAACCCTGTGGATATTTTCTTAACGTAATATTAAGGAAGGATTAGCATTTAAATCCATACCAGAACGCTTCTCTTGTTCATAATTAATTGTCCCTGCTGCTGCAATCATAGCCGCATTATCCGTACATAACCTTAAAGGTGGTATTAACAAAGGAATCGTGGTCTCTTTAAATTTGGCCTCAAGCTCTGCACGTAGTCCTTTATTAGCAGCTACACCACCTGCTACGATTACTTGCTTTACATTATATTGCATTGCCGCTTTAAGCGTCTTTGTTGCTAATACATCGATTACACTTGCCTGAAAGCTTGCTGCTATATCTTCTTGCTTCAATGTTATACCTTTTTGTTTGGCATTGTGGATTTTGTTAATAACTGCTGATTTCAGCCCACTAAAGCTAAAATCGAAACTATCTTCCTCCAACCATGCTCTCGGAAAATCAATAACAGCCTCGCCTTCTGCTGCGAGTCGATCTATATGCGGTCCTCCTGGATAGGGGAGATTTAACATTCTTGCCACTTTGTCATAAGCCTCACCAGCCGCATCATCCCTTGTCTCGCCAATTACTTCATAGCTACCATGCTCTTTCATTAGAACGAGCTCAGTATGCCCTCCTGAGACAATTAACGCTAATAGTGGAAATTGAAATTCTTCCTCTAAGCGATTAGCATAAATATGTCCCGCAATATGGTGAACACCAACTAACGGCTTTCCTTTCGCAAAGGCTAGCGCCTTTGCTGCGTTTACACCAATTAGAAGTGCTCCGACTAATCCTGGCCCCTCTGTTACCGCAATTGCGTCAATATCATCCCAGTCTAGACCAGATTCATTAAATGCTTCCTCTAATACTAGCGTAATCTGTTCCACATGATGTCTAGAGGCTATCTCTGGAACCACGCCTCCAAATCGCTTATGACTTTCTATTTGCGAAGCAACAACATTAGATAGTACTTCTCTACCGTTCTTTACTATGGAAACCGCTGTTTCATCACAGCTTGTTTCAATTCCAAGTATATATTTATCCTTCATATTAAGTTCACCCACATTACTACAGCATCCTCTTGATTGTCTGTATAATAGTTTTTTCGAATTCCACCAGGAACGAGTCCAAATTTCCGATACAGCTTTTGGGCAACAATATTCGTTACACGTACCTCTAAAGACAACCTAGTCGCCCCCAAACCGATTGCTTGTTGTAAAGCAAAACGAAATAGCTTTTCCCCTAGCTTCTGTCCTCTAAACCCTGGGAGTATCGCGATATTCGTAATTTGTGCATCATCAAATACAACCCACATACCTACATAACCAATTATCCTCTGATCAATCTCAATAATATAGTAATAAGCATGTTGATTTTGCGTTAGTTCTTGCCTAAAGATCTGCTCATTCCAAGGAGAAGAAAAGGATGCCAGCTCTACAAGCATTACTTGATCAATATCTGCTAATTCCATTTTTCTAATTGTTAGTTCAGCCATTTTCTTTATCCTTCTGTTGCTTTAACCAATTAGCTTCTGCTTCTGCTAAACGTAAATAATTTGGTGTTAATGCATGGGTTTCTTCGATATCCTTGTCTTCCGCAGCTAATACTAAATCAGAAGGCTTGGGAATATGGTAAGCCATTTCAGGTATTACTGCATGGCTCCCCAGCTTTTCTACTATGATTTCTCGATTCTTCTCGATATCCGGGCTTAAGAAAATAACGTTTTTATCCAAGCCTGCGAGTCTGTCCAACCAATCAGCAAAAGTAGTATTCTGTTCTTCTATTATTTGTTCTAATTTACCTTGCTTGTTTGCATACAAGCCCGTATAAACCAAACCTCTTCTTGCATCAAAAAACGGGCATATTAGAGCATCCGAAAAGACTGCACGGTAAGCCAATAACTCTAAGCTTGACACCCCTACCACCGGGATATTTAACGACCAGGCTAATGTTTTAGCTGTAGTTAATCCAATTCGTACGCCAGTATAGGAGCCTGGTCCCTTGGCTACGACAATTTTATCTAGCTGTTCTGGCTTCAGATTAACTTCTTTCATTAATTGTTCAATAGCTGGCATCAGTCTAACTGAATGGTTTTTGGCTATATTTGTCACGACTTCCCCAACTACTTCTTTATTTTTTACGATTGCGACACCTAATGCTTGATTGGATGTGTCCATTGCCAGTATATACATCTAACGTAACTCCTTCTCTAACCAAATCCTTAACCTTATAAAGCTTTAACAACCTGTTCAAAATGCTCACCAATTGGATCAAATTCAATGACTCTTGACTGCTCGTCCAAATATTTTATTGTTATATTTAACCGTTCGACAGGGAGA